>JAVBNI010000011.1:0-51716 GCA_031551645.1 Bacteroidales bacterium | reverse complement strand
ATACTTGCCTTGCTCTATTTCTAATACTTTTTCCTTTTTGAATTCATCACTAAAAATACGATGTCTTTTGTCCATTTTTGAGTTAACTTTAGAAAAGTTTTTAACACTTTTCCTGTCAACCTATATCATGGGAGGACAATTAAAGTCTTTTGAGGTATTGTCATTGGACTTTTATCTAATTTTCCATTACGGTTATTTTGATCTATCTTTGAATTTTGTTTTCCATAAAAGGGACCAAGGTAAGTCATTGTAATAAAGTAAGCTAAAAATTTTTCGATACATGAACAGAATTTCGCCAGTAGTAAAAAATTTATTGATTATTAACGTATTGCTGTTCTTGGCAACTTACCTGTTTGGCCGGTATGCCGGTTCGGGAAGTGGTTTTGGCTTGGATAACCCCATGATAAGGTACTTGGCCTTGTTTTTCCCGCAATCCCAATATTTTGAGCCATATCAATTTGTTACACACATGTTTATGCATGGCGGGATAGCGCATATTCTTTTCAATATGTATGCTTTATGGATGTTTGGCACGCCAATAGAAAACAACTGGGGAGGCAAACGTTTTTTGTTTTTTTACCTGTTTACTGGTCTTGGAGCAGCCGTTTTGCATACTTTTGTTAATTACCTCGTTTTCCGTGGAGTCGCAATGGATATTACAGCTTTCAGCAATACGCCTTCACCCGAGCTGTTTAAGCAATTTCTCGACGCTCATAAAGATGGTTTTGCAATCAATGCCGTAGGCCAGTGGTATCAATTATACAATGATTGGACGATGATGCCGGGAGATCAAAGCTATGCCAACACTGCACTTATGATCATGAAAAATGTACATATGGCGATGATGAATGTTCCCACTGTTGGAGCATCTGGCGCCATTTTCGGGGTATTACTTGCTTTTGGAATGATGTACCCCAATGCACAACTCATGCTTCTGATTCCACCCATTCCGATAAAGGCTAAGTGGTTTGTTCTTGGTTATGGTGTGATCGAATTATTCCTGGGAGTTGCACAACCGGGAAGCAGCATTGCACATTTCGCGCATGTGGGAGGGATGTTGTTCGGCTTTATTCTGATCAAATACTGGAACAAACAAGACAAAAACAAACGGAGAAACATATACGGATAATATTGTTTCAATAGGTACTAAATAAGTTATCCTATTTTCTCTCTGTGGCTATGCGGATAGTCCAGAGGTTCTCTATGTCCTGAAAAAACATAAAGGAAGACACAGAAGATTTCAGAGAGGAGGCTCAGAGAGCCATAGAGCGAGGTGATGCTATTTCCTGGAAATAGTTCAAACTAATTTTTACTTGCTTTCGCTATAAGTTATTTTTTAGAATTATGTCTCATCGTTGGCAGAGAACTCTGGCCGGATATGTATTTTCTGACAGTGGTTTGTAAACCCTAGGGAAGATTTTGATCCCTTTTTTCATTTTGACTTCATACCTTTACGTCAGTCCATTTTGATTCCTATATATCAGCCATATACAACAAAAAAGAGCGGTTCTCCCGAACGGCTCTTTCAAATTACTAACATTTACAACTACTAACTTATGAGAAAAACTACTGCTACTATGAAACTAAATTTTAAAGAACAAATACCATGCCAAAATATCCTATTTTGATAGTATTATGTTATTTTAATGTCAATATTTTTCAATTTATTCATACACAGGGCAATCTGACTTATGATCCTATTTTTCATAGGATTGCTTGTATGTATGCATATTTCTATCTATAGAACATGAAATAATTTTTACGTCATTTTGTCCGACTTATACCAATTTCAATAAATCACCAACCAGATTGTCAGCACCTTCGGCTACTTGTGCAATATTTGCGTCGAGCATGTAGCATGGGGTGGTAGCTACTTTATTTTTTCTGTCTACAATCACTTCTCCGTGTGTTGTTACCCGATGTTTGGCTCCATGTTTTTCGGCTGCTTTAGATGCATCACAAGTTTCTCCAAGAGTAAGCTCCACACCATCCAAGGCATCGGCAATCAAAATGGGTGACACGCACATTGCGCCAATGGGTTTGCCGGCACGATGCATATCGGCAATGGCCCTTTTCACGTCATCAATCACCTTGTAGTTTTCGCCTTTAAACGCAAAATCGCTAAGATTCTTGGCTGCGCCAAATCCTCCGGCAAAAAGCAGAACGTCGTATTGCGATGCATCAAATTTGGCTAAATCTTTAATCTTTCCGCGTGCGATGCGTGCTGCTTCCACCAATACATTCCGAGTTTCGGACATTTCTGCGCCTGTCAGGTGGTTGATCACATGGTGTTGTGGTATGTCGGGTGCAAATATTTGATAATTATGACCTCTCCGACTGACGGCTAACATAGCCAAAGTGGCTTCGTGGATTTCAGCTCCGTCATATACGCCACAACCTGATAATACAATTGCAAAATTTTTCATAATATATTAGGGTTTAATGGTTATTCTTGTTTTTACAGACAAATTTAGTTGATATTCTCCATTGTGGAAAACAAAAGTCAAGGATAATGTATTTCTTCATGACCGGTAGATAGCTATAAAAACCGCCAAAGAGAATCTTTGGCGGTTAATTTTTGACAAAAGATCAATCATTCTTTCCTTTGTCTCCAGTCAATGCAGATAAGGTATCTTTTAACTTTTGACTGTTCTTATGTAAATCGCGTAATTCGAAAGAGAGCATGATTCGGAAGAAACCCATAAACAGGAAGGCAAATGCCACGATGAATACAGAAGCAAACGCTCCTACGCCGGGATTCCAGATGATGGCGATGGAACAGATGATGGCAAGAATTCCAAGCACCAGATACCAAGCCCAGCCTTTAATACCAAAACGGTTTAAGTCCATAGAAAAACCAATGGCGGTAAATCCGCGGAACATGATCCAGAATGCCAGAAAGAAAGGAATAACGACAGCTGTTACTAACGGGGAACTGATAAAAAAGATACCCAGTAGCAGATCGATAATCCCGCATGCCAGATACCAACCCCAGCCCGGCAGAATTTCGCGGTTACTGGCAGAAAAAATAATTTCGAGGATCCCACTTATGAACATACAAATGCTGAAAACAAACACCAAAGCCTCATATCCTTCACCCGGGCTAAACATTAACATTAAGGCTACACAAACGAACAAGATCCCCAAAACGAGAGATACCCACCAGTTTTTTACTGCACTTTTGACTTCGTCAAATAATGTTACATTATTCATAATACATTAATTTAAGTTTGAAAAAAATTGATTATGGATTTTATAGTATTATTGATAACAATAGAAAGATTTAATTGTTTAATCTAGTCTGTGAAACATTTAAATGACCTTACAAATTTAATCATTTGATTCAAAAAATCATATTTTCCGGATCATTTTTTGTTATTTTTAATTCCTGTAATTCATACATATACAAAATCATGTATTTTTCGAAAGAAATACATACTTTTGCATGGTGATAATCGCTTATTCAAGAAGCAAATCAAAGAAACAATATCAGTGATTATGCAAAAAGCCTGTTTTCATTTATTGTTGATCGGATGCGTCATGCTATTTTTGGCAGCTTGCCGATCGTCGGGCAATAAACAGATACCCAAGATTAACAAACCGGTACTGTATAATCCGGCATCGTCGTCATTACACCCTCAATTGGGCGTTTTTCATGTTTCCGACGCGGAGTCTCAAATGTATATCATGATAAACACCGGGGAGTTGATCGTTAATGAAGCAAATGCAGAACGCGTCCCGAAGTCCGATATCAGGATACATTACCAGTTGTTCGATTGTACGGAAATAGAAAATAATAAAATTATCAGCGACAGTGCTACTTTTGTTAATTCCGTAGAAATCAAAAAACAACAGAAAACCATTGTTTTCCCTATCATGTTCCCTGCCGAACGGGGACGGCGTTATTTATTACTGGTGCAAACCACCGATTTGTTAAGACGCAATACCATCCGCCAATTCATCACCGTTAACAAGATGAACGATCTTTCGGCGCAGAATTTTAAACTAACGGCATTGAACGGAGCTCCCAGACTTGAGAATACCATCAATGAAAACGATATTTTCCGGATAGCATATCAAAGGCATGGTATCGATAAAATATTTATCAAATACATGAGTGCGCCGCAACCGATAGCGACTTCTCCCTTGGCGCCTGCCCCGGTAAAAGAGTTTCAATTCAAGGCCGACAGCATTTGGGTGCAATCATATAGCCCTTCCACCAATTTCATGTTTGGATATGAAGGATTGTACCTGATTCAAACAGACACTACAAAACAGGACGGGTTGTTATTGATGAATTTTGGTACGGCTTATCCCAAGGAAAACCGTACCGTTCAACTGGTACAACCTATCAGATATATTATTTCAAGCACCGAATATCAGAAGTTGAGCCAGGAGACGAATGCCAAAAAGATGATGGACAATTTCTGGCTTGCAGCTACTGGAAGTACAGATAAGGCGCGTATGCTGATACGGGTTTTTTATACCCGGATGTCGTATGCCAACCAGTTTTTCACCGACACGGGTGAGGGTTGGAAGACCGATCGCGGGATGATCTACATGGTATATGGCTTGCCGAATAATATCCTGAAAGGATCCGATTTTGAAACATGGGAATATACGCGTAAGCAAACGGCCATTCCTGTGAGTTTTACCTTTGATAAAAAGCCCTCATCATATACAGATAATTATTATATACTGCGCAGGGGCGATCCTCAATCCACTTACTGGCCTCAGGCAGTGGAAAGTTGGAGAAAGGGAAAGGTGTTTAATATTAATGATTTGGAATGAACGAATCACAACCGCAACAAATGATATTTGGTTTGCATCCGGTCATGGAAGCTATTGATGCAGGGCGCGAGATAAATAAAGTACTGCTACGTAAGGGCCTTGAAGGTGATATGTACAGGGAATTGGTCGCGATGATGCGCAGTAATGATATTCCATCGCAGGTGGTGCCTATCGAAAAACTGAACCGTGTGACACGAAAAAATCATCAAGGGGTAATTGCTTTTGTTTCACCGGTGGAATATGCCCGTATCGAAAACCTTATTCCTACATTGTTTGAGGCAGGCAAAGAACCATTTGTTGTTATCTGCGAAGGCGTTACCGATACACGAAATATCGGGGCGATCGCCCGTTCGGCCGAATGCGCGGGAGCCCATGCCATCCTGCTTCCCGTGAAGGGTTCGGCCATGATCAGCGCCGATGCCGTTAAAACATCTGCCGGAGCGTTGAATCATATTGACGTTTGCAGGACAGATAACCTGAAATCATCTCTCCAATTTCTGAAAAACAGCGGATTAAAAATTATAGCGGCCAGTGAAAAGGCTCGTGACATATACTATCACACTGACCTTTCGGGTCCTGTAGCATTGCTGTTAGGAGCTGAGGATACCGGTATATCTTCCGAATATCTCCGTATGGCTGATGTAATTGTAAAAATCCCGGTAAAGGGGCAGATTGCATCACTTAATGTGTCGGCTGCGGCTGCAGTGCTGATGTATGAGATAGTGAAACAGAACTCGGAAATTCATGCGTAAAACGGCGCCTGTATACAGGGACATTGAGTTCGTCAGTATTACTCGTCCCGAAATAATCCGTCTGGATAACGACATTCTCCTTTATTCCTTACGTGCCGGTACGGAAGACATCATCAAGATAACGTTGATGTTCGATGCGGGAAGCATTTACCAATCGGCACCATTGGTTGCTTTTGCGGCTAACAGCATGCTTACGGAAGGCACGCGAAAGTATCCGGCGGCACAAATATCGGAGATAAGCGACTACCACGGGGCATATATTACCTGTAGTACCGACAAGGATTTTGCATCAGTGACTTTACTCTGTTTGCGCAAGCATTTGGAAAAAATGCTTGTTCTGCTCGAAGATGTGGTGAAACAACCATCATTTCCCGAATCCGACCTACAGGCTTTCATTGCGCGGCACAGCCAACAATTCCTGATTGAACAACCCGTAAACCGGAACATAGCACAGCGGCTTTTTGTAAAAGCGTTGTTCGGCAACCAACATCCCTACGGATATGAGCTGCAATTGGCAGATTTTCAAAATCTGAATGTAGAACGGTTACGTCGATTCCATTCGGAGTATTATCATCCGGGAAATTGCAGGATTGTGGTGGCTGGAAACGTTTCTGGCGATGACATACAAATGATAAACAGGTATCTGGGCGATATTGCATGGAAAGCAAATTTTCCGGCTAAAATGCCTGATTGTGTTTTTTCGGAAGCTATAGAGTACAAACAAAAAATAGAAAAAGCCGATTCGCTTCAATCATCCATACGTATCGGCAAACAGGTGTGCAACAAGACGCATGGTGATTATGCCGGGATGACAGCGGTTAGTACCCTGTTGGGCGGTTATTTTGGTTCGCGGCTGATGCGGAATATCCGTGAAGAAAAAGGATACACTTATGGTGTCAGTTCATTATTGGTTTCGTTGCGCCAGGCAGGATACCTCACCATCGTGACTGATGTCGGGGTAGATGTTACGGATGCTGCTCTGCATGAAATATATGCTGAAATACAACGCTTGCAGCAGGATCTTGTTCCCGGAGAAGAATTGCAGATGGTGCGGACGTACCTGATGTCGGAAATGCTCCGTTCGTTTGACGGCCCTTTTGCACAGGCCGAAAGCCTGATCGCACTACTCGAATACGATTTTGATGAAAGCTATTATGAACGATATATTGACTGCATAAAATATATTGATGCGAAAGAAATTCAAAGATTATCACAACATTATTTGGACTTTCAACGTATATATGAAATAGTCGTTGGATAAAAATTTGAAAATAGGAATATGGAAAAATATCATATCACAAGACTGTGCCTGACTTTGCTGATATGCTTGTTCTGTTGCTGGAACGTAACGGCGCAAAATCCAGGAACAACTCCGGATGAGCCGGTTCTTGAAAGTGTTAGTGTCAATCCTTCAAACGGAAATGTAACCATCACATGGAGTCAGCCAGAACCACCGGCTTCACCGGTGACTGTTGACGGATATATTATTTTCTGGCTTGAACCTCATTCGTCGAACAATTATGTGATCGATTCGGTTGCGAATCCGGCAGCAAGGAGTTACACTTTTAATCCGGATACAATCGTCACTTCGCCTCAGATGCCTAATCCGAAAAAGACAACTGTGCCTTTCACCGTAGCTGCTTATCATAAATCTCCCTATTCGAGAAGTCTGCGCAGTGATGAAGATTATAATGTGCAACTTTCCTGCAAATATGATTCGTGTAGGGCTGAATTGAGGTTAAACTGGTATCCTTATGTGGGTTGGTACAGTGATCGTCCACCCGGTGTTCCTTTAACGACTTACCGTATCATGCGCATGTCCAATTCGGGGGGGCTGCCGGAAGAAATCAAGCGCGTGTCTGATCAGGATACATCCTATACGATTACTAAGGTGAATGAGAATGAGCAGTATACTTTTTATATTGAAGCAATAGCCGAGAGTAGCAATAGTATTTTGTGGTCAACCAGTTTTAAGGCTGAAAAATACACGAAAATGCCTGTTCCGCCAACGTTTATAAAAGCCGAAGGAACACAATACGATGCACAAGGCTTGGCACAAGTCACGTTTGCGCTGGACCCCGCATCCCAGACACACAGCTACGAGTTCCTCGGTTCGAGTAAGCCTGATTATTCTTTTGTTTCGTTGGGAACATTTGACGATGTCCTGGGAACTAATTTGATTGTTTCCGACATTCAAACCCGTGAAAAAACTTATTATTACAAATTGGAAGCGTGGCATACCTGCAAGGATAAATATACCATGGAGTCGAATGTGGCTACAGCCTTGTGGCTCTACTTGCGACAGGATGAGCAGGTGAACAGCCTGCAATGGGATCCGTACCTCGACTGGGGGATACCGGCAGTGGACAGTCTATACAGGAGGATTGGTAATAATCCCGTTGAAATCATCGCTACACTGACCGATGCCGACGGAACGGCATACAAGGATGACATATCGGGTCAGCCAATCGAAGGTGATATTTGCTATTGGGTAAGGGCTGTTCCGGCGTCGCCCACATCAGCGGCCCAGCAGGCTATTTCTAATAGCGTATGCATACAGCCCGAAAGCGAAATTTTTATACCGCAGGCTTTCACGCCTAATGGCGACGGAATGAACGATGAATACCGCCCAT
This sequence comes from Bacteroidales bacterium, assembly GCA_031551645.1. Taxonomy (GTDB): domain Bacteria; phylum Bacteroidota; class Bacteroidia; order Bacteroidales; family UBA4181; genus JAIRLS01. The sequence goes on along the minus strand of JAVBNI010000011.1, from coordinate 43,540 downwards.
ATTTTTCTTATGACCCGGTAGAATACCTTTTCATTGCATACGACCGTAACGGAGCAAAAGTTTTCCAGACCCAGAATATCGGAGACACTTGGGATGGACGGCTAAAAAATGGCAAACCAGCCAACGAAGGCGTATATGGATATTATATCAAATTCCGTACAGCCAAAGGACGATTAGTGGAAAAACGCGGAACATTTACGTTGGTCTTGCCTTAAAAAGATAAAAAAGTTTGAATTTTATTGCCCGATATTTAAGATTTTTTGTCAACTTTATGCCGTGTAACAAAAGCAGGCATATAACCTCAAAGGACGTAAAATCTTAATATTAGCATCAAATGAAGATAGGAATCTTATCATCAGGAGGCGATTGTCCCGGCATCAATGCAACAATACGAGGTGTTGGTAAAGCTGCCATTACCTACGGGATGGAAGTAATCGGGGTGCTTGACGGTTTTTCCGGTTTGATGTTCAACGACTATATTCCATTGGACGAACGCAAACTATCGGGGATACTTACGCTTGGAGGAACTATACTGGGAACATCCCGGGAAAAGCCTTTCAAGAAAAAAGAGGGCGACCTGATTGCAGATAAGCCACAACTCATCAAGCAAAATTGTGCCAAGATGGGGATTGATTGTCTGGTTTGTATTGGTGGCAACGGTACTCAGAAAACGGCGGCGCAATTGTCTGAGTTGGGTATCAATGTGATTGGTATTCCCAAAACCATCGACAACGACGTATGGGGTACCGATGTTACATTTGGCTTCGATTCGGCTGTGAATATTGCTACCGAAGCAATTGACCGGTTGCATTCGACCGCTAATTCACACAAACGTGTGATGGTGATCGAATTGATGGGTCATCATGCCGGATGGATTGCACTCTATGCTGGGTTGGCCGGCGGTGGTGATATTATTCTCATTCCCGAAATAGAATATAATATGGACCGGGTGAACGATGTCCTGATGGATCGTGCACATAAAGGGAAGCCGTATTCGATTGTAGTAGTAGCCGAAGGAATTAAAACCGGCAAAAAGGAAGATATGCCGGCTGGCGCCTATATCGCTGAACAGATAGAAAAAGGGGCTAAGTTAGAGACCCGTGTTACTGTGCCGGGCTATACCTTGCGCGGAGGTAGTCCGTCGCCGCTGGACCGGATCATTGCTACGCGGATGGGAACATATGCCGCGTCGCTGCTGAATAAACGTGAATTCGGACGCATGGTAGCTATTCACAACAATGAAATGACTTCAGTGCCATTGAAAGAAGTAGGCGGAAAACTCCGTCTGGTTCCCCCCGATTATTTCCTGATCAAACAGGCCAAACGGGTCGGTACTTTTTTCGGATGACATATGAATGGCTTTGGCCTAATGGAATTTAATCTTTGAATTTTAAACATGATTATTGACACAAAAGAGGAAGCCTCGACCTTATGGAAAACCAAATCCTTTGTGGTTGTTATATTTGCCATACTGATAGTTGTTCTGCTAGTATTCATTCCGGTCAACACAACCGTTAAAGCGCTTATTAGCGGTGCGTTATCAGTATTGTTCCTGTTGTTCTACTGGTTTCAGTATCAGATGGAATATACTTATTTCTATTTTTCGAACAATAACAAGAATTTGGTTTTCAGGTTCTACTCTTTACGGAACTTGTACGGAAAACCCAAGACAATTGAAATATCGAAGATCAGTTTTTTCAAATATGATATCATCACCAGCTTTTTCAACAAAAAAGAAGCCTTAGTGTTGTATCAGAAAACGCCTAAGGGAATCGCTAAATATCCACCGATATCATTGACGCTTCTCAGCAAAAATCAGAAAACCGATCTAAAACGAGCGCTTTATGCAGCCTCAAATAGTGATTGATTATTGTATATTTGACAATAATATCAATTATTGATAATCAATGTCCGGATTAGAAGACACGTTCTTAACCATAGCATCGGAGTCCGAAGGGGTTTATCGGGATAAAGGCAGTAAGTTCCTGGCGTTTGCCTATCCTGTTGGCAGCGAAGAAGAGGTGAAGGAAAAAGTAGATGCATTGCGCAAAAAATACTTCGACGCACGCCATCACTGTTATGCATATCGCCTGGGGCCAAAGGGTGAACGCTATCGTGCCAATGACGACGGCGAGCCGTCCAACTCGGCGGGCAAGCCTATCTTGGGGCAACTTGTATCATATGACGTAACCAATGTGTTGCTGGTGGTGGTACGCTATTTTGGTGGCATACTATTGGGCGTGGGAGGGTTGGTGCAGGCATACCGTCAGGCTGCAGCCGATGCTCTGGCAAATGCCACGATGGCAACAGGTGTGGTAACTGAGGTATATCGTTTCTCATTTGATTATCCAGCCATGAATCAGGTGCTTAAAGTAGTGAAGGATATGAATTTGAAAAGTTTCGCACAAAGCTTTGATCTTGGTTGCTCCATGAAGGTGCGTGTGCGGAAAAGTTTGATTACAGAAATGATCAGGCGGCTCGAATTGGTCGAATCCCTGAAGATAGAACCCGAAATATTGGGGTAGTTGTGGTTGATTATTGATCTTGTATCTGTCTTTGAAATTGAAATAAAAATTTATGCAAAACCGAAGTTTGGTCTCCATTACCGATTACAACAAAGAGGAATATCTTGAAATTCTTCGTCGGGCAGCCGGGTTTGAACAAAACCCTTCGCAGAATATTTTGTCGGGAAAATTGGTTGCAACGCTTTTTTTTGAACCATCGACCCGTACCCGCTTGAGTTTCGAAACGGCTGTACAACGCCTTGGCGGCCGTATCATTGGCTTTGCCGATGCAAGCTGCTCAAGCGTTACCAAAGGCGAAACCCTGAAAGATACTATTAAGATGGTCAACAATTATGTCGATTTGATCATCATGCGTCATCCGTTGGAAGGAAGTGCGCGTTACGCCAGTGAGATCGCCTCGGTGCCGATTATCAATGCGGGCGACGGTGCCAACCAACATCCTTCACAGACTTTACTTGATTTGTATTCGATACAAAAAACACAGGGAACACTTGAAAACCTGAATATTTTCATGATTGGCGATCTGAAATACGGACGTACCGTACATTCGTTACTGATGGCTATGTCGCACTTCAATCCGACATTCTACTTTATCTCGCCCGATGCCTTGAAAATGCCTGTGGAATATAAAATTTACCTCCGTTCGCGAGGAATCCGTTTTTTCGAATATTCCGATTTTGCAGATATCATTCACGAAGCAGATATTATTTACATGACACGTGTGCAGAAGGAACGTTTTTCGGATCCGATCGAATACGAAAAGAATAAAAACGTCTACGTACTGAATAATGCCATGCTCGACAATACCAAAGCTACCGTACGTGTGTTGCATCCGCTTCCCCGTGTTAACGAGATCGACGTGGATGTGGACAATAACCCCAAAGCATACTATTTTACACAAGCCCTTAATGGGGTGTTTGTCCGGCAAGCTATTATAGCCAAGGTTCTCGACTTGAATTGATAAAATTCAACAAGCGAGACTTTCCTATTTTTTGGAAAGAGGAAGCGTGAAATGGAAAGTACTGCCTACTCCTAATTCAGATTCAACCCAAATGGTACCACCCATTTGGATCAATAGCTTCTTTACTATGGATAATCCCAGCCCGGTACCACCGGAATATTGGTCGATTTTTCTGAAACTTTGAAAAACAACATCGACATTTTCGTGGGCAATGCCAATCCCGGTATCCATTACATAAAAATGTACCGAATCGACCTTGTCCAGCATATGACCACATCTCACAAATCCTTTTTCGGTAAATTTCAACGCATTTTCAATGAGATTCAGGAATATCTGCTTTAGCCGGAATACATCTGTGTAGATTGTCAATGAGGTGCTTTCGGAATATTCATCAACCCATAATTCAACATGCGGGTACTTATTCTGAATGATCGGGTCGAAATATTCTTTTATCACTTTCATGATTTCGCTGATTTGACAATCCTCCATCCGAAGTACCAATTGTTCTGCTTCTATTTTCGAAATATCTACGATATCGTCAATCAATCTCAACAGATACTGGCAGTTTTCCTGGATCAGTTCCAGATAAGTGGCCTGTCGTTTAGCCGGCAAATGACCATTGGACAATAATGAGGAGAATCCGATGATCGCATTCATGGGAGTGCGTTTTTCATGCGACATGTTGGCTAAGAATGCTGACTTCAACCTGTCCGATTCTTCCGCTCTTTCTTTCGCTGCAACCAATTCTTGCTCGAAATGTTTTTGATCGGTCTCATCCACTTGGTAACCATCCAGATAAGTTAGCCCGTCATCACCCACGGCAGCAACAGCGCGAACATGGAACCACCGCATCTCCGCGTTATTCTTATAATACCGGTATACCGCATCCAGAACAGAATGGTTGCGGATGGCTTGTGCAAGCTGTTCCAGCAGAATGCGGCTATCATCAGGATGGATTTTGTTTTGGAAAAAGAAAACCGAATCGCGAGCTGTTTCAGTCGATTGTCCTGTAAGTTCCTCCCAACCCGAACTCACAAACAGGGTCTTTCCCTCGATTTCATTTTCAAAGGCGAATCTGAAAACAGCCCCGTTGGGCATATTGTTGCCCAGGTTAAGGATTTGCCGTTCGCTTTGTATCAATTTACGATTCTTTCCGTCTACGATACTTTCCAGTTCGGATTTATATCGATTCAGTTCCGCATTAATCGATTGTATTTTGCGTTGGCGTTGTGTTAAACTCCGGATTAAAATACTCAATATCAAAATGACCAAAAAACACAAACTAGCAATCACGCCCCACAGTTGTCGCTTTTGATTTTCCGAAGCAGCTTTTTCTTCAAACTGCTCCCTGACGTTGTGTTCGGCAAACTGGTAAGCTCTTTGTTTGATCTTTTCGGCAGAATCGATGGAGTCTTTTAAAGCCATCGATCTGGATAAATAGTAATATGCCGAATCGTACTCTTTCAGCACAGCATAAACCTGGCCAAGCGATTTCGAAACGTCTTCTTCAATATTTGCGTAACTACTCTGTTTTGTAAGTGATAATGACTTATATAGGTATGTCAGCGAACTCTTATAGTTCTTTTGTCGAAAATGGATATCACCTGCCTCGAAATAAGAAGTCGCCAAATCCTTTCTTGACTCGGATAACATCCCAATTTTTAAACATTTATCAATATACAGACGTGCCGAATCATATTTGTCTTCCATTTTATAGGAACTGGCTAAACCGCAATAAACAGTCGATATACCATGGGCAGATTCGATATCTTTAAAACAGGTTAGCGCTTTACCATAAAATATCCGCGCCGTATCCGTATATGAAATAATCTTGTATATACTGGCTATGTTGAAATAACAATATCCAAGAGCTTCTTTGTTATTTTCGGCAGAATAAATATGTTGCGCCTGATGGAAATAGTTGAGAGATCTATTGTATTGTTGCATCGTGTTGCATAGGCTTCCCATTAACTCATAGATGGAAGCCAGATAGGCTGTATTGCCCTCACTTTTTGCCAAGGCTAATGCTTTTAAAGCATAATCCATTGCAGCAATGTAATCACCGCGATAGAATAAGATGGCTCCGCGGTTATAATATTGCTTGTTTAGGATATCATTGAAACGGTATTTTTCGGCTATTTCTATACATTTATTCGAATAGGAATCGGTCTGATCGTGATTTCCGATATAAAAATAAGATGCGGAAAGCGAATTATACAATTTAGCCAGGTTATTGTATTCCTTTTTTTCGATAAAATAAGGTTCGCAAAGGTTGCCATATTCTATTGATTTTTGAAAATTTTGAACACCGTGGAGTGCTAAGGCCAGTTCTAATTGGGCATATGCGATCAGTTTCCTGTCTTGTAATTTTTCTCCTATAGCTAATGCATCCGTAGAATATTCCAATGCCTGTTGCGGGTTAGGAATAACGGTTTTATCGGCAAGGGTAAGCAATGTCTCGGCTTTGGTTTTATCGTCAACCTGTGTTTTCAATTGCTTTTGTAAGGTTTCAATCGAAGGTTGCCCATTGAGTGGCATACTCGAAAGCGCCATCAATAGACAAACAACAAAATAAACCCTGTGCAATTTCATCTCTATAAAATTATGAATTGTTGAATTATTGAATGAGATATTATTTCATGGCTTGTTTGCCTGGGTCAATTCGTGAAACACTTCTTCCAACGATTTTTCATGCTGTTGCATAGCCAATACGGCAATATCTTTCCGGACGGCCGCCTGAAACAACGCTTGCCTGATATCTGTTCCTTCAGAACTATATACCAGCCATTTGTTACCATCCAACCCGATTACATCTGCAACTCCCGGAACTTCCAGGATATACGCTCGCTCAACCGGTGCACTGAATTCAACCATGACTGCTTGTCCGTATGCAGTCTTTTGCATATCTGTCGTCGAAGCGTTAGCCACGATCACTCCTTTATTGATGATCACAGCACGTTGACAAATGGCTTCCACTTCCTGCATGATATGTGTCGATAATAGAACAGTTTTCGATTTTCCCATTTCCGAAATCAAGGTGCGTATTTCGATAATCTGGTTAGGATCGAGGCCGGTAGTCGGTTCATCCAATATCAATACTGCAGGGTCATGGATCAAAGCTTGTGCCAGGCCGACACGTTGCCGGTAGCCTTTGGAAAGCATGCCGATTTTTTTATGTTGCTCATTGCCCAAACCGGTCATTTCAATTATCTCGACAATCCTTTTTCCGGCAAATGTTCCGAGTTTGTACAAACCAGCCACAAATCCAAGATATTCTTTTACATACATATCCAAATACAGAGGATTATGCTCTGGCAGATAACCAATGTTACGACGCACATCCATGGACTGGCTCTCTACATCAAATCCGTTAACTGAAATCGAACCCGATGTCGCTGAAATGTACCCACAAATAATTTTCATGACTGTAGATTTCCCAGCACCATTGGGGCCAATAAATCCCACTATTTCTCCGCTATCAATATCGAATGATACTTTATCGACAGCACGTTGCGTTCCGTATAACTTTATGAGATCTTTGACAACAATCGACATCTCCCTGATTTTAGAAGCAAAAATAAGTAAAATGAAGTATGCAGCAAAACTTTACAGACAAAACAACAATCGGTAACAGTGCGATGGCACCATTACCGACTATTTTGATGTTTCCTGCAAACTATAAGAGGATTCGTGCGAATTTTATTCTTCGCTTTTTGAATCTATTTCTTTTTGAGGATTAGCGTTTCCGCCTTCGTCCTTGGTTGCTTTCTTGAATTCTTTCATTCCCTGTCCTAATCCTTTCATCAGTTCGGGTATTTTTTTCCCTCCAAATAAAAGTAACAAGGCAACAACTATGATAACGGCCTGCCATGGTCCAATCATACCTAACAAAACAAAAAGGTTCATAACAATGCTTTTAAAAAATAAATTATGCTACAAATATACATATTATTTTAATGCGTAGTTCTAATTCTCTGATTTTTAAAATTTGCACCTACAAGTTTTAATCGGCCAAAACATCATCCCGTCCAAAAAGATATGTTAAAGTTATCACAAAACTGCTGTTTTTCATATCCATATCGTACTTTCTGCTTTTGGCATCCATCTTAAACGTCGTTGTTCCCAAACCGAGGTTATATCCGGCCATCAGTTGCAACTGGGCGAACTGGACACCTACACCAGCTCCGACACCGTAATCGATACGGGGGGACAAATAATCTTTACTGTCGGAACCCATGGTGATCTTTTTGTATTTGTCGGCCAAATCTTGCGAAACGTCTTTTTTATAATACTTCTGCCTGCCGAAAAGTCCATATTGAACATAAGGCCCTGCCTGAAACAAGACTTTCACTACTCCCACATCCAATTTATATTGCAGGTTAACAGGAATCTGCAAATAATACAGGGAAAAGACCCGTTTAATATCGCCATTGCTGGCATATTCGTCCTTGAATCCTTGCCGTGAGAACACAGCAGCGGGCTGCAAGTATAATGAATGCTTCAAAGGTATTTCGAAAGCTGCGCCTACCTGAAACCCTGATATCATTCCCCAGTCGGGTTCGGGAGGTGCGGGATTTCCGGTAACCGCCGAACCATTTGTCCCGTTTCCTGAAACATTGTAAATTCCGGAAAGATTATATCCTGCACGTATTCCGGCCTTGAACTGAGCATGTACACTTACGGCAAACAACATCACAACAAATAAAAGGACAACTTTCTTGAACATACAATTATGATTAATGTGAATTAATAACTATCTATTATTTTGATATTTATACTCTCTACTTCAATTGTGAAACCTATGTAAAAAACGTTACAATATTAATTATAGTATTTGGTTTCGCAAAAAAGTTTCGTAAACAGACTTTATTCTGAATAATTAAGTCCTAATCCTGAAACCAATTACTTCGTATTTTTATCTGGTAACTTCAAAGGATTTCCAATTAACCAGGTAAATAGACTACCTTTTTCTCTTCAAAAAATGGTTCGCTGAAAAAATCGCTAATGGAGAAAATCTTAGTTTTTTCCCCATATGGGCCAAGTTCTCCGGTGATATCTCCTCCCTTGAGAAAAAGCACCCCATTAGGCATTTCGTGCAATTGACGATTGAAAAAAATTCCTTTTATCCACAACATAAATTGAGATGCAGCAGTTACAGCACGGCTTACAACGAAATCGTATTTGGCGGTTAATTGTTCGGCACGGATATGCTGCGATGTGATATTTGCTAATTGCAATTCTGAGGCAATAGCATCGACCACTTTCAATTTTTTGGCGATAGAATCGATCAAATGAAAATGCGTGTTGGGGAAAAGAATTGCCAATGGTATACCAGGAAAACCACCGCCTGTCCCAACATCAACGACTTCGGCCTGCGGCACAAAATTAACAACTTTAGCTATTGCCAGGGAATGTAACACGTGATGTTCGTAAAGGGAATCAACATCCTTGCGGGAAATAACATTGATCCGGCTATTCCATTCTTTATATAAACCTTCCAACCGGGAAAATTGCTCTATTTGCCGCGATTGGAGATTCGGAAAGTATTTATGAATAATTGCTACGGATGATTTATCGTCCATTGTGCAATGGGCAATCGAATATAATTGTTGAGGCTCTATGGTTGTACCTGATTGTTTTTTAAGATGTTTTGCAACAATTCACGGGCACGGAACAATTGGGCTTTCACTGTTCCAATGGGTAAACCCATTTCTTCACTGATTTCTTCGTAAGAATATTCGTAGAAATAACGCAATTCGACTAATTTACGGTAACGAGGTTTTAGTTTGGCAACTACCGAACGCAACAACAATATTTTTTGTTCGGTAATCAGGCTTTCTTCTGGTGTTGGCTGCTCGGAACGTATGTTGATAGGCGCAGACTCAGCATCATGTCCCGACTCGTCGATGGAGACATTATTGAGTTTTTTCTTCCGCATGAAATCGATCGCATTGTTGGATGCGATCTTAAATAGCCAAGTACTGAAAGCAAAATTGGCCGTGTATTGTTTGATATTTTTAAATGCTTTTCCGAATGCTTCAATGGTCAAGTCCTCGGCATCGGCTGCATTATTGACCATTTTCAATAACATGTAGTATATGGCATCACGATAACGTTCCATCAATTCGGCATATGCCTTTTGATCACCATCGACAGCTTGCTGAACAAGTTCAACATCTAATTGCGCCTTGGATGACAAGGCTTCCGACTTTACTTCCATTTGTTTTGTTTTGAAGAAATTCGATCCAATAGAAATACGTAAATATATACAAACGGCATTGCCAAGTCAAAAAATACGGCGTGCGGCAAAATACCCGGTTCATTAAATTTTTTAGTGGCTGCACTCATGACAGATAAAAAAACTATTATCCGCAACATAAATATGGCTGCAATATATTGCCAAAGTTCGATACAACAGACCATCAATATGCAAAAAGTAACCCAGAACAATACACGTGAAAACGGTTCAAGGCCCAGCCAAAAGGAATGCCCGCGTTTATAATGTTTGCTTGTTGATATATGCCTGCATTTCTGCCATACCCAATCGCGAAAAGTATTTTTGGGTACCGAACGGGTATGTGATTCGCGGGAATATTCGGCATCCACATTTTTACGGGTTGCAGCTTGGTTTACAAACAGGTCATCGTCGCCCGAAAGAATATGTGCATGCGCCGCAAAGCCATTGTGTGCATAAAACAGCGATTTGCGGTATGCCAGATTGCGCCCCACGCCCATGTATGGCATTCCGATCTTGGCAAAACCAAAATACTGAAGCGCAATAAAGCATGTATCGTAACGTATCCATTTATTCAAATAACCACGCTTGGCCATATAACCGCCATATCCCAATACGATGTCCTTTTTGTCGACAAAATGTTTGCTCATGGTTTTAATCCAAAGCGGGCTTTCCGGCTTACAATCGGCATCTGTAAACAACAGCCATTCATGTTGCGCAGCTTTGATCCCCACCGTGGCTGCAAATTTTTTACCATTTTTGAACGATCCTGTTTTTTTAATAATCGTGCTACGTAGATGCGGATATTGTTGTTTGAGTCCGAACAACAATTCCTCCGTATCATCCTCCGAACAGTCGTTCACAACAATCACCTCATACGATGGGTAATCCTGTGTTAAAACCGCGATTAGATTTGTGGCAAGATTATCTTGCTCATTACGTGCGCATATTATAACAGACACGGGGGGTGTTTCGTTCACTCGATTGATATTTTGTTTTCCCTGATGCCACACTGGTCGTATGTAAACAATCAAATAATAAATAAGTTGTATTACAACTGCCAGCAAAAATGCGACCAGAACAATCTGAGTAAAATAATCTAATTGGTATATAATATTCACGTAAATTTATGCAAAAAACAATGCAAAATAGATGATTTTTATTGTAAAAACAAAACAATCAATGATGTTATTGCTTAATTTACAATATGAAAGACCTATATTGTTTTGACATTGTGTTGTTTATAAAAATTACACCACTTGGACAACCCGCAGTCCTGACATTTGGGTGCGCGCGCGGTGCATATGTAACGTCCATGCAAGATCAACCAGTGATGAGCAATTGCCCACAAGTTTTCCGGAATGTGATCTGTTAACTGTTTTTCAGCAGCCAGGGGAGTTTTAGCATTCTGTACAAGGCCAATCCGGTTCGAAACGCGAAATACATGCGTATCGACAGCTAATGCCGGTTTGTGAAACACTACCGAAGCAATCACGTTGGCAGATTTACGTCCCACTCCGGGAAGCTGCATCAACTCGTCAATTGTTCCGGGAACTTTGCCATCAAATTTTTCCACCAGCATCCGTGCCATACCAACCAGATGTTTTGACTTATTGTTGGGGTACGAACAAGACCGGATCAGCTCGAATACTTCACCGGGTGTGGCTTCAGCCATTATCTCGGGTGCCGGATAACGCTCGAATAGAGCAGGGGTGATCATGTTTACCCGTTTGTCAGTACATTGAGCCGATAAAATGACCGATACCAGCAATTCATAAGGATCGTGGTAATGTAACTCGGTTTCGGCAACAGGCATGTTCTCCTGAAACCAAGATATGACATTCCGATAAAGTTGTTGCTTGCTGGCCATGGGTAAAATCTAATTTACAGATAAATATCTCAGAAAATATTTTAATCCGGATATCTTACATCCTGTCTGGCGAATCGATTCCAAGCAGATCCAAAGACGTGCGAATTACTTGGGCGACATGCTTTGACAGTAATATGCGAAAATGACGTACAGCCGGATTTTCTTCCTTCAATATCGAATAATCGTGATAAAACTGGTTGTATTCTTTAGCCAGTTCGTACACATAATTGGCAATTAATGCAGGACTATATGTTCCCGCAGCATCGTTAATCGTTTTTGGGAAATTGTAAATCGTCTGGATTAACGAAACTTCTTTATCATTCAATGTAATATTTGTATCGACAACTGCGTGTATATCGATACCACTTTCAGTAGCTTTACGCAGAACTGATTGTATCCGGGCATGCGTATATTGGATAAAAGGGCCTGTATTACCATTGAAATCGATCGATTCTTTTGGGTCGAACAACATGGTCTTTTTGGGGTCTACCTTCAATATGAAGTATTTCAAAGCTCCCATGCCAATGGTATGTATGGTTTTATCGATTTCCTCGGCCGACAATCCGTCGAGCTTACCCAATTCCTGCGACATTTCATATGCGATATTCGTCATTTCGGACATCAGGTCATCGGCGTCGACAACCGTTCCTTCGCGCGATTTCATTTTGCCTTCGGGTAACTCTACCATTCCATACGACATGTGTTTCAGACTTTTTGCCCAGGAATAACCCAATTTGTCCAAAATAAGTGACAATACCTGGAAATGATAATTTTGTTCGTTGCCAACCACATATATCAGTTCGTCAATGTCGTATTCTTCAAAACGTTGGCAGGCTGTACCGATGTCCTGTGTCATATATACAGAAGTCCCGTCGGAACGTAATAGCAATTTTTCGTCTAAACCATCAGCGGTCAGATCAACCCACACCGAACCATCTTCCTTTTGGTAGAAGATCCCCCGTTTGAGGCCGTCCATGACAATTTCCTTACCCAGCAGGTAAGTTTGCGACTCATAATAGATCCGGTCGAAATCAACACCCAACACTTTGTATGTAACGCCAAAGCCATCGTATACCCAGCCATTCATCATTTTCCAAAGGGCAACTGTTTCGGGGTCTTTTGCCTCCCAGCGACGCAACATTTCCTGGGCTTCTTGCATCAGCGGCGCCTTCCGGGCAGCTTCGTCCTTATCCATGCCCTGTTGCATCAATTGCTCGATTTCCTTCTTGTACTCGATATCGAATTTTACATAATAATCGCCTACCAAATGATCTCCTTTCTTGCCCGAACTTTCAGGTGTTACTCCGTTACCCCATTTCTGCCAGGCCAACATGGATTTACAAATATGTATGCCCCGATCGTTCACCAAGTTAACCTTAACGATACGATTCCCATTTGCCGCCAGAATTTTCGATAAGGAATATCCCAAAAGATTGTTGCGAATATGTCCCAGATGCAAAGGCTTGTTGGTATTTGGCGACGAATATTCGATCATTTTAGAGAACTTATCCGACTGTACGGAGTATCCGTATTGATCGTCGAACCGTGTCTCAACCATGAAACCCAACCAAAAAGCATCTGCAATCATCAGGTTCAGAAACCCTTTGATGACATTGTAACGGGACACTTCCGGATAATTGGCCTGTAAATATTCGCCAATAGCTTCAGCCGTCGCTTCGGGCGATTGTTTGGATATTTTCAAAAGAGGAAATACCACGATGGTGAAATTACCTTCAAATTCCTTGCGGGTTTCCTGTACCTGCAACAGATTTTCAGGAGGCTCTACCCCATATAATGAAGTGACGGCTTTCACCGTATATTGCGTCAATATTTTTTCGAGATTCATGATCAATTGTCAATTTCCTGAAGATTCCAATTAACGTCCTGCTGGTCTGAACATCCGGCTGAAGCGGATATTGAGCGGGAACGTTTTATCCTTATCCAATGCCAGCCAGACAAACCGGGGCGCCCCGACTATATGGTCCTCGGGAACAAATCCCCAGAAACGGGAGTCCAGCGACTCATGCCTGTTATCGCCCATCATCCAGTAATAGTCCATCTTGAAGGTATAGCTGTCTGCCTTGGCGCCATTGATAAATATATCGCTGTTCTGTACTTTCAGATCATTTTCTTCGTACACTGCAATAATACGTTCGTACAGGCTTATATTGGAAGTATCGATTTTTACGGTTACCCCCTTTTTCGGAATCCAGAGGGGACCAAAATTATCTACATTCCACGAATAACGTGAATCATGCGGAAATATCTCACTATCATACAGGCCAGCAGGTTGTAGCATTTTGTCCACCGCCTGCACGCCTGCCAATTTACTGACCGGCTCAACATTGGCGTCAATCAGAGGGATACTGAATACGTTGTTATCTATCATCCGTACATCATCCGGATAAATATCCAGGCGTTCAAGCGTTTTCCTGTTAATGCGTGAGCCATCGGTATGGACGGCATAACGGTATTGCATTTTCTCAAATCTGTGTTGAGGGTTACCATTGACATATACCTGCGAATTGACAATTTTCAAAGTGTCGCCCGGTACGGCAATGCACCGCTTGATGTAGTTGTCGCGCTTGTCGACAGGACGTACTGTTATCTCATACTGATCAAGTATTTGTTTTCTGGACAGATTGGCATAGTAGCTGAAAGGCTGTGCGGTTTTACCGGAACTTTTGTCATAATTCTGCAATTCTTCGGCGTGACGACGCACCAGTCCATAATAGCTTTCCGACTGGTAAAGCACGACCACCGTATCACCTTCAGGAAAATTGAATACCACAATGTCATCATTTTTGACATGGGTAAATCCTTTCAAACGCTTGTAAGGCCATTTGATCCATTCGACATATGATTTTGTATCTTTGGTCAGAGGCATGGTATGTTGCGCAAACGGGAACGAAAGCGGTGTGTTTGGTATCTTCGGACCATATTTCAGTTTACTGACAAACAAATGGTCGTTTATCCGTAATGTTTTTTCCATCGATCCTGTCGGGATTTTATAATTCTGGAATATGAAAATATTGATCAATGTCACAGCAATGACGGCAAAAATCAAAGCATCAATCCATTCTACCACCTTAGAATTTGGACCGTTGCGTTTTTTCCAGAATGTCCAGTTTACTTTCTTGGTTACATAAATGTCGAAAATAACGGGGACACCCAACAACAGCCATGCATTACCTACCCACCATACCCAAAGCAGGTACAACAATGCAACCAGTCCGAACTTGAAATATTTGTTGGACAATATTTTTATGATTTGGGGTATTTCCTGCTGTTCACCAGCTTGGTTGCCGGTAACATTGTTTTCCTTGCTGGTCGGGTTATTGTTCGTATTTTTTTTTATATCCTTCATGAAAAATAATTATTGGATTAAAAAGGCCATGCAGGCCACAAAATTAGTAAATCCCTTGAATTCACAATATAGTTTCGATCTCCAAATCAAAAACCCGTAATTAACTTGTGATATCATACATGTTAGAAACGGTAATTGATAATGGTATCATTAGATGTTTTCGATAAAATTTTTCAAAATAATCTCACCATTCATTCCACTTTTTTCGGGATGAAATTGCAGGGCATAAAAATTATCGCGCTGCAATGCGGCAGTGAAAGCTTTCGGATATTCGGATGTAGCGATGGTGTGTTTCCCAATGGCTGCGTAATAACTGTGAACAAAATACACATACGGATTTTCCGGTAAGCCGGCAAATAAAGGTGAATGCATATTTTGTAAACTGTTCCAACCCATATGGGGCACCTTAAGGTCAGGTGAAGGCCGGAAACGAATCACTTCTTCGTCGAAGATCTGTAAGCAGTCCGTATTACCTTCTTCGGACCACCGGCACATGAGTTGCATACCGATACAAATACCGAGGACCGGCTGCTGCAAGTTACGTATCAAGCTGTCTAATTGATGTTCACGCAGGTATTGCATTGTGGTTGACGCTTCGCCTACTCCGGGAAATATGACTTTATCAGCTGCCTGTATTTTTTTGTGGTCACCGGTTATTTCAGCTTTTATGCCCAAACGCCGCAAAGCATAATCGACCGAAAAAATATTACCGGCGTTATATTTGATAATGACTATTTTCATGCAAGTGAAAAAATGAAGAGCAAAGAGCGAAGCGTGAAAAAATATTTTTCATTCTTCATCTATCACTGTTCACTATTGATTATTCTTCCGTCGTTCATTTCATATTTGATGTCCGACATATCGGCCAAATGGATATCATGTGTGACAATCACAAATGTCTGTCCGAAAGTGTCGCGTAATCTGAAGAATAATGAATGTAATTCCTGTTTGTTCTGTGAGTCGAGGTTACCCGAAGGTTCATCGGCAAAAACCACCATGGGGTCGTTAATGAGCGCCCGTGCCACTGAGACGCGCTGTTGTTCGCCTCCTGACAGTTCGTCCGGTTTATGAGTCATCCGTTCCGATAAGCCGAGAAAGCTCAGTAAATCTTTTGCTTTTTGTTCGGCCTTGGCTTTCGGCAGACGATTGATATATGCCGGGATGCATACATTTTCAAGCGCTGTAAATTCGGGCAATAAATAATGAAACTGGAAGACAAAACCGATGTTCTGATTACGAAATTTAGATATTTCCCTTTCGTTCAGGCGGCTTACTTCTTTTTGATCAATAAATACTTTTCCTGAACTGGGACGGCTCAATGTGCCGAGTATCTGCAAAAGAGTTGTCTTACCCGCACCGCTGGCTCCGACAATAGACACAATCTTTCCTGCAGGTATTTGTATGTCAATTCCTTTCAGGACTTGCAGATTGCCAAATGATTTGGTGATATTTTCGCCGCGGATCATGCTTCGGCGTTTTTGGAACTGTCATCAGTCGATTCCGGATGTTGTTTTTCAGTATCCGTTTCTGTCGAATCCGACTGAATCTTATCATCGCGGACTGCTTCGGTTGTATATTCGTTGTTTTGATTCTGGCTATACTCTTGATTATTGTAATAATAATCATAATTATATGGATCCTGGTATCCTTCCTCAACAGCGGCAGCGGTTTCGTTTACAGTTTCCTGCACTGGTGCCGAAATCTCCTTGTCTATCGTACTGCTCAGATCGTCGCGGATGGATTTAATGTCATCCATTACTCCTGACGAACTTTCGTTCAACTCCCGTTTGATATCATCTGTTGCCTTCTTAAATTCGCGAACACCCTTTCCCATCATACGTGCAAATTCGGGTATTTTATCGGCTCCAAAAAATATCAAAATCGCAAGCAAAATGATGAAAATCTCACCACCACTAATAAAAAGTACCGTTGAAAGCATTGCTTATAAATTTGGGTACAAAGATACGAAAAAGGATCATAAGAACAATGCAGCTGTGAAGTAATTGAGAATTGAAAATTGAAAAATTAGAATTAGAGTAAAGTACATGAAATCAGGATTAAATATGTTTGAAAACGTCGGATATATGAATACTTATTTCATTTTTATGGGTTTGTTACATATGCTATAGGCTGTTTTCAAAATAAACATTGTATACATCCGCTTGTTTTACATAATGATTAATTGTCGTCCGGATGAAAAATATATATATTGTTCTTGTCTTACTTACATCAACTTGTATCCGTATTGCCGCCCAAGATACAGCAAAGCATCGTCAGAAAAAGTTTGATTTTACAGCCCTGCCCACTGTTTCATACGACCGTTCGAAGGGAGCGGGTTTCGGATTGATTACCATGACTTTTTTCAAACTGGGAGGAGCGCCGGACACCAAGCTGTCAAGTATCAATGTGTCGGGTCAATACACAACCGAAGGTAATTGGTATGTCAATGGAATGACACAGCTTTATTTTGCAGGAGACCGGTTCCGCTTGGTTGCCGGTACAGGATATATGAATTCAAATTTTCAGACTTATCAAGATATTTCTGGTGGCGAACAGGTGGAAATTCCATATAATGATCACGGTGTGTACATTTTCTTGTTGCCAATGGTAAGGGTATACAACAAATTATATTTGGGAATTGGCGGGCAGATGTTCAATTCGCATCTGAAAGTGGATACTGAGAGTCCTGTTATACAGACGGAGTGGATGAATTCATTGGCAGTGTCAGCCATGTACGATTCACGTGACAATAACTACAATCCTTCTGCCGGCTGGAAGGGGGCGTTACGTTACAATACCTTTCCTACCTGGCTGCAAAATGATTCGGCATTCAACAAACTGCATTTCGAGATGAACAATTACACGCGCTTGGACCATAACAAAGTATTAGCGACAAGGCTTTCTTCCAATATTTCATTAGGGACAGTTCCTTTCGTAGCGCAAAACTATGTGGGGAATAAGGATATCAAGGGTTATACTAAAGGCGAATATCGTGGTGACCAGGTTTATGCACTGCAAACCGAATTCCGGTGGAATTTTTACAAACGCTGGGG
Source organism: Bacteroidales bacterium (assembly GCA_031551645.1). Taxonomy (GTDB): domain Bacteria; phylum Bacteroidota; class Bacteroidia; order Bacteroidales; family UBA4181; genus JAIRLS01. The sequence goes on along the minus strand of JAVBNI010000011.1, from coordinate 25,529 downwards.
TATGGTGGGATTTGTCGGCATTGCCATGACCACCAACCCTACCAGCGAGATTTTACCCGGCGGCGGTACGGGAATTCGATTTATGCTGTTACCCAAATATCAGATCAACGCGGGTATTGATGCAGCTGCGGGAAAAGACGATTGGGGACTTTATTTCAGAATTACAGAGGCATTTTAGGCCAGACTATTCGATCGACGGGAGACTAATAATAAATGTAGTTCCTTCGTTCTGTTTGGTACGGAAACTGATGGTTCCTCCGGCACTTTCAATAATATTACGTACGATAGCCAATCCCAATCCCATACCGCTTGATTTGGTCGTGAAATTCGGACGGAAAATCTTTTCCTGCATATCTTCCGGGATACCGGCGCCATTATCTTTTATCCGTATCCATATCATCTGGTTAAGCTTCAGAACATCAATATCTATTTCAGCCTGACGGTCTTTGGGGATAGCCTGTAAAGCATTTTTGAACAGATTAATAAACACACGCGATATCTGTTCCTTGTCAGCATATATCATGCTCTTTTCCAACCCATGGAAGTCGACATGGAAAGCACGTTTATTATCCCCGGTGGCAAACAGCGGAACCACATTGTTGATTTTGGCAATCAGATCGATTTGCTGGTTTTGCGGAGCAGGCATTTTGGCAAAGTTGGAGAATTCGGTAGCGATAGACGAAAGAGTATCGATCTGTTCGACTAACGATCTCGAAATCTTTTCCATATATTCATTAAAACGTTCCGACTTATTGTCATATGCCCTTTTCAGATGTTGTATGCTAAGTTTCATGGGAGTCAACGGATTATTGATCTCATGGGCTATCTGTTTGGCCATTTCCCTCCAAGCCGACTCGCGTTCCGAACGTGCCAAACGGTTGGCGCTTCGTGCCAATTCTTCGATCGCCCGGTTGTATTCCTTTACCAATTCACCGATTTCGTCATGGCTATCGTATTGGATAGGCTCGTTTTTTTCACCTAACTTGATGTGACGGAATTTTTCCTGGAGCATAATCAGAGGTTGTGTGATCTGATTACTCATCATCACCGATATGATCACTGTAAGCAAGATAATTATCATGTAGAAATTAGTAATTGCCATGATTACATTTGATAATTCTTCGGTAAACGCATCCTGCTGGGTAAAATGAGGAAGATTGAGAAACGCAATCACCTTGTTTTCTTCATCCACAAATGGTTCATATGCTGATAGATATTCCGATTTGCCAATATTTTCGTGTTCCATGATAAAAGCCCGATTCCCAAATGTCAATTTAATGAATGCATCCGGATTCATTTGTCTGCCTACCAAGCTTTTGTCAAAAATATCAGGAAGAGATGTGGCGATTAGTTGTCCGTTAACATCGAAGAGATTAATATCAATGAAGAAAATTCTCTGAAACTGCATTAGCCATCCAGTCAAATCACTATTAACCGCCCAATTCGGATCCATCTTTTTTTCAAATAAAATCACGTCCAGTAATTCGGAATGTATAGCTTGCATTTTTTCGTTGACAGCAGCGTTGTTCTTCATCTGATATTGACGATTGACATAAAATACTGTTCCCACCCCGATGATCGCAAAAGAAATGACAATAATAGTGATCATCGTATATTGTATCTTATTCCGGAAATTCCACTGGAAAGTCCGGCGTATCATTGGCAGATAAAACAGTAGCAAGCAAAAGGAAACAATTAGGAATGAAAAAATGAAAATATAAGAAAAATTGATCAGTAAATCCACCGGCTTTGGCGAATAAGAACTCAACACGATCATATTGTTCTTGTCCGGACGATACACTAGGTGTTCCATGCCATCTGCACGTACCATATGATATTCTCTGTTATTAGTCTGAAAGATATCACCGGTCAGATTATATTTATAGCTTCCATACTGGCTGATTCGTTTGTTCCTGTTGTATTTTGCGTACGAATAGCCTTTCAGGTTATTGTCCTTGTTGGTTCGATTATCCAACAATAGCTCAGGATACCCCACCTCCTCCGAATCGCCGATGATCCAAAATTCCAGGAACACATGCAGGGGCGGTTCCCCTTCCTTTTCTTTCCTGAACCAACCTAAATAGCGGGTCGCAAAATCGCTGTATCCTCTGTTGACATACCAGAATTCCGAACGCGGTAATTTAGAACCAAAATTTTCGGTCATATCCTTAAAGAAGTCGATGCAACCAGTTTTACGTTCCTGTGTGTCAACAGTTATATGTGCCGTGTCGGCACATACCCATCCGCGAAATGTATAACGATTCCAGTATGAAGCATAAAAAAATTGCTTTTGTATATAATTGATAATATGCAAATTGTCGTTTATTTCCAAACTTTCATAAGCCAGGTCGACCAAAGCAGTGGTATCGTTAACGATCTTCTCCGAGATATTTTCAAGCAGGAATTCAGTAGTCAAATCATGCTGCGAAGCCAGGTTGGTAACGATGACCTCTTTTTGGCTTTCATATTTCATGGAACTAAACCGTTCAACAAAATAAGTGGTGTATGTCGAAAATATAAAGACAATTAAAACATAATGGGAATATTTAATTTTGACAGGATTTTTCAAGCGGATTACTCCCATAATATAGACTACAACAGTAAGTGTGACTATGGAAAAGAAGTTAATGGATAATCCTGCTGATAACCATACAATAGTTACTACTGATAGTATGATCAGGTAAAAAATGAAAAATTGATACAGGGTCAGTTCCTGTTTGCACAAATGTAAAGTTTTAGAGAGCAACAAGCAAAAAGAAACCAGGAAAATCATGATAATCAGGTAGCCAAGCAGGCTGAATCCGTTGAGCATCAGGATACGGTTAACCCCTTCAAACATTTCGGACGAATCGACAATCAACGTCTTGAGTAATGCTTCTATGCCAAAAAATCCGGCAATCACTCCCGCCAAAGAGACAGTTATATAGGCAAAATACTTCCATCTACTTTCATAGAAAATCGGGAAACGCAAGTTACGGTATAATTCAAAAGTAAAAAAGCCGATAGAAATAGCCCATAACGACAATTCGCCTAATGACGGGAACCATCTTGATGCAAAATGAATGGGATTGAATATTGCCAATTCATAAAACACGGAGGGTATTTGCCAATGTTGCATGGCATAACACAATGCAACCAACAATAATGCCAATAAAGGCAGAGAAATATTTTTTGAAGTCGTTTTTCGAAATCGTTGGAATATGTAATCCAACAACATGAAAAAAACCAGTATGGACAGAAAATAAAAACATGCCGGAACATAAATCTGATAAGGATAATGACAAGTACCATCGAATATCAGCCACCATACAGGTTGTCCTTTACTGTCGGTAATGGGATAACCGTTGGGAAACTGTTCGTGATAGATCTTGAGATTGTCAGGTAGATTGAAATCCTTTTGGAATCCGGCTTTTAGATATTTGTTTTCGTATGTATAAATGTTCTTTATCAGAATTAATCCTACAAAATCAAAATTTCCTTGTTTATGGACAAAAGACGCATATCGTCCGTTACCCAATGTAGCATACGATTTCTTAAAATCAGTTTGGGAATAGACGGAATTGACAGTGACATCCTTACTTGACCAGTATTTTAAAGAATCGTTCTTATATACAAATATGTATAAGCCGTTTTTTTTCAGGAGTTTTTCATGCGTTTTGTGATAATGGACAAAGCAAGAGTCATCTTCGGATACTTTGCCAACACAATGCATTACATCATCCAGATTGTTTTGCAGATTTTTCTCTTTCTCAGTAAAAATTTTCTGTATTCTTTCAGCATGCCGTTTATCAAACCTTGGAAACAATACATTAGTCTCTACTAATTTGGCGAATGCCAATAGGCACAAGAAAGTCGCCACCAAACGCAGGGAAACGTTCGGGATATGTATTCTGCGTTTGAATTGGAACAAACGTTGTTTGAACGAAGGTTTATTGTCTTTCATGCTCACAACCGCTTTCTTACAATAATGTGTATGGCATGACCTCGGGGTCTTATGTTTGTTTATATCTTTTAATTACGCTCCCCAACCATCCCGGTCGAGACTGCGATATTGTATAGCTTCTGCCAGGTGGTGTGCCTGTATGTCGGGCGATGCTTCCATGTCGGCAATTGTTCGCGACACTTTGAGTATCCGGTCGTAAGCACGGGCTGACAGGCCAAGTTTTTGCATGGCGGCTTTCATCATGTTCTGTCCAGCCGTGTCGATTACGCAATATTTTCGCAACATTTTTGAAGACATCTGCGCATTACAATGGATGCCCGGGTATTCGGTATAACGCTCTTTCTGTACATTACGGGAGGCTATTACCCGTTCGCGGATCACATGACTGGGTTCGGATACCCGTTCTTCAGATAACTTATCGAACGGGACCGGAACTACTTCGATATGGATGTCGATGCGATCGAGCAAAGGCCCTGAAATGCGACTCAAATACTTTTGCACAAAGCCCGGTGCGCATACGCATTTTTTTTCAGGATGGTTATAAAATCCACATGGACATGGATTCATCGAAGCCACCAGCATGAAACTTGCAGGATATTCCACGGCAAAACGTGCCCGCGAAATGGTAATGACCCGATCTTCGAGCGGTTGACGCATGACTTCAAGCACTGTACGCTTAAATTCGGGTAATTCGTCAAGAAACAATACTCCGTTGTGAGCCATCGATATTTCGCCAGGCTGGGGGAATGAGCCTCCTCCCACAAGCGCTACATCGCTGATGGTATGGTGTGGCGAACGAAATGGCCGGCGTGTGATGAGCGCTGCACCTTCGTTTGTTTTTCCTGCTACTGAATGGATTTTGGTGGTTTCTAATGCTTCGTCGAGGGTTAACGGTGGCAGGATACCCGGAAGTCGCTTGGATAACATGGTTTTTCCTGCTCCCGGCGGACCGATCAATATAATATTATGTCCGCCTGCTGCTGCAATTTCCATGGCACGTTTGACATTTTCCTGTCCTTTTACATCCAAGAAATCAGCCTCGTAATTATTTTTTTGAAGAAATTCCCCGTTGATATCGATATGGACTGGCTCCCAATCCTTTTCTCCATTGAGAAAACCAATCACTTCCCCAATGTTGTCGGCGCCATATACCTGGATACCTTCCACCACAGCAGCTTCACGGGCATTTTGTCTGGGAAAAATACACGAAGTAAAACCTTCGTTACGCGCCTGTATTGTTATGGGCAATACTCCTTTGACCGGTTGTATGGTACCGTCGAGTGAAAGTTCTCCCATAATAATTGTATTGGCCAACCGGTCGGCTTTTATTTGTTCCGAAGCAGCCAGGATACCTATGGCCAAAGGCAGGTCATAGGCCGAACCTTCCTTTCGGATATCAGCCGGCGCCATATTGATAACCACTTTCTTTCCCGGCATTTTGTAACCATGCGTCTGCAAAGCCGACTCAATACGTTGTTGGCTTTCTTTCACAGCATTATCAGGTAAGCCTACCAGAAAGAAATTAATGCCCTTTCCGGCATTTACCTCAATGGTGATGGTGGTTGCCTTTATTCCATAAACGGCGCTTCCAAAGGTTTTTATCAACATGAGCGATATTTCATTTCACCCGCATCCGGATTCACAAAATTGAAATCTCAGAAACAGGACGGAATATCGTCCTGTTTGTAAAATATTGAAGAGTTGCGTGTTGACCTATTTGATCAGTTCGGCCAGCTTTTCATCCAATTGTTCGGCATAAAGCCCTTTGGCAATGATTTTTCCTTCCTTGTCCAATAAAATAGTATACGGGATGGAATTAACCGAATACAGTTTTGCTGCTTCACTTTGCCAGAATTTCAGATCGGACATTTGCGGCCATGTTAATCCATCGGCAGCGATGGCGTCAACCCATTCTTTTTTATCCCTATCCAATGATATCCCGACAATTTCAAATCCCTTGTCCTTATATTGGTTGTATAATTTTACCACATGGGGATTGGCCATGCGACAGGGTCTGCACCACGAAGCCCAGAAATCTATCAATACATATTTGCCTTTCCCGGCATAGTCGGAAAGCGACATTGATTGATCGTCCGGTGTTTTCAATGTGATATCAGTAAACATCTGCCCATCCTGGGTACGTTTGGTTATAGCCAGGTTATTCCTGAGCAATTGCACCCATTGCGATTTATCCAACTTGGCATCATAACTGTTAACGATGGGTTCCAACTGATCGATGCTCAAGTAGCGCGACAACATATTGTCGATAATAAATGCAGAAACCACTGTATTTGGATGTTGTTGAACAAATTCGGTCATATAGTTGGTACGGGTTTCGCGGATTTTATCCATTTGTTGCAGTAACGACCTTTCTTTTGCTGTATCCGCTTCGGCAAGCCTTAGCGCCATATAGGCATCATTCAGTGGTTTGACTTGCTTGTTGAAGCCTTCCATACCCTCACTGAAACTAATGAAAATATCGTTTTCCTTCGAGCCAGTCACCTTCGAACCGGAAATGCTGTCCAAGTTTACAGCAACATTGATATTCGAGTTCTCGATGAAAAACTGGATGGGTCCATTGTTCCCCACGTACAACATACAAAATTCAGGACATTCTACGTTTCCTTTAAACTCGAATTTCCCCTTTTTTATCTTAACGCTGTCCCGAACTACCGGCTCAAAATTTTGAATTTCCTGCAAAACAACCGTTTGTCCATCAGCGCCTTCTGCCGTTCCTTTAATCACATACCCCGAATGATCGGTACAAGAATACAGCACGAAAGCTGTAACAATGATCCAAATTAAATGCTTCATTTATTGATGATTTATAATACTACGCAAAAGTACAATTTTCATTGAAACAATGCAAAACAAGAAATGTAAATTAGGAAAAGGCACAACATCCGTCCGTCAATGGTCAAATCAACACAAGTTAAAGTAGCAATCCATTAGTCCATTAATTCGGCCAGTTTTTCCTTCAATCCGTCGGCATATAATCCTTTGGCAATGATGTTGCCGTCCTTATCCAACAAAATGGTGTATGGAATGGAGCTTACCGAATACAGCTTGGCCGCTTCACTTTCCCAAAATTTCAGATCCGACATCTGCGGCCATACCAACTGATCATTTTCTATAGCTTTTATCCATTCATTTTTATCCCTGTCCAACGATATACCGACGATTTCGAATCCTTTATCCTTATATTGATTGTATAATGCTACAACTTGTGGATTTGCCCTGCGGCATGGCATACACCACGAAGCCCAGAAATCGACAAGCAAATATTTGCCCTTACCAGCATAATCGGAAAGAGACATAGGTTTTCCATCGGGTGCGCTTAATGTAATATCTGAAAAAGATTGACCGATTCCAGTTCGTTTTGCGTCCGCCAGGTACGATTTAAGCATCTGCACCCACTGCGAACCGTCCAGCGTAGCATCATAGCTGCTTGATATCTGCTCCAATAGAGCGATATCCATACTACGCAGCAGCATATTGTCGACAATAAAAGCCGAAACCACCGTATTGGGATGCTTCTGCACGAAATCTATCACATATGCGTTACGTTCATTCTGTAGTTTTTCCAACTGCGCGACGAGCGATTTTTCCTTTTCCGGATCAGCATTGGCCGAAACCCTTAAAGCCAAATATTCATCGTTCAATGGTTTTGCCTGTCCTGCTAATCCTTCCAATCTGCTTACAAAACTTTGAAACAGATCATTTTCTTTAGACCCTGTAATTTTCGAATTTTCAATATGATCTGTATCCAACGTAATATGAATGGTTGAATTTTCGATAAAAAACTGGAGAGGACCTTTGTCGCCCACATATAACAAGCAAAATTCGGGACAAGATACCGTTCCATTCAACATGAATTCCCCATTTTTCAATTTTACACTATCAATACCAGTGGGTTTAAAGTTCCGATATACCTTCAATACGATTTTTTTGCCCTCTGCTCCTCCAACTTTTCCTTTGATCGAATATCCGGAACGTGTTGTGTAGGAAAAGGTTATGGCGGCCGCAACAAAAATCCAAATTAAGTGTTTCATTTGTTTATCTTTCTTGTGAGGCAAATATACAATTTTTGTCTATATGAAGCAAATGAAATCTATTTTTACAAAAACAAAAAACGCAGTAATCCGGTTATTGTGTGACATTGTGTTGAAGCATAGCGTCTTTCTTTCAATGTTTTGATTATTTACATGATATTGAAACCGAAAACTGAAAAAAAATTGGGAAAATCAAATTATTGACATAATTTTACATCCAAATTTTGTTTTCGATTTTTCATCTATAACCAAGTAACAGGTACATATGAATGATACTGTTTGTCAACTAAATGATTTTCTTAAGGAATTAAAGGCTGAGTATAGTAAATACATCGCTTCGCAGAACAAACGGATCATGTTTTTACTTGATGAAAGAAATTTTCTGCCCAGCATCTCTGTAAAAATAGATACCGATTCACTTAAAAAAGTGCTTGACATATTAGTCAGTAATGCGGTGAAGTATACCGATAAGGGCTATATCAAAGTTGGATATCGTATTTTGGAAAACAATCTTCTTCAATTTTTTGTAGAAGATACGGGGACGGGATTTGAACCGGTTGTCCTGGAAGAAATGATTAAATTTCTGGCTGGTGACAGTTCTTCATTCGATGATAACGCCCAGAATCTTTCAGGCGTTAATAAGATGGTAAAATCCCAAGGAGGCAAGGTACGTATTGACTCCCAACAAAGCATGGGTACAACAGTGCATTTCAGCCTTAATTTTCAACCGGTTAACATTTCGGAAAATTCGGAAGATGATCAGGGCGAAGGAACAAATAAGCAGGCAGGAAAAGAAATGTCGCCACATGCAAAAAACAACACCCTGAATGATATTTGGAAAAACAAAACAATATTGATTGCCGAAGATGAAATAGTGAACTATATGTTTCTCGAAGTCCTTTTCGAAGAAACGGGTGCTACACTCATCCATGCCGCAGACGGACGCCAGGCCATTGATGCAGTAAAGGCCAATCCCAACATCAATATCATCCTGATGGATATTAAGATGCCCAATGTTAACGGGTTGGAAGCTACTAAAGAGATAAAGACCATACGTCCGCAATTACCGGTTATCGCGCAAACAGCATACGCCATGCAGGATGACGAATACAAAGCTTTGCAGGCAGGGTGTAACGACTATATATCCAAGCCTATCGATGCCAACAAGCTCATCAGTTTGATGAAAAAATACCTCTGGTAGATTAAACCTATCCTTCATCCATTCTGTTAATTTGCAACAAAATGAAGGAATATACTGTATCGGGACGACAGGCAAATCTGTTCGGTTTATCATTGGTCATACCGGTGTTGTTGCTGGCAGGTGTTCCATATCTGTTTATATGGCGTGAGCCTGGTACAGGTTTGTGGAATAGCCTTCATTCCATTATCATTCAAAATAAAACAGTGATCCAACAGGCGATCGATGCCGGATGGTGGTTAATCCTGTTTTTGTTGGTAGGTATTGTGTTGCACGAACTGATACACGGCACATGTATGGCTGTTTTTGCTAAAAATGGATGGAAATCCGTATCTTTTGGCTTTAACATCAAAGCTTTTGCGCCTTATGCGCATTGTAGGGAACCGTTGAAACCTGCTGCTTACCGTATCAGCCTTCTTATGCCTGTAATACTGTTGGGCGATATTCCAGTACTTGTCAGTTGGTTTTCAGGAAATATTTTGTTACTTTTTTTCGGTATTCTATTCTCTTGGGCAGCAGCAGGCGATTTAATTGTCTTTTGGCTGAGTTGTAATATTGATGATGGAATGATACAGGATCATCCACAAAAGATAGGGTTTATCCATATTGAAAACGAATAAACACAGTCAGCTAAACTTGATTCAAATCTAAATTTTACTTTTGAGTAATCCAATTAAAAAATTAGCAGGGCAAACAGCCATTTACGGACTATGCAGCATGGTGCCGCGTTTTCTGAATTACCTGCTGGTTCCGCTACACACCAGGGTCCTCGAAACCGCCCAATATGGTGTCAATACGGAATTGTATACCTACATGACTTTCCTGGTAATCCTGCTCACCTATGGCTTGGAAACAGGTTTTTTTAATTTTTCGCAGACGACGGACAAAAATAAAGTTTACGGGACAACGTTTTTGAGTATTGCTGTCACGTCTATGCTTTTCATTACGCTGGTAACCACATTCTCGCATCCCATTTCCCGATGGATGGATTATACCGATCATCGAGAATATATTGTCTGGTTTGGTTGGATATTGGGTTTGGATGCTTTGACAGCCATTCCGTTCGCCCGTTTCCGTTTGGATAACCGACCCTTACGTTTTGCTTTCTACAAACTGAGCAATGTAATAATTAATGTGTTGTTCAACTTTTTCTTTTTGTGGTTTTGTCCCAAATTTGCCGATGTTGCTTGGATAAAGGCGATTTATCATCCCGAAGTAGGGGTGGGGTACATCTTTATTTCCAATCTGATAGCTTCTGTTGCAACCATCATATTGTTGCTGCCTGATATTTTTCGACACAAGATATACTTCGATTTTGGTTTATGGAAACGAATCATTGCCTATTCTTTGCCTTTGATGGCTGCCGGCCTGGCGGGTAATATCAATGAGGCTATAGATCGTATTATGTTGAGGCATCGTTTGCCTGAAAGTGCCCATCCGATGGAACAAATGGGTATATATGGTGCCAACATCAAGATAGCGATATTAATGACCTTATTCATCCAGATGTTCCGATATGCTGCTGAACCATTCTTTTTTAACAATGCAAAAGAGAAAGACTCGCGTGAGATCATCGCCGAAGTGATGAAATATTTTATCATATTTTGCTTGTTGATCTTCCTTGGAGTTACATTTTACTTAGATATAATCCGGAATTTCATCGACCCGGATTATTGGGAAGGTCTGAGTATAGTCCCTGTAATGTTGTTAGCCTACATGTGTCTCGGGATTTATTACAATCTGACTATATGGTTCAAACTGAGTAATCAAACTAAATATGGGTTGATGATCGCTTCTGTTGGTGCGGCTATCAGTATTGCCGGTAACTGGCTGTTGATCCCTGTTTGGGGTTATCACGCTTCGGCATGGATGCACCTGGTCTGTTACGTGGTAATGATTGCCATTACGTGGTGGCTGGGCACACGACACTATCCCATTCCCTATCCGTGGGCAACAATTGCGCGCTATATCATGATCGCTTTGGGATTATATGTTGTAGCTTACTATACGCAAATGGAAAATACCGTGTTAAATCTTTTGAAAAACACTGTTCTTTTTGCCATATTTGCACTTTATATTAATCACCAAGAAAAATTGTTGAAAAAAATTCTTTGATATGGATTTCGAAAAAGCCCATCTGTTATCTTCATCTTGGAAAAATCATTCCATTCTGCGCCATCTTGGTCTGGATGAACTAACATACTTGGAAGGGAAAGCCGAAATAAAACAATATAAAAGGAATGAGACCATTTTCGTACAAGACAAACGCATCTTGGGTTGTTATGTGATATTGGCCGGTATTGTAAAGCAATTCAAAACAGGTGTCGAAGGCAGGGATTATATATTCCGCTTAGCCAAACCGTATGAGATACTGGGATTTCGTTCGGTACTCAGCGAAGAACCAGCATGTAACACCTCCACTGCGATCGAGGATTGTACCGTATATTACATTCCCAAGGAATGCCTGCATCATTTAGTGAGAACCAGCGGCGATTTTGCATTAGACTTGTTGCAGATTGCCTGTCGAGAACTGGAGGAATCGCATTCGTTGATTACCGAAATTGCCCAGAAATCAGTCAAAGAGCGTTTGGCTGAATTGTTATTGACGTTAAAAACCAAGTTTGGCATCAACGAAAACAATCAACTTAACATCGTGCTTTCGCGCGAAGAATTGGCCAATGTGGTGGGTACGGCTACCGAATCGGTTATCCGTCTACTTTCGGAATTTAAACACGAACGTTATATTGACATTAACGGCAGGAAAATAGCCATCCTCAACGACAAGGCGCTGGAAAAAATAGCCACATTGTAACCTGGATGATTCATAACAATGCCCCAAAGCTCATCAAACTTTGGGGCATTGTTATTCGCAATGATTTGTTGGAATTTACACAACCGCGAGTTCCGGCTGTTAATCCCTAAAATTCTGTTTATTACATCGTTCTTTTGTCTATCACTCGTACCGCTTTTCCTTCGCTACGCGTAATGGTTTTAGGTTCGACCAGCTTAACAGTAAGGCTGATACCTAATGCACTTTCCATAGCATGTTGGATGCGGCGGGTAAGTCCTTGTAATTCGCTGATGCGGTCAAGGAAAAATCCTTCTTCCACTTCCACCTGTAATTCCAATACATCGAGATTGTTTTTGCGATCGACGATCATCAAGTAGTGAGGACTGGTTTCTTTCATTTCCAACAATACGCTTTCGATTTGCGAAGGGAAAAGATTTACTCCCCGGATGATGAGCATATCGTCGGTACGTCCGGTGCATTTTTTCATGCGTACAAGCGTCCTGCCGCAACGGCAAGGCGAATAATCGAGACTTGACAGATCGCGGGTACGATAGCGCAACAATGGTAATCCTTCCTTAGTGATGGTGGTGAAGACTATTTCACCTTCGGCTCCTTCAGGTAGTGGTTTCAAAGTGGCGGGATCGATAATTTCCGGGACAAAATGATCTTCAAATACATGTAATCCATTTTGGCAGGTACATTCGCTGGAAACACCCGGTCCAATCACTTCACTCAATCCGAATATATCGATAGCCTTGATCTGAAGTTTTTCCTCGATCTCACGACGCATGCTTTCTGTCCAAGGCTCGGCGCCAAATGTTCCTACCCGTAACTTGAATTCTTCACGTTTAAGACCACTTTCCTGGATTGCTTCGGCCAGATAAAGCGCATATGACGGCGTACAGGCCAATGACGTGCTTCCAAAATCGTGCATGATCTGTAGTTGCCGTTTGGTATTTCCTCCCGAGATAGGTATTACAGAACACCCCACTTTTTCAGCGCCATAATGCACTCCCAATCCTCCTGTAAACAAACCATATCCATAAGCAACCTGGAGGAAATCATGACGGGTAATGCCTGCGCAGGTTAATGTACGCGCCATTACTTCGCTCCATGTGGCAAGATCTTTACGCGTGTAGCCTACCACTGTAGGTTTCCCGGTTGTGCCCGACGAAGCGTGCAAACGAACAATTTCAGTCATGGGAACCGAAAACAACCCGAATGGGTAGTTGTCACGCAAATCCTGTTTGGTGGTAAAAGGTAATTTCGGAAGGTCTTCAATACCATGTATGTCTTCCGGACCAACACCTAACTCCTGCATCTTTTTCCGGTAAAAAGGCACATTGTGGTAAACACGTTCCACAACATCTACTAACCGTCTGCTTTGGCATCGCCGCATTTCCTCGCGACTCATGCACTCAAACGTTTCATTCCAGATCATATATGGTTTATTTGTAATTTTCAGGATAAATCCTGCTTGATAAATTTTAAAGGTTTTTTATTTCGTCTTCGCTGATCAACGCAAAGTTGTTGCGTGTTATAATCTCAAACGCCTTTGGGCGGTTATCGGTACGCAATACGATCATTGACTTTTGTCCCAGGCAGAATGCATACATATATTCGATGCTCAACTTTTCTTCTGAGAATTTATTCAATATTTCGGCATACGAACCTGCTTCGGGCGATACAGACAAAGAAATAACATCCGTCAGATTAACGCTGAAGCCGCGTGCTTTTAGTAACTTGTATCCTTCTTCGGGGTCGGATACGATCAGTCTCAGGATACCATATTCCGAGGTATCGGCAATGGTAAGCGCCGTGATATTTATTTTCTCGTTACCTAAAGTTTCCAATACCTCTGTGAGGCGTCCCGATTTATTTTCCAGGAAAATGGATAATTGCCTTATGGTTACCATAACGTTTTAGTTTAAAGTTTAAGGTTTGAAGTTTCGGGTTGAATGAGTGATTCAACCGAAACAAATTTTATTTATTTTTTCGTAAGTCTTTTACCCTTACAGCTTTTCCTTCGCTTTGCGGTAATGATCCCGATTCTACCAGTTTAATTTTTGGCGCTACCAGTACTTCATCGCGTATCTGGTGGCGCAGATTCTTGGCCAAGTTTTCCAATCGGCTGTAATCGTCGGTGAACAGATCCTTCAATTCCACTTCGATCATCATCTCATCCGCATTGTCAACGGTATCGAGTGTGATGAGGTAATTGTTTCCGACTTCGGAAGTATTGAGCAGAATTTTTTCAATCTGCATCGGGAAAATGTTACAACCTTTGATAATGAACATATCATCAGTCCGGCCTTTTATACGATCGATACGTCGATGTGTCCGTCCACACGGGCAGTCACCGGGCAGGATACGGGTCAGGTCACGAGTACGATAGCGGATGATAGGCATTGCTTGCCGATCGAGCGAAGTGAGTACCAGTTCACCTATTTCGCCGTCCGGCACAGGCTCAAGCGTATCAGGGTCGATGATTTCCAGATAATAAGCATCCTCCCAGAGATGCAACCCGTTTTGATATTCACATTCAAATGCCACACCAGGTCCGTTCATTTCCGACAAACCGAAACAATTGAAGGCACGCACACCCAACAGATCTTCTATACGGCGACGCTGTTCTTCGGTGTGGGGTTCAGCACCGATTATCAATGTTTTCAAGCGTGTATCGCGATGGGGATCAAGCCCCATTTCTTCGAAGACATCGGCTAATCGGATCGCATAACTCGGGATGGCGTGTACGGCAGTAGTTCCAAAATCCTGCATGAACTTAATCTGTCGTCTGCTATTTCCGGCAGCAGCAGGGACAGTGAGGCAACCCAAACGTTCGGCGCCATACTGAAACCCCAATCCTCCGGTAAACATTCCGTATCCACTGGTATTCTGAAAAACATCAGTGTTACGCACACCGACCGAATAAAGACACCGCGCCACAAGGTTCGCCCAGGAATCGAGATCGTGTTGCGAATGGAAAATCACAGTGGGATTGCCTGTTGTTCCACTTGATGAATGTAGACGCACTGCATCACGTAAAGGCAAGGCCACCAATCCGTACGGATAGTTATTGCGCAAAATTTCCTTGGTAGTAAACGGTATTTTACGAATATCGCTGATATGGTTAAAACTGTTGGCAGTCAACCCCAGTCCACCAAACAATTTTTTGTAATATGGCGATTGAACCGCATATTCGAACGTAGTTTTCAAACGTTTAAGTTGCAGCTTTTCCAATCCGTCACGAGGGATGGTCTCAAGATCTTCTTCCCAGTACTTATCCATTTTAAATTTTCAATATAAAATTTTGATTACTAAGCATTGAATATTGTCTGCTGTCGATCAGTAATTAGTGACAACCTCCATATAAGATAACTCACTCAAAACGACAACGGACACAAAATATGGGGTGTATTTTCCATATGAATTCAAGGCGCAAGATACAGTATTTTTCACTTGAGTGTATTCTGTTTCCCCAAATTTCACAACCTCAGCTCCTATGTCTAACTTTTTTAGATTAGAATAGGTTCCTGTTCAAGTTTTGTTTTTGCAATTGTTATGTACTTTTGTGAGAATTGAATAATATCATCCTAATTTTTAATGCTATAAAAATAGACAACTTCTTATATGATTAATTATTTAACAAACAAAATATTTGCTGCCTCTGAGTCAATGAGCCAAACAGTATCTTTACGAACATACGAGATTGGATAATTTTCACTACCGGCATGGTTTTTAAATACATCATCCAGGATCTTTGCTTTATTCATACCAGTAACCAGGCAATAAATTTTTTCAGCATGGTTAATCACCTTTCCAGTAATTGTAACACGCAATTGGCCAGTATTGGGATTTTTGGATTCACAAACCGGCACATCCAGATCAAATAAATCCAACTGTCCCGGAAAGATAGAAGCAGTGTGTCCGTCAGTTCCCATACCTAAAACAACCAGATCAAAAATTGGCCAACCATCTATAGACGGAACATGTTGTTTTATATCTTGACAATAAGCAGATATATCTTGTTGAATATTCCCTGTTACCGGAATAGGGTGAAGATTTCCGTTCGGGAAATTAATTTTGTTAAACAATAATTTATAAGCTATCCCATAATTACTTTCTGGATGGTTGTATGGCACATACCGTTCGTCCACCCAAAAAAAATGCAATGCAGCCCAATTGATCGTATCGGCAAATTTTTCTGCAAGTTGTTCAAACCAAAGTTGTGGTGTACTACCCCCTGACAATGCGATGTTCAATTTATCTTTTGTCTTCAATTGCTGTATTGACCATTCGACAAATTTTAAAGCAAATTGTTGAGCCAATACTTGTGGAGAGGAGTAAACTTGATAATAACGATTCATTTATAATAATAGGAGCAAGTATAAAGATTATTTCAGAAAAAGTACAAAAAAAGCCGCGATTTGCGGCTTTTTTATATTTCGTTTGAATAGATCACTACAGAAGACCTAAGTCACTCAACAACAGCCTCAAATCATAATATCCAGCTGCGTCAAAGTTCATTGTTGTCAACGATTGAGTATTATCCGTCAAACTGAAGGTAATATCATTATAATCATAATCAGTCTGAGTAACCAAATCTTCAAAACTTATCAGATAAGTTTCGCAATTACCCTTCATGATTAACTGTGCCTGTGCTTCTTTTTCTCCAGGTGCAGTGAGGGTCGGGAGAGTTGTCACTCTGATTTGGCCTTTATTAGCCTGGCTTTTGAAATTAACAACAGGTTGTTGTGCTCCTACACCAGCTATCAGGAAGAACCCAATATTAGAACTTGCAGGTATCTTGGCAGCTTTATTTACTGCAACATAATCATGAGGAACGGTACCTTTTGTTAATTTAAGATTCTTATATATCAAGTACTCATCATTAATTTCCCCATTAGATGATCCATCAACAGTAACAGACTTTCCTATGTCTGCAAGCGTTTGGCCTTCTTTATAATAATACCAACCAATATTTACAACTGCATCACCACTGGTATTCTGGCAATATGCATATATATCTGTTTCTCCAGTTGTGATAATATAACCTCTTTTAGATTCGCCACTAAACAAGGGTAAATAAGCATCTTTGTAAGGACCATCAATTGCACTTTTCCCTTCGTTAAAGAACCCAGTTCCTTTATTAAACCAAGCATCGTTCATCAAAAGCGTTGTCATTCCACAATCTAAGCAATTTGCTCCTAATTCAGGAAGACGAAGCATATCCAAACTTTCTGATACATTGTTCGGGTTGAAAGGAACAATATCATTGTTCAATCTGGTTGGCACTTCGCCTACCAAGTTGTTGCCATTAACAACAAATACCAAGTCATTATAATCGTAGTCTGACCAATGGAGACCAACTTTGCCATTCATGTCCTCAAAAGCAATAACGAGATCCTTACATGCACTGCGACCCATCAAGTGAGAAGACTCCATTTCCACACCATTATAATAAAGGTTCACTTCCTGATGGGTAGCGTTAAATATTGGTTTGTCTCCGTCCCATTTCACCTTCAATGCATTCTTGCCGACAATAGTCCCCTCATCGTTAATAGCATCTTCATTCCCAGCATTAGGCAACAGGAAGAATCCAACAACTGTGCCCTTAACGAAATTACCGTCAATGTCACCATCACCCGCATCGGGTTTAATTTCATAAGTGGTTCCAAAGGCTAAATTCCTGGTATAAGCGTAAACAATATGCTTGTATGTTATTTCGTTATCTACTTTATCGAATATTTGGCTCAAAATAAATGCACGAAACGCATCAACATCATCAAACCCACCATTTGCTGCTTTTATATCGGCTAATTTTCCCGGCAAATCGTTGGGATTATAATAATAATATCCCAATACATTGTTAAATGCTGCAACATTTCCGACAAACGTCAAATACACTTTGGAGTTGTTAGAAATCTGAACTCCCGAAGGCTGGTTTGCAAAATCAAAATTTCCACTTTGATTTTTAGCTTCTTTCAAGAAGTCCAACGGTTGATCCGCCAGTAACCAACTTTGACCACCAAATAAACTAACATCAACGCTAGTCGTAACATCTTGAGCATACTTCACCCCACCTGATTCAGGATCCTGGCTCGGTACATTTTCTTTCTGGCAACTAACTACCAGACTTGCCCCGGCGAAAACCAGAGCAGCTGTTTTTGCAAAACGAAACATCTTTTTCATATCAATTAAAATTAAAAATTAAAATTCTTGACTTTGAATTACGTTACAAAAGTGCAAGCTTATTTTCAATAAAAAAAAAAAAGTTGACCAACGTATCAATATGTTTGACGAACGTCAAATTTGACCTTATTTTATCCCTTTTTATTAGACGAAAAACAGAAAAATATGACATGGCGATTTGAAATATTCATAGGTTTCAATTGAAAACCTATACCATCTATTTGCTTTTATCGGGAGCAGCGGGAATAGGCGAAAGTGGCTTATAATTATTGAGTTCGTCAAGAATAACTTCTATCGCTTTATTTAATTGTTCGTCGATATCGGCGTATTCACGTGCAGGATCATTGTCAACCATGATGTCGGGATCAACGCCATAGCCTTCGATAATCCATTGTCCGGTTTCCGACGAATAGGAAGCAAACTCGGGCTTGCGCAAATCGGTGCCGTCAACAAACGGTAATGGGCCGCGGATACCCACAACACCTCCCCAACTACGCGTACCGATTACTTTGCCGATGTGATGTTTTTTGAATCCGTATGGGAACAAATCGCCATCTGATGCCGAATATTTGTTGATCAATAATACCTTAGGGCCAATCATCATTTGAGTCGGTGTCTGCGTGGGAATGGTCACGTTGCGCAGCATATTGGCCCGGGTTATTTCACGGGCTAACCGCTCGATAATCATCGGCGATACGTTACCTCCACCATTACCTCGGTCATCAATAATCAAAGCTTTCTTGTTGAGTTGGGGATAAAAGTGTTTTACAAATTCATTCAACCCATCGGCCCCCATGTCGGGAATATGGATATAGCCCACTTGCCCGTTGGTAGCCTCATTTACTTTGCGGATGTTGTTCTGTACCCAGTTGTAATAATACAAGTTGGCTTCGTCATTTATTGGTATTACTGTTACTTTCCGGCTACCTTCGAACGCAGGTTTACTGTTCAGTTGCAGTTCCACCTGGCGGTCAGCCATCCCGACAAGATACTGGTAGATATCCGCTGCTTTTTCGAGTGATTGGCCATTGATTGCCGTAATGTATTCACCTTTCTTTGCTTCGACACCAATTTCTGTCAATGGTGAACGGAGGGCTTTGTTCCAGTTGGCGCCAGCTAATATGGAGTCAATGCGAAAAAATCCCGATGCGGCATCTTTACTAATTTTTGCCCCCAGCAGCCCCATCGGTATACGCGAAGCCTCCACACGATCACCGCCATTAATGTACGCATGTCCCACATTCAATTCACCAATCAATTCGCCAATCAGGTAATTCACATCGTCTTTCGTTTTGGCATAGGGTAACAAGACAGCATATTTGTCATGCATAGCAGGCCAGTTCACTCCGTGCATGTTTGGGACGTAGAAAAAATCACGCATCTGCCGCCAGCATTCATCATATATTTGTTTCCATTCCGCTTGTTTATCCACGTACATCTTCAAACCGGATAAATCAACAGCCTTGTCCTCCAAATTGATTTTTGCGGTAGGAACGTCGATCACCCAGTAATCCGTACCTTTTCGGATAAGCATTTTATTTCCTTCGTATGAGATCATATAATTGACACTTTGTCCCAATTCTGTTTCTTTTTGCTTATCAAGATCATACGCGTACAAGTTGTTGGAACGGATATAATAAAGTTTGTTATTGAGATATTGCAAATTCCTGTATCGGTCGGCTGGGACAGGAAGATCAAAAATACGTCCGGATAATCCTGTTGTATCTATCCTGGTTATTGCTATCTCGTCTTTCTTAGGTTCAGGTTCATTCTTTTGTGTTTTCTTTTTGTCGTCTTTTTTATTATCTTCCGCTTTTTTTGCCTTCACTTCGTCATTTACCGGAGCAAAAGGACTCGGAGTATTGTCGGCCAATGTCACGGCATAGATCCGGCTCATTTTCTGATAGGCTGTGTTCCATTCCACTTCACTGTATATCGGGTTGAAATCACGATCGGACACAAAAAATAAATACTTTCCATCCCGGCTGAAAACAGGTGATCCCGATTCATACCATAGGTCGGTTATCGCTACCCGTTTTTTATCCAAGGTATTATACAAACACACGCGGCTGAAATTGTTCACAGCAGTTTCGGTGAAAACCACCCAGCGACTGTCGGGCGACCAGTCAAACTCCGAATATTCCCAACGCGGCGATTGTGCCACTATGGTAACTTCCTTAGTCTTGATGTCGACATATTGTAACCGCATTTTTTTATCGTTCCAGAGGATCTTTTTACTGTCAGGCGACCATGCTATGTCGAATTTATAGGTGTCGGCGCCTGTGGTCAGCTGTACCGGTATTTCGCTACCATCCTGTTTTTGGATATATATTTCATATTCGCCGCTACGGTCGCTTAAATAAGCAATCCATTGTCCGTCAGGAGACCATGCTACGCTACGATCATTCGCTCCCGAACTTTGTGTCAGGTTGCGGGTAATACCCGATTTTGCAGGAACAGTAAATACTTCGCCGTGAGCTCCCACAACCAAACGTTTACCATCAGGAGAAATATCTGCCGAACGTATTTCTTTCGAAACATCTTTCAACTCGTTACGTCCGGCATAACCATCGTCATTGATCCGGATATTGATCTTACGGGGATTACGCGTCGTAATATCAAAATAATAAATATCGCCGCCATTTTCGTATACAATCGCTTTGTCACCAGCCGATGGAAACTTGATGTCGTAGTTGGTGTAGTTGGTCACTTTTGTGGTTTGTTGTGTCTTGGTATTATACACAAAAAGGTTAGCGGTACGGTCGCGGTCGGATACAAAATATATGTCGTCACCGAACCACATCGGAAAGATATCCTGTGCATTATTGTTGGTAATGTTTTTTGTTTCCTTTGTTTGAAAATCATAAATCCAGATATCATCGGCCATTCCGCCTTTATAGTATTTCCAGGTACGGAATTCACGGAATACGCGGTTATATGCCAGTTTACCACCATCGGCAGAGTACGAGTTCCAACCACCTTCCGGTAAAGGTAATTCAGTGGATATTCCGCCTGTTACCGGAACGGTGAACAATTGACCGACAAACGCGTTAAATGATTGTTTTCGTGATCGATAAATGATGTTTTTTCCATCAGGGGTCCAGCCCATAACAATATTGTTGAGCCCCATACGGTCCGACACATCATCACGCGACAAAGTTGCTGTGTAAGTCAAACGTTTTGGCTCACCCCCCTGGGCGGGCATTACATATACTTCGGTATTACCGTCATAGTTGGCCGTGAACGCTATTTGCGAACCGTCGGGCGAGAAGCGTGCAAACAGTTCAAACCCGGGAGCATTGGTCAATTTACGGGCCTCACCGCCTGACAAGTCTACGGTGTAAAGGTCGCCGGCATAGGTGAAAACAAGTTGATTGCCATGTACAGCAGGGAAACGCAGTAACCGGGCTTCTTCTTGTGCAAAAATTGTTTGCGCAAAAAAGCAAAGGAATAAATATAAAAATGTGTTTTTCATGAAAGATAAATTTGTACAAAAATAATTAAGAATCAGATACCATGTATTTGTTTATGAAACGTTTTATCAAGTTAAAATGTTATATAGTTTCCAGGCAAATCATTTTTGTAAAAAAGATGAAAATATGTCCTAATTTTGAATTTTAAGGTTTTGATATGTAACTTTTTAAGTTTTATGGAATACGATGAAAATTTGATTATTGTCCCTTGTGACTTTACTCCATTGGCATACCATGCTTTGGCGCATGGAGCATATTGGGCGAGAGCAATGAAACAACGGCTTATGATTTTGCATGTTGCCACCCAAAATCCAGATATTTCTGCGCTTGAAAAAAAATTAAGTTTTGTTGCCGAAGAATGTTTCGATAAATTTGGTATTCGCCCGGAATTTATGATTCGGAAAGGAAACCGCTCGTATGCGGTCATTAAGAGTGTCGGACAGGAACTAAATCCCACATTGATGGTATTGAAAACCGGAGGCGTCAGGGGGATTAAGCATTACACCGGAATCAGAACCATTAAAATCCTTTCGGGCACGGTCATTCCTTTTATGGTAATACAAAACGAGCCCGAAGATGTTGTGTTACATAATATCGCCTTTCCTATTAATTTTTTGAATCCACATGACGTTAAATTGAAACGGGTGGTATTTTTTAGCCAATATTATCCTGATGCTGTTATGCATATCATTACTCCTTCGGGAAAACATACGGATAAAGAAAAAAATATTGCCGGTAACCTGAAATTGATGGCCAAAGTCTTGGAAGATCAAGGGGTAAAAGTAAATTTTATCACACATGATAAGAAAAAAAATAAGGCTGAAAATATTCTCAAAATATCTAAAGAAATAAATGCCGATCTTCTTGTGATACAAATGGAGGATGTTCCTACAATCAATAAATTTTTATTTGGTTTGAGAGAAGAAAAATTGATTACGAATTCTGATAAAATACCAGTACTATGTATCAACAGGCTGTCAGATTTCAATAAAAATAATTTGAAAATATAACTTTATTTACAGTTTTACGTAAACCTATTGTGGAACCAAGATTGATTAACAAAGGACTATATTCCTTATCAATCAAACAAATTCATGGGAAATATCCATGATATGATCAGATGAAAATAGAAATAAGTTATCAAACGAAACATTAGCACACAAAAAATATATGGGTTATCAAATTGGATATTCCGATAAGCCGAAAGCAGTTTCGGCAGTTCGAATGATAAAAGAAAAATTAGCAAACATAGCAGATCCCGGTTTAGTGGTTTACTTTGTTTCTCCAGTGTATCCGTCCGATCAGGTGAGCCGGTTAATGGCTGAAGCCTTTCCAACCGCCCATACGGTGGGGTGTACGACAGCCGGTGAAATGGTATCCAACACAATGCTGACCAATTCCATTGTTGCTATGGCATGTGGAAAGGATAGTATTCCGCGTTTTAAAATCGAGGTACTTGAAAATATCAAGGAAGATAAACATGCTGTGGAAAAGGCATTGAAAAATATAGGTGATTATTTCAAAACACCGGTATCCCGTTTGTCGCCGTCACGCTATGTGGGAATGATACTGATCGACGGTAAAAGCCAATGCGAAGAATATATCAACGATCAGATAGGGAATCAAACTAATGTTATTTTTGTAGGAGGTTCGGCAGGCTCCAACGACTTTAATGATCCGATTTTGTGTGTCGACGGTAAAATCTATACCAATGCTGCCGTTCTGGTATTAATGGAACCTACTAACGGCTTTTCTTTCCTGAAAACACAAAGCGTATCGTTGACCGATAAAAAGCTTGTTCCCACCAAAGTGGATGAGACAAAGCGTATTGTATATGAGTTTAATCATAAACCAGCCGCGGAAGCATATGCCGAAGCATTAAATGTCCCGGTAAGCGAATTGTCAAAATATTTTATATCCAATCCATTGGGATTAGTGTTTGATCAGAAAAATATTTTTGTGCGGGATTCCAATGTTATTGGTAATGACGGATCAATAACTTTTTATTGCTCCATCAAAGAAGGAATGGAATTGTCTGTTTTACAGGCGGGAGACATTGTGTCGGACACTCGCAAGGATCTCGAACTGGCACGATTTAACAACAGGGACTTAAGTGCGATTATTGAATTTAATTGTATGTCGCGGATGAATGAATTACGCGAAGAGAAACAGGAACAGGATTATGCAGCTTTGTTCAAATCGATTCCTACCGTAGCATTCGGTACTTTTGGTGAAAGCTATATCGGACATATCAATCAGACTTCGACTATGTTGTTTTTAAAATAGTTTTTACATAATTATGATACAAAAATGAATAAATTTAAAGTAGTACGATCTTGCGAACGAGATGTTGTAACTGCGGTAGACAATATCAAGGAGCAATTGAAAGATACGAATCCCTGCATGGTTCTTTATTTCTCGTCCTCCATTTATCCTGCCGGCCAACTAAGTGAAAACATGGCCAATGCTTTTCCTGGTGTTTGTGTAGTCGGTTGTACCACAGTAGGAGAGATGATTTCCGGACAGATGGGACAAAATTCGATTGTTGCGATGGCTTGGGACAAATCGACACTTAAATACTTGAAAGTAGAAGTACTCGAACACATTAAAACCGATAATCAAGCTGTACCCAAAGCCTTTGAGGCTTTTGAACAATCATTGGGGATGTCCATGAAACAGTTAGATCCTGTACGTTACGTGGGCCTGATGATTATAGACGGGCTGAGCGGTTGCGAAGAGGCGATAAATGACCAAATTGGTAATTTGACTAATGTCCCGTTTGTTGGCGGTTCGTCAGGAGATGATTTTAAATTTGAAGTAACTTATGTGTTTGCAAACGGCAAAGCATATACCGATGCTGCGTTGTTTGTATTGATGGAGCCAACCAATGGTTTTTCGATATTGAAGATGCAGAGTTTTATTATTACCGATAAAAAACTACTCCCGACCAAAGTGGATGAAAGTCTGCGTACCGTACATGAATTCAATCATAAACCTGCGATTGAAGCATATTCTGAAGTGTTGGGAATACCTGTCGATGAGTTGGTAAACCGTATCGGAGATTATCCTGTAGGATTGGTTTTCGATAAAGATCATTTTTTTGTCAGAAGTCCGCAGAAAGTTGAAGGGAAATCTGTTGCATTCTATTGCGCTGTCAAGGAAGGTTTGGAATTGAACATTCTGCAATCCGGAGATATTGTCGCTGACACGCGAAAAGATTTGGAGAAGGCAGGACTTGGTAACTTGGAAGGCATCGTAGATTTCAACTGTTGCCAGCGTACAGGAGAGCTAAGTCGTAAGAATCAGCAACAAGCATATTCGGATATATTCCTGTCTGTTCCGTCTATTGGTTTTGCCACGTATGGAGAAAGTTATATCGGACACATTAATCAGACATCCACGATGTTGCTACTGAAATAGATTTTATTTTAATAACAGTAAGACAATGAGCACAACAAAACAAATACTTGATTTTATCATCAAAGAAAAAGCACAGGGAAATACTTTCCAGGAATTAAACGTTCAAATGAAAATCATGATGAAAGGAATAAACGTAAAGTCTATTCTGGAAGGAAGGGATGACAATCCCGTATTAGTCGAAAAATTGAAGGGAATTGCCCAGGAGTTTGAAGTAGATTTGAGCAGGATGTAGTCATTTTCCGTGATTGTAAAATTCTGGTTAATTCTTTGGGCAAAGAGTATCTTTATAAATGAAAAACCGTTTCCCTTATGGGAAACGGTTTTTTTGGTGTGCCGTGCATGATTGATCAACTTGGTGGTGTAAGTCCACTACGGGGGTAGGTAGCGACCAACCGTTAGCCGCAGGCAATGGTGTCCATCGCGAGGTGGAATCAGAAAGAAGCTGTAGGCAAAATCCCGG
>JAVBNI010000030.1:0-17840 GCA_031551645.1 Bacteroidales bacterium | reverse complement strand
TTGATGAATACCATTACAGATACAATAGACGCAACCACATGGATACTGTTTTTGACAACCTAATTTGCAGAATGATTAAATTCGAGCCAATCCGCAGAAGATTAAAAAAATAATTAGTGCGCTTTAAACGCCTATACCGATGAAGTTATTTAAAAACATTAGTTTCATGATGGCAACCTGCCTGGTTCTTTTCCTTGCAAGTTGCAAAGACAAGAATGACCCGGTTAACCCGACCCTTAACCCGGATATCGTTAGTGTGAAGCAAGGCGCTGCTGCAACAGTGGCTATTTCGGGAGGCGAAGCGCCTTACACGGTCGAGAGCTCGGCTAACGACATCGCAACAGTTACTGTCAACGGTTCCAACTTGACGGTAACTGGTGTAGCTTTGGGAACGGCTAATGTCACTGTTTCGGCAAAGGACGGTGGCAGATCGACCTTAGCTGTGGCCGTGAATGCCAAAGATCCCAGCGATCCGACTCTCGACCCTGCCAGTGCAATGGCAGTTGTGGGAGGTACCATGACGGTCAATATATCGGGCGGTACAGCCCCGTATGCGGTGACGAGTTCGGCGGGCACGATTGCTACGGCAACCGTCGACGGTACTGTAATCACCGTAACTGGCGTGGCCATTGGTACGGCTAATATTACCGTAAAGGGAAGTGACAACGGTAGTACCATACTGCCGGTCATCGTGGACGACACGGAAGAGATCTTTTTCGGCCCCAACAAAGCGCAAATCGGCAAAGGCGACAAGAGTTTCCATATCACGCAGTCGGCTACCATCAAGAAAGGCGTTTACACGATGGTTGGCTGGGTATACGTACACGAAGGCGCTACCCTGACTATTGAGCCAGGAACGGTGATCAAATGCGGCAATAGAAACTACGACGGCAGGGAAGCAGCCACAGGTACATCGCTCATCATCAAGAAGGGTGCGAAACTGATTGCCGACGGAACCAAAGACCAGTCCATTGTGTTCACCTCGACTTATGCCAAAGGTGACCGCCAGGCAGGCGACTGGGGTGGTATTATCCTTTGTGGAAAAGCCACAAACAACAACGGTAGCAGCATGACCATCGAAGGCGGCGTGGATGCAATTCATGGCGGCGACGATGATAACGACAATTCAGGGATCCTGCGTTATGTCCGTATCGAATTCGGTGGTTATCCATATTCAACCGACAACGAAATCAACGGCTTGACGATGGGCTCGGTCGGGAAAGGCACGATCATCGACCATATCCAGGTTTCGTATTGCGGCGACGACTCATTCGAATGGTTCGGCGGATCGGTCAATTGTAAATACTTAGTAGCTTACCACGGCTGGGATGATGAATTTGACACTGATTACGGGTATTCAGGCAAACTGCAATTCCTGCTGGGCATACGTCACTCGCGTATTGCCGATACTTCAAATTCCAATGGTTTCGAATCGGATAACAACGCCAACGGCACCGCTACTGAGCCTTACACAAGTTCAGTTTTCAGCAATGTGACATTTATCGGACCGATCGGTCAGGATGCCAATTTTCTCAACAATAGTTCCTACATCAACGGGAACAACATGACCCGTGGCGGCGCCAAGACAGGTATTTTCCAGGCTGCCATGCACATCCGCAGGAACTCGCGCCTAAGTTGTTTCAATTCCGTAGCGATTGGTTACCCGATAGGTTTGATCCTCGAAAACGACAAGGGTAGCACCACTACTACCTGGGCAGACCAAGGGTTGCTGAAACTGAAAAATATCTTCTTTGCCGGCATGGGTATGACTGGAGCTGATGCGAATCAAAAAACCGACGGCACTTGGACTGGAGATATTTCGACCAACTATTTTACCAAACAAGGTCTAAACAACCAGGTTTTGGGCGACATCGCCGCTTTGAAGTTAAAACAGCCCAACAGCTTGCAGGCTAATCCTAACTGGGGACAGGTAGCAGGCAGTCCTTTGTTGGGTGCGGCTGATTTCACCGATGCTTTCCTGAACGATTTGTTCCTCACACCAGTGACCTACGTAGGCGCTTTTGCCAGTGACTCGGACAACTGGATGGAAGGTTGGACGAATTTCGACCCGCAGAATACGGAATATTAAAAATAGAAAATGATCAATAAGTTTTTGGTGCATTTCCGGAAATGAAAACACCCGGGAGTAAATTGATTAACCTGTCCGTCGTTGTGAAACGATGGCAGGTTTTTTTAATAGTTCTATGAAATGATCTGTTTCCGGGCCAACAATTCGATGGTGCGTATGCGGTCTTTGTAGAAATTGTTCGCATTTTGCCGGACAAGGGAAAGTGATGAATCGGAATTTTCGCCCCAGCGACGACACAAGTAGATGGGCTCGAATATGCGCCCTATTGAAGAGTAACGTGATATGGCTAATGTAACTGCATAATCTTCACCGTAACTGACGTTTGGAAAACCCACATTTCGGATAACCGGCGTGTAGAAAGCACGCGGCGCTCCAAATCCATTGACACGAAGCGCATTATTCCGACCGTTATCAAAAGACCATTCACGATGATCGATTATTCCGGGAGGAATTTCATTCAAATCAAAGTCCACCATACGGTAAGACCCGATTACCATGGCTGCTTCATCAGCATAAAAACAATCAACTATTTTTTGTAACGTATCGGGACCAGCATATAAGTCGTCACTATCCAATTGTACGGCAAAACGTCCGCAGAGATCGTGGTGTATTGCTTCGTTCCAACATCCGCCAATACCCAAGTCTTTACGTTCAGGGATCAGATGCAGCAGGTCGGGATGCATTTCGGCCAGTTTGGTAATCAATTGCGTGGTACCATCAGTGGAATAGTTATTTACTACAATGATATTATAGGGAAATTTCGTGACTTGGGTTAATACTGAATCTATGGCGTCACCGATCGTTTTTATGCGGTCGCGTACAGGAATAATTACTGTTGCTTCAAAGGGAAAACTTTTTTCTTTGAGATCGACTGTTTGTAAATTGGCAGGTGGAAGCCAGGCATTGATATCTTTCAGGTATTGTGTGACGGCCTGTTCCATTTCTATTTGTACCGATCGATTAGCCGGATCGACATATTCAAACATTACTTCTTCTGAAGATCTTTTTTCCGATTCCTTACAGGTATAAAGAAATTCGTTGATTCTGAAAAAACGTCCCTGTTGCGAAATATTCAGACGCAAGCTGTATAACGCAGCATACTGGTAACCGTCTGTAATCTGTTCGGCAGCTTTGCGGAAAGCATGTGTCCGTATCAGGATTAAATGTCCGAAATCGAAATCATCGCGCAGGCTGCCTTCCTGGTAATCAATCAAAGGATGAGGAATCAGGTTTGAATCTTGTTCATCGTAATAATCAGCATATACCCAGTCGGAATCTGTTTGAACCATCACCTCAATCATTCTTTTCAAGGAGTGGGTGTCCATACTGATTTCTTTATCGAGATTGCACAACAGGATATATTCCGTTTGGCAACGCAAGGCTATTTCGCGAATAGCGCCGGATGTCCGCCAGTCCGAATTTTCCAGCATCTGTATCCCTTTTATGTGCCGGTAGTTTTGTGAAGCGAATACAAACGACACATAGGGCCTTGTCAGCCAGTTGTCGAATGGTTGGCGGGATAATTCCGCTCTTTGTGTATGGATAAAGCAAGAGAGCATATTTGATTCTTTAAATCCTCAAAGTCGTTCTCCTACTATTTGTTCAAAATCTTCTTCCAACAGTTTGTTATTCAGAAAATCAAATAATGTTAAACGACGAACGGTGAAATAAGACATCCAATATGTTTTCAGTGCAGAGATATAATCCTTTTTTGCCGAATCTTTATCCGCATCTGCAATGTTGAGATCGGTAACGCTTACTTTGCCAATCAGATAACGTTGGCGCGAGACCTCGTATCCTTTTTGTGCAATAGTATCCGCTTTGGCAGCAATACGCAACTGGTTTTCCTGCATGTTGAATGTCATCACTTCCAGATATACATTTTGCCGGAAATCGGTTTCGGCCTGCTTCATTTGTGTTTCGATCACTTCCAACTGCGATTGCGCGTTGCGGTAACGGTCTTTTGCCTGGTTCCAGTCGAGAATAGGAACGGCGATACCCACGCTGAGCCTTTCGCGGTCGTCGTATTTAGGTGTATAGGCATCATTAAAAGTATATCCGGTTTTGTTTAACCCGAATGAAGCGCTTAACGACATGGTAACGCCTTTTTGCGATTTTCTTCGTGCCACTTCCTGTTCTGCTGCAAGAATTTGTATATTGTACAAGATAATGTCAGGGCTTCGTGATAACGCAAGGTCCAAAGCCCGGTCGTGCGGTACTTTCAAACTGGGGACATTGGGTTGGGGATCCAACAGGATTTCCACATTATCTTTAAATCCTAAATAGGAACGGAGTTTGCTTTGTTCCGCTTCGATGTCTATTTTTGCTTGATTAAGTTTGCTTTCCGCTTGCATGTATTTTAATTCCATTTGCAGCAAAGCATCTTCAGCAATGGTTCCGATTCCGTACCGACCCTTGGATATTTCGTAGAGCTCTTTGCTGTTGGTATAATTGGTTTGCGCCATGTTCAGACTTATTTGCGCCAATACCAATTCGAAAAAACGGTTTACAGCGCCGGAAGACACCTCTTCCATATTGACAATATAGCGTTGTTTGGCCTCTTCAAATCGTACAGGTTCGATCTTTTTCTCCCATTTCAATTCGTTGTATCCGTTCAGCGGTTGGACGAATCTCAAATCGATGGGCGAAGCAGTGTATTGTGTGCCGGTTTCGGAGTCATCATCCAGATTTTGTGTTCGCATTAAATCGGAGCTTAATGATACGGTTCCTCCTGTCCAACCTACCTTTTGGGAAAGCGCTAATCCTGCCGTCGATGTAAGCGTATTTACCTTAGCCTCTCTGATCTGGTAATTTCCAGCCGTATCGATGGTCGCAATAGAACGTATCGAATGGTCGTATGTGATCGGATCGGTGGTAAACGTCAGTTTCGGCAAGTAATTAGCCTTGTATGCACGAAAATTGAAATAGCTGGCACGAAAACTATGGCGTGCCACGATAGCACTGGGCGATTGTTCCCTTGCCAAGCGGACAACATCATCCAGAGTAAATACATATTTCGTTCCGGACGATTGTTGATCCTGCGCAACGGCTATCCCTACGGCCAGGATCAAGCTAACTAAAGTCAAAAAAGCGCGATTCATTTATTTTATGTATATTGATTCTATTTTGTTTATACAAATGCTAATCATTATAGCCAAAATTGTGCCTTAATTTATAATAGACTAAAAATTAATCTATTGTTGATTTTTAGGTTTAAAAAACTGTTGCGAAACCGGACAGTTTGTTGCAAAATCGAACAATTGCGTTGTAGCGTTTAAACGTTATAACGTTCAAACGTTATAACATTCTCACTCGTACCGCAATGATTCGATCGGGTCTCTTTCGGAAGCCCGTTTAGCCGGAGAATAACCGAAAATGATCCCGATGGTGGCCGATACAAAAAATGAGACAACAACTGACATAAACGACACAATCGTAAGAATATCAGCAATTTTGGTAATCAACCATGAAGCAACTACTCCCAGTATGACGCCGATCAATCCTCCAGTGACACTGATTAATACCGCCTCAGCTAAAAATTGAACGATAATATCCTTCTTTTTCGCTCCAATAGCCATACGTGTACCTATTTCCTTGATACGTTCCATAACCGAGGCAAACATGATATTCATAATACCAATACCTCCTACTAGCAGTGAAATTCCTGCAATGGCCCCCAGGACGATATTGAAAATTTCCTTGGTTCGTTGTTGTTGTTTGAGCAGGAGTTCCGGAACTGTGATTTCAAAATCGTGAACATCCGAATGACGACGTAGCATCATCCTGCTCAAGACTTCGACAGTTGGGGTTATTTGTTCGGTTTCATTCACCTGAACGACAATTTTGTCTAATTGATGGTAGTTTTTCGCTGTTTCGGAGGTGCTTTGGCTGGCAACTACCATACGTCCACGACGCATGGTAGTAGTCGCTGCCTTTTGATTGACCAACGCCCTGTTTTTGAACCGCATTAACATTGTTTTGGCCGGGATGTATACATTGTCGTTGATCACATTCACACCTGTTTGCTGGTGTCCGGTAACTGAAATATTACTACGTTCGAGCACTCCGATCACTTTCAACCATACGTCGCCGAATTTAATATATTGTCCTATGGGCTCCACCTGGTTGAAAAAACGACTGCGGATGTTTGATCCGATCACGCAAACGGCCAACCCGTTTTCCTCTTGATGCTCGTCGAATATAAAACCCTGACTGAGTGGCAGATCATACAATTGAAAAAATTCCTTGGAAACGCCTATTACTTTTGCTTGTTCACGAATACCGTTTTGTATCACAAACGAATTGAAAGATATTTCCGGGCTGAGCATTTTTACAGACGAAATCAATTCTTGGATCGTTTCGGCATCGGCGATCGTCAAGCCGCGCGAGAATTTTTTCTTTTTAGCGGCATCAGCGGCACTGGTTGATTCGCTGCTTTCTTCGTCCTCGTTTTGTGGCAATACCGGGGTAATGATAATATTATTCACCCCGACCATTTTGATTTGTTCGAGTATTTCCTGCTGAGCTCCGTTACCGATGGCCATCATGCTGATTACCGCCGCTACGCCAAAAATAATTCCTAAAGCTGTCAATATGGAACGAAGCTTATTTGAAAGGATGGATTCGACAGCAATGTGTATATCATGCATGTATCTTTTGAGAAAGCGCATGTTTTATTTAATTTTAAAATTCAACATTATGAGCTTTATCATCTTTGTCCGCCGCCCTGTCTACCGCCTTGCGGAGGAGGACCTCCGGGACGTCCGTGTTGTTGGCGGGCTTTTTTCTCTTCAGCCGCCTTGTGCTCCAACTCTTCCTTGGCTTTCTTTTTTTCCAATTCGCGTTCTTTGATGATCGGTATCAACTCTTCGCCTGCCATTTTCCATGTAGCTGCATTTTCAGGGACGGATATATATACTTTGTCTCCTGCCGATAATCCTTGTTCAACCACAATCTCATTTTCGTTCGATTCGCCCAACATGACTACCTGCTTGGTTCGATTCGTTTTATATACGAAAGGAATACTGTCCTGACTGTAGATGGCATCGATTGGCAAATAGGTAGCATCCTGCAGGGTGTTGATTACAATAGAATTACTAGTAGTCATGGACGGACGCATGATGGGATCGGATTCATTGACCTGTATCACCACTTCGAATACTTTGGCATCTGCATTGGCCAATTGTTCGCCGATATCAGCAACGGTAGTAACCACACCGGTGTATTTCTTGTCGGGGAAGGCATCTACTCCGATGCGAACTTCTTGCCCTCTTTTTATTTTACTGATATCTATCTCGTTGACATATGTCTTCGAAATCATGACTGAGAGATCGGGCAGGGTAGCTACAATAAGATCCCACGGACTGATGGACGAACCCGTCTTACGTTTTTGTCCGCTCCATTCCCGATAATAGATTACCATCCCCTTTTTGGGTGCACGGATGGTAAATTTGGCCAAAAGATCGAGCATTTGCTGACGCCGGCGTAGCTGACGACCCAGGTCTATATCCGCTTCATTCATGCTGGCCTTTGACTGCTGTACTTTAAGATCGTAATTGGTAAAAGCTTGCTCAAGTGCCCGTTTGGCTTTATCTAAGTCGATTTCGGCCTGGCGTATCGTGGCAGGCGGTTCAAATTTGGATTGTTCCAGCTTAATATCGGCTTCTTCTACGGCAAATGTCTTGTTAAGCAATTCATCGCGAAGCCCCTGTAAAGTCATGGTAGTATCCAGACGTGTTGTAAGGCACCTTGATTCGGCTTTTTCAATAGCATCTTCCACGTCCAGCAATGAATTTCCTGCTGTGCTTCGATCCAATTCGGCAACATAGTCACCGGAATCTACTACTGTGCCTTCCACAACCAGATCCTGGATTTTATAATCACCGAAACGGAAGACTCCCGATCGCAAATCGGGGCCGACAATATTTTCGGAATTTTTGGCTTGTAATTCTCCCGTAACGGCCACCAATATCTCAAAATCGCCCTGCGCTACTTTAACGGTCAATTCGGTATCGGCTTTTTTCTTAGTTCGATTGAACCAAAAAATAGCACCCGCAACTACAATAACTCCAGCGATCAACCAAATGTACTTTTTTTTCATTTGCGATAAAATTGTTTTTAATGATCATATGAAAACCTATTAGAAAGTCCCCATATCCGTTTGTATAACAATATTTTATAAATATATGTGTATTAAAAAATTATGTTTTCTAAAAGTATATAACACATTACCCATTATAAATATAACAGAAAAATATCCATATCAAGCAGGCAAAAATACAAAATTCATTTCGACCTCTTATTTGGTAGATCAAATACATTTTCAAAAATAATTCCGACAAATTTCGAAAATCTGAAATGTCCTGGTTATTGAAATCCAAAGCCACATTGATATTAATCATATAATATGGTCAACGATAAAAGTATGTATTTCTTCTTCAAGTCATTTTTCTTTTAACTTTATTTAACTAAAAGATATTTTTTCGTATTCGTTTCTAAGGCGTAAAACATATCATAATGTTCAATTTTTTATTGTTGAGGAATATGATAATGGATATATTTTATGTTATTTTGTACCGGTATGTTCATTCGAATTACAAATGTAAATATCTGTGTATGCGATGATTATATTTCCATTAAGCGGCATGGTAATTGCTAATCAAGTTAATAAATAATTTTTTCGAACAATGATTCTCGATAAATAAATACGTTTGTGTGAAATACCATTTTTGTTTTAACAAGATTTATCTGGAAAAGTAGTACATCAAGTTGTTTTATATTCCGGAAATTTTGATGAAAATGAAATTATTTTGAGAGCAGATAGAATAAAATATAAATCCTAAATGTCTTTTTGTGAGTATTAATCCGACAAATGGAAAACAAGCAAAAGAATTGAATGAATTGTTGAATCATTCGGAAAATGCAAAATTAATGCGTTCCGTGGAAAGTTCATTAATGTCAGATGATCCTGAGAAGAGCCAGAACACAGGCAAGAAGTTTCAAACTCTTCTTGCCCAGCAAAGTTTCATTACGGATATACTCCAGCAGTTGCAGGAGACAAACGATCTACGTACCACGATCAATCATATTATTTCACTTTTGGGCCAATACTGTACGGCTTCATCTGTCACTATTTTTGAAAATTCAGCAGACGGAGAATACGTCAGCAATACATTTGAATGGTGTGCCGAAGGGGTACCTGCGACAATAGATAGGTTCCAGAATATGGCGTATAAGGATTTCCCGGAAATTGCACGATATTTTAGTGAGAAAAAAATTATCTGTGCAAACAGTTTCGGCGAATTACCTCCCGAAATCAAAGCGGTTTTCCCGTACAATGACCACGCCAAGATATTATTCGTAGGTATGGAACATGGCGGAAGAGAAATGGGATTCGTTAATCTCAACCGATACCAGGGAAATGTATGGAACGAAGATGAAATCGCTTTTGTCCGGAAAGTAACAGGAGTATTAGCAACAGCTATTTTGCGCAATCATTTTGAAAAAGAATTGACTGAGTATAGAAATAACCTGGAACTTTTGGTGAGAAAGAGAACCAGGGAATTAGATGTGCTCAATAAGGAATTACTTGAAGCCAATAAGGAATTATCTGTTGCAAACAAGGAACTTGAGCAATATCGGAATCATTTGGAGGATGAGGTAAAAACCAGGACTTCTGAATTGTATGAAAATGAAATAAAATATCGTACGATTGTGCAACAACTATCTGATTTGATACTCATTGTCGACATTGAAGGCAACATACAGTATATTTCGCCTTCGGGTACACGATTGTTGGGGTACAAAACCGAGGATATGATTCATACGAATATTTTCAACTATGTTAGCCCCTTAGATTTGGATTACGCTTTGTACGAAATGGGAAAAACTCAGGAAGAACATCTTCCTGATGATGTAATGCCGGCTACTGTGACATTCAGACTGATTAATTCGAGTGGGGAAATTGTCATTGTAGAAGGCGTGGGCCGTAATGAATTAGATAATGAGGCCGTAAAAGGAATTATACTCACTTTCAGGGACATAACTCAACAAAAAGCTGCAGAACAGAAAATACAGGAAAATTTGCAGCAACAACAGCTCATGAGCCGGATCTTGCAGGAGTTACACTACACTTCCGACTTGAAGAATTCATTGCATCAAATTATATCCTGGATAGCCGAATATGCAAATTTGTGCACCATAACTTTGGCTTATTGGCCTTTGATCGAGTCGGAAAAATCACGATATATCACCTGGCAATCGTCTGTTTTACCGGAAGGGTATAATCGTGCCCCGGAAATACCGACTAAAATATATATCAAATGGGCCGAATATATTAAGAATGACCAACTTCTGGTTTACGATTACGAACACCTTCCGGAATTTTCAAAACCGTATTTCACAAAAGATTCGGCAAGACGGTTGTATGCTTTTCCTTTTTCGCAACATGGCAATACATGCGGGATGATGATTTTAACCCAATGCAGCCTGAATGAACATATTGTCGATTGGGGATATGATGAAATTTCGTTTATGCAAAGTATAGCGCAGATCATTTCCAATGCGCTCGAGAAAAATGCTGCCCAGAAAGATTTGGTCAAAGCCAAGGAACGTGCAGAAGAAGCGGATAATCTGAAATCGGCTTTCCTGGCTAATATGTCCCACGAGATACGTACACCCATGAACGGGATTGTAGGTTTTGCTTCATTGATGCAGAAAGAAGCAACTTCGCCGAGAATGGCTCAATATATCCAGGTAATCAACGACAACTGCCAGATGTTGCTTCAGTTATTGGATGATATCATTGATATTTCCAAGCTCGAGTCGAAGCAATTGAAAATGATGCCTGTCGAATGCAACATCAATCAACTGCTTTGCGACCTGCTATTGTTGTACAAGCAGTTATTGAAGAAAAAAGGAAAAGAAAAAGTGGAGATTATCCTGGATGAACCGGAATTGAATGAAACGGTCGTTGTTGATCCTGTACGCCTGAGGCAGGTATTAACCAATCTGGTGAGCAATGCTATCAAATTTACTGATAAAGGATTTATCAGTTTTGGGTATACAAAGACCAGCAATGGTTATTTGCTATTCCATGTTAAAGACACTGGGATGGGTATTCCCCAGAATCACCTTGACATCATTTTCGAACGTTTCAGACAAGTAGATGCACACAGTCGGCACAACATTGGTGGAACCGGGCTGGGGCTGACCATTTCCAGAAGCCTGGTGGAAATGATGGGAGGCGATATCTGGGTAGAATCGGAATTAGGCGCAGGATCGAGTTTTTATTTCACCATCGATGTAAGGATGAGCTAAAATGCTTCTGTTTTTTTAGCTATGCCCATTCCCAAAATAGATCAAACTCTAAACGGTCATGATTTCGGTTTCTTTCTTGGCCAAAATCTCATCTACCTTTTTATAGTATTTATCGGTCATTTTTTGAGCCGTTTCTTCGGCGTCTTTTCCCATATCTTCAGGTAGGCCGTTTTTGCTCATTTTTTTGAACTCTTCAATAGCGTCACGACGTGCATTCCGGATGCTGATCTTGGCATTCTCGCCCTCAACTTTTACCTGCTTAACCAACGCTTTGCGGCGATCCTCGGTGAGTGGTGGTATGTTTAGGCGGACTGTTTCGCCGTTGTTCGAGGGAGTAAGGCCGATGTTAGCAGCGAAAATTGCTTTCTCGATAGCATCGATTACTTTTTTCTCCCACGGTTGTATCACAATACTGCGTGCATCGGGCGTATTGATGGATGCTACCTGTTGCAACGGTGTCTGTGTGCCATAATAGTTGACAAAAATACCATCAAGCATTGATGGATTGGCCTTTCCGGCACGAAGTTTCACCAATTCGGCTGATAAATGCGTCAAAGCCTTTTCCATTTTCTCGGCGGCATCATCTAAAAATAATTGAACTTCCTCATTCATAAATTGATGGTTTTACGGGTTTTGAAAAGCTTAGCAAAATAACAAATAAGACTGCTATTTTGCAAAAAAATATTATAAATCTATCTTTGCCATTACAAGAAAAAGATCATAACGCACAAACATAGAAGGCAAGTGACATTATTTCTCGTAGTTTGGATTAATTTTTGTAGCATTTTTGCACATCCTGTATATGTTTCTTTCACGAACATGGATATTGATGCGCAAAAAAGGGATATTTCTTTGTCCGTGAAAGTGTTTACCGATGATCTGGAAACGGTGTTACACAACAAATATGGTGTTGACGGTTGGATCGGCACATCGAAGGAGCATCCGAATTGTCGGCGGTTGATCGGAGAATATGTTGGTGAACGGTTTGCAATTACGGTAAATCGCAATGAAAAACTCAGCCTGGCGGTCGACAGTATGGTAATACACGAAGACGCTTTGTGGGTACATATGAAAACGCATGCCTCACAAATAATTCGTTATGTGGAAATTGACAACCGGTTACTTACTGATTTTTTTTATACGCAGACTAATCTGATTATCATCAGTACAGGGCGTGAAGAAAAACCATACAAGTTGGATAGAAAAAAATATAAAATTGAATTACCTTTATAGCGTTTTTATACGTTTCTGTTTAAACCTTCTTTGACCGGAAATGTCGAATGAAAAAAGCATGAAGTATATCGTCAATATATTCATACTCTTGTCGTTTTGTTGTATTGGCAAGGCAACCCACAACAGGGCGGGGCAGATTGTATATAAACATGTTTCAGGAAATACCTACCAATTCACGGTTACTACTTTTACTTATACGTTGAGCGCTGCCGACCGTCCGAAATTGGATATCAGTTGGGGCGACAACAGTATATCGACTATGGACCGTAAAGAGGAGGAGGTATTGCCTGACAATTACAAAAAAAATACTTATGTTATCAGCCACACTTTTCCCGGTCCCGGAGTGTATACCATTGTTGTGGAAGATCCGAACCGAAATCTGGGCGTGATCAATATTCCCAACTCGGTGGGCGTTGTTTTTTCCGTCAAGACTATTTTCAAGATTGATCCCAACATCGTTGCGAACAACGCACCGGAACTTCTTACTTACCCGATCGACAAGGCGGCTTTGGGACAGGTGTTCATTCATAACCCTTCGGCATATGATCCGGATGGCGACAGCTTGTCGTATGAATTAACAACATGTACACGTGAACGAGGCGTTGAAATTGAAGATTATACTTTGCCCGAAGCTTCGGATTCATTGGTGGTAAATCCCGTTACCGGAGATTTAATCTGGGCTGCACCCATGAAAGTCGGCATTTATAACATAGCCATGAAGATTAACGAATGGCGTCATGGGATCAAGATAGGCAGCATCTCGCGCGACATGCAAATCGAAGTGGTTGATTCCAAAAATCGTCCTCCCGTATTGCCCAAAATCGATCCCCGTTGTGTGGAAGCGGGAACAAAAATTAGCCTTCCCGTTCATGCGACCGATCCGGATAACGATAAGATTTTGCTGACCGCAACTGGCGGTCCTTTCCAGGTAAATTCTCATCGGGCCATTTTTAAGGTTACAGATAGCGGAGTAGGGTTCACTGACGCACAATTTACTTGGCAGACTGATTCAAGCCACGTAAGAAAATACCCATATACAGTTACATTCAAGGCTGAAGATCAAAATACCGAAGTAAAATTAGTCACATTCGCTAATTTTAATATTACGGTATTGGCGCCAAAAGTCAAGAATGTTACAGCTGCAGCCGAAAAGAAAAGTATCAGGGTAAACTGGAGTGCAACTACCAGTCTTCACGCGGCGGGATACGAAATTTACCGTAGTATCGGACCCAATATGGTGGATCCGGATTCCTGCAGTGGCGGTATTCCCTCTGGTTCCGGTTACGAATTAGTGGCAACAGTTACAGGAATCAACACCACTTCGTATGAGGACAACAATCAGGGTAAGGGACTTAGCCCGGGAATAGAATATTGTTACCGTGTGGTAACATATTTCTCGGACGGCGCCCGGAGTTTTCCTTCCGACGAATCATGTGCAGTATTATTGGCAGGAACGCCTCCCATGATACTTGCCGATGTGGAAACAATTGATGCTGCGGGTAAAATCAATGTGGCCTGGTTACGGAAGCCATTAGATGATGTTATTGCTGGGAAACCACAACCTTTGGAGTATCGCCTTTATTATGCAGAGAGCAAGGATGCGGAAAATTGGACCGAACTGAAAAAGACCCAGAACATGGAAGATACCACTTTTGTCCATAGCCCGATCGATACCAAAACCAAGTATCCGTATTATTATAAAGTAGAATTGTGGGATGCTGAAGGTAACATGGTTGATGAGAACGAGACTGCTTCAACCTTGTATCCGGGTCTTCAGCCTTCCGACCAGTCGGTTATTATCACTTTCGAAAGATACGCACCTTGGGTAAATACCGAGTACACCATTTATAGATGTCTCAAAACAGGGACAGACATCTGTATTCCTATGGACTCAATTGGATTTACCAATACGGAAACATATACCGATACCGGTCTTGAGAATGGATTGGAATATTGTTACCGGGTTCGTAGTCGGGGTTACCGGAAAATCGGCAGCATTACTTATTTGAATGAAAACATGTCGCATGTGGCGAGTGTCGTTCCTCTCGATAATGTGCCGCCTTGTGCGCCGGAGCTTACCGGACAAAGCCTTTGCAGCGAAAATAAGAACCAGTTTGAATGGTCATATGATCCTTCATGCATGAGCGATGTGGACAAATATTACATATGGTATACACCTGATCGTATCAAGCCATATGAGAAAATTGACTCTGTGATGAGTCGCGACATTCACACCTATTCGCATGTTGGAGTTTTGGTGGGATGTTATTACGTAACTGCCGTTGACATGGCTGGAAACGAATCCCAGGCAAGCAACATTATATGCTTAGATGAATGCGGGTCTTATGATTTGCCCAATGTGTTTACGCCCAATGGCGATAATATTAATGATGTCTTTAAATCGCATAATCCTGGTGGTATTACCAAAGTGGACATGAAAATTTATAACCGTTGGGGGAAAATTGTTTTCAAGACGGAAAATCCTGATATCAATTGGGATGGTCGTGATATGGACAGTAAACGGTTTGCGCCTTCGGGAGCGTATTTCTATACTTGCGATGTCTACGAAGAACGTCTGACGGGTTCGCAAATCAATACGCTTTCGGGATTTATTCACTTGTATTATGGTAAGGACGCAAAACCATTTGTAGAATAGTTCAAATTTTAAGTAAGTCGTATTTAGTTTGATAAAATAAAACAGTAGTATTAAATCGGCATAAATAATCGGAATTGAGACTTCTCACCATCATATTATCCATTATTGTTATTATCCCGGGGAATGCCCAAAAGTTGAATGAGGCATATTTGCGGGCGCAGGCCGCTATGCAGCAGAAACAATATGCAGAAGTCACACGGGAAATACAGTCTGTTTTCCGGAATGAACGTACTTCGGCTATGTATTTTACTTTGGGCGAAAGTTATTATTCGTCGAATAAATATAGCGATGCCGTTCGGGCCTTCGTGATGGCCGACAGCCTGAAAACATCACCTGACGCTCAGCTCTATATTGCTCGTGCATATGCTATGACAACACAGCCGGCTAAATCTGCCGAATGGTTGCAAAAATATCTCGGACAACGGGAAAAGCTTACAGAAAGCGAATTACAGCTCGATCCGGCATTGGAAAAAATCGAACACAGTAAGGAATGGAAAACATTGTGGAATAAAGAATGGTATAATAAGGTAGACCGTAAAATTGCCGAGGCTATGGTGCTTGCCAAACGTAAAAAATATACGGAAGCGCTTAACATTATCGATGTCGAAATTGCTAATAATTCATCATCGGCTAAATTGTACGCTTTACGGGCAAAGATATACGAGGCCATGGAACAATACGAAGCAGCATTCGAAAGCTACAATGCAGCCATACGGTTGCGTAACAATAATTCCGGGTATTATGCCGATGCGGCTCAACTGGCGGTGCGTATTAAAAAATATGATGTTGCGCTGGATGACATGAATCGCGCTGTCCGTCTTGACCCTTACCGTCTTGACCTGTATTTGCAACGTGCGGCAGTGTTTCGTATGGCCGGGCGTTATGATGAAGCCCGTGACGATCTCAATTTCTATTTCAAATACCTTCCGTCCGATGCCAAGGCAATATATCAACTGGGTATAGCCGAGATAGAAGCCGGGAATGCATTGGCAGGTATCGAATATTTTACCACATTGATCGACCGAGATCAAACCTCAGCCGATTACTATATGGCAAGGGCTTCGGCTTATATCAAAACCGACAGTTATAAAATGGCTAATGAGGATTTGTCACAGGTATTGGATCTCAATCCGAAGCAATCCGAAGCATGGCTGCAAAAAGGAATTATGCAGTATAAATTGAACGATACAGAGAATGCTTGTTATTACTGGAGGAAAGCGCTTGACTTGGGAAATAAGGATGCATCAGGGTATATCTATAAATATTGCATTAAGTATTTGACAGTTGAAAATTGAAAATGAGCGCAAAGCGCGTTAGATCAATATCGATTATTTGCTTGAGAGCACTTAATAGATGGCTGAAATAAAAAACCATACTAAAACACCATAAAAATAATATGAAAAAGT
The DNA here is from genome assembly GCA_031551645.1 of Bacteroidales bacterium. Classification (GTDB taxonomy): domain Bacteria; phylum Bacteroidota; class Bacteroidia; order Bacteroidales; family UBA4181; genus JAIRLS01. The sequence goes on along the minus strand of JAVBNI010000030.1, from coordinate 1,138 downwards.
TCGCAATTGGAGCCGATATAGGCGGTTCGCACATTTCAACAGCAGCGATTGATCTGACCACTGCCGAGATCGTACGTTCGAGTATCCATCGTACATCGGTGAATGCACAAGGCAATGCGGAAAGCATCCTGTCGGCATGGACAGAAGCCATCAATGCATCGATACAGGCAGTTGGAAAAGACGCAGTGAAGGGTGTCGGCCTGGCTATGCCCGGTCCGTTTGATTATCCTAACGGGATCAGCTTGATTAATGATGCCAGTCAAAACAAATTTTTGTCCCTTTATAAGATGAGTGTCAGGAATGAACTGGCACAGCGCTTGGGCTTGGATGCCGCACATATCCTGTTTAAGAACGATGCTGAGTGCTTTTTATTAGGCGAGGTCTTTGGCGGCGCAGCTAAAGATTCCAAACGGTCGATTGGTGTGGCGCTCGGAACAGGGTTTGGTTCGGCTTATGTATTCGATGGACAATCCGAAGACGCCAATCTGTGGTGTGCTCCGTTCCGTGGCGGTATTGCTGAGGATTTCATTTCGACACGTTGGTTCATTAGCCGCTATAAAGAAATAACAGGTAAAACTCCGGAAAGCGTTAAGGATTTGGCTGATTCCGTAAAAACCGATCCGCATGCCAAGACTGTATTTGGCGAATTTGGTGAAACATTGAGTGAGTTCCTTATCCCATTGATAGAAAAATACCGTGCCGATACATTGGTGGTTGGTGGAAATATTGCTCTTTCGTGGAATTTATTCATTGCTCCTTTACAAAAAACAGTTGCTGAAAAATCGCTTGGCGTTCGTATAGTGAAGGCTAGTTTAGGTGAAGAAGCAGCGTTGATGGGCGGCGCCAGTTTGTTGATGTAATTTTTATCCGACAAATTTTGGATAGATATTCTTATTTTTCAGGGGCTTGCCGATTACAGTGCAAGCCCTGTTGTTTTGTAAAAACGATGATTCAATGTTGTTTTAGTTAATGGCTCTGACAGGTCTACCGACCCTGTCAGGTAGGGTGTTCAAAACTCAGTAAAAAGTTCTTTCAAAAAACGCTTCTTTTTACATTTTAATACATTTAAAATAAGCAAATTGAATAAATAATACATGATGGAATTTATTGTTACAAAACAGTACTCTATGTTTTATAA
>JAVBNI010000156.1:0-6603 GCA_031551645.1 Bacteroidales bacterium | reverse complement strand
CAAGGCTGGTTTCCGACCACTGGGGTTCGGACGTGGAGAGTAACTCCCTGTGGCACGGTATAGTGCCCACAGTTTGGTGATCGTACTTGTATGGACAGATTTGTCGGCAGATATCTTGGCCTCCGTGTCACCTTTTAATTTGGCGGCTATAATACGCTTGCGAAGATCTAGGGATAAGGGAGAGGGCATAATCTGATGATTTACGGGATTAGAGATGCAAAATTAGTATATAATTTATTCAATTGCTATAAGGAATGAAAACAAAATAATTTACTCATTTGACAGGATTAACATGATTTACAAAATGTAAATAATCTTGTAAATCATGTTAATCCTGTCTGAAAAAGATGAGGATGTTGAGCCTGCCTGTTCGGCAGACAGGCTCGCAAGCTCGGTTCAATATTTTTAAAATCAAAATATTGTAATGATTGATTATGAATATTTTAGACTTTATATAATTTTAATATGACATTGTGTCTATTTGTAATTAATTACAAATGAACGTATTACAATCATCAATTCTCAACTTTTCCACCTATCGTTACGCTCACTCCTGCCCTCGCCCATAATCCCGGAAGAGTGATATTGCCGATATCTTGATGTTTTTGATTAGTAAGATTGGAGGCTTCAACAAAAATATTCCAACGCCCGGTTTGCCGGTATACCCGTAAATCGATCTGCCAGAAGGCTTCGTAAGGCGCTTCTGATTCCGACTCGTCCGACGTATTGTACTGCATGTAAGAGCCGTTACGATCCTGCCAGCCTATCTGCCAATGGGCATTGACCTTTTCAACAATACGGTGTGTCAACCCGATACCCAGCTTATGTTTCAGATAATCCAGCGCATAATACGACTGGAGTTTTCCATCCTGTTTTCCACTGGACATGAAATTATAGGATGCTGATAGAGAGCGTATCCAAAAATCGGCCCCGCAAGCGCGTTGTATGTTCCATAAGGTATATAAAGAGATCCCGTGTGTGTTCAATTCCGAGAAATTCTGCGTGTGCCAGACCTGTTCTTCCGACAGCCATACCCAATCGATAACATCAGTAATGGTACGGTAGAAATAACTGACATTCGCATTCCAATTGCCGGATGAAATTTTTGTACCCAACTCGTACTCCGTAGATCTTTCAGGTTTAAGATCGGGATTACCCATATTCATTGGCCCTTCGTAGTACAGATCGGTAAAAGTGGGCAGGCGCATGGCTTGATTGGCCGATGCATATATCTTAAATGTATTGTTTGGATGAAAAGCCAGATCAATACCCGGATATACATTCAATTTTGTCCCTGTATAGTTGTTGTGATTGAACAGTATCCCCGCCGAGGCGCTCCACTTTCCGATATGTATATTCTGTTCGGCAAATACACTGGTATTGGTGCGATGGTCAGTACGGGTGTAGTATTGACCATCCTGTCGTGGTACTTTCCGAGGATGATCCATATCCTTGCCCAAGTTGGTACTGTATATGCGTTCGCCTCGAGCGAGTAGTCCGATGCTTGTTTTTCCGATACGGCTTGTCAGCGAAGCATTGATATCCGCACCAAAGATATCTGTATAATGGAAATTTTGATATGCTTCGGGATTATTGCGGATGAGGACATAATGATCGTAATTACGCCGCCAGTATATATCGGGCGAAATTTTTACCTTTCCGGTTGTTTCACCTTTCAAGGCAACATAAAATGTGTTCAACGATTCGTATTGGTCAGAATATTTCGGTCCATAGAATCCATTTGCACCATAATCTTTCTGTGTATAACCCAACTGCAGGTCAAGCGGAAAAGAACTGCTGTTCCACCGGTTTTGTGAGAAAACATTCAGATTGCTGAAATCAGTATTGTGCATATAACCGTCCGATGCTGTCCGAGAGACTGCCAGGTGGTGTGTGGTTTGCCGGGTATGGAATGTCCCGGTGAGAGCAGCTTTGTAGAATCCGTGTTGTCCGCCCGTGAGAAAGGCTTTCAGGTAATTACCGGGTTGTACGCCGGTGATAAAATTGACTGCGCCGCCTAATGCATTGTTGCCGAAAATTCGTGCGGCTGGTCCTTCAAGTACTTCGATTTTTTCGACCGATTCGAGGTCAATGGGAAGGTTAAGTGTGTAGTGTCCGGTTTGGGGGTCGCTGATGTTGATTCCGTTGAGCAGTACCAGGGTCTGGTCGAATGAAGAGCCTCGCACCGTAACATCAGCTTGTGTACCGAATGGCCCCCGTTGCCTCAAGTCGACGTTGGGAACGTATTCCAGCAAGTCGATGAGGCTTTGCACCGCCGCATACTCAATTGTTGTACGGGTAACCTGTGTGATGGAACGCCCGGTCTGTGCGTATATATCGGGCGCTACATCCGCCGATATCTCCACTTCATCCAGGTCGATTACTTTTACATGCGTCGTGTCGGTCTGAGCAAAATTCCGTTCAGGCGAAACCAACAATGTATAACCAACGCACAACACGCCGATCTTAACACATTTATTCAAGCTGTTGAACGCTGAATACGATTTGTTTCCCCATCGTTTGAAACAAACTTGCGAGGGTTGCTTTTTTAAAAATGAATTCATTGAAATAAAATTAAAATAGATTAAAACTTTTCTGTGATAGAATTTAGGATCAAGCACAAAAAGTTGTTGGCTTGAAATTTTTACATTTGTTTATGCCCTAACGGGCAACTTAATTCTTCTTACTTGCCCGATTCTACTGATGTTTTTCCCCTAACGGGGAATTGTCGTTACCGGAATTATTTACATCCGTTCGTAAAATCGCTTCGTCCACCTGAATGACATAGTCGGACAGAATTCGGACAGGCTAAATTACATCAATAGAAAGAAGCTATTCACAACTAATATAATTGCCCGTCAGGGCATAAACTTTTGGAGTTATTAAATGTTTTTTACCAACATGTTTTTTTATCATGATCCGAATCTTATTAAATATCAATAAATAAAATCGACAAAACCTATCAGGTTTTTGAAACCTGATAGGTTTATTCAAATAAAATTAATTCAACATGTCTAACCTTGGCAGATCCAAAAATACTGTCAGGATTAAACACATCACATTACTGTTATTTCGAGAATAATTTTACGATATCATTCCCATTAGCAAAGAGCAAAAGTCCTATCAGGATAAACATTCCCACAAGCTGGGCATGTTCCAGGAACTTGTCGCTCGGTTTGCGTCCCGTAATCATTTCGTAGAGGAGGAACAACACGTGTCCTCCATCAAGCGCCGGTATCGGAAGAATATTCATAAAAGCGAGTATGATGGAAAGAAAGGCGGTCATGGTCCAGAAAGATAGCCAATCCCATTTGGTGGGAAAGAGATTGGCGATAGAACCGAAGCCTCCCAATTGTTTTACACCTTCTTTAGTGAAAATCAATCCTAACTTGCTAACATAGTCTGTCAGGGTATTTACGCCAAATTTTACTCCAGCCGGAAAAGATTCCCAGAATCCATACTCTATGCGTTTAGTCTGCAACACATTTCTTTGCAGGGATATCCCGATAACCCCATCGCTTGTTACCGGCAAACCGATGGTTTGTTCGACGCCATTACGTTCAATGGTTAATTGAATATCTTTACCCGTATTACTTTTTATTTCTTTAACAAAATCGTTTGCCGAAGGCGTGGCAATACCATTAACAGCCATCATTACGTCACCCTCCTGCAGGCCTGCCTTACCGGCAGGGTAGTCTTGTCTCGGCGTTTCAATCACAAAAGGATAAATTTCACTGGCAAACCTTTTCTTTTCATTGGCTGCCAGTACTTGTCCCGTCAGGTTATCCGGCATCACTAAGTCCAGTTGTTGACCGTTGCGTTCGATAGTTACAGTCTTGACATGATCAAAGACGATTTTGTTGACAACATCGCCGAGCAGTTCGTATTCGACACCATCCACAGCAATAATTTTATCGCCGTTTTGGAAACCATTCTTTAAGGCTGTTTCGCAAAATTCATATCCGTAAACAGCATTTTTTACGGGTACATATTCCCGTCCCCAAACAAAAAGGATCATTGCATAAATAAAAAATGCCATGATGAAGTTGACCGTCACGCCGCCCACCATGATCAACAACCGTTGCCACGCCGGTTTAGAACGAAATTCCCACGGTTGCGGCGGTTGCATCATCTGCTCCTTGTCCATCGACTCATCGATCATACCCGATATCTTTACATAACCACCTAACGGGAGCCAGCCGATACCATATTCGGTCTCGCCTTTCTTGATTTTGAACAACGAAAACCAGGGATCGAAAAATAAATAAAACTTTTCGACACGGGTCTTGAAGAGCTTGGCAAAAAGAAAATGCCCCATCTCGTGGGCGACAATCAATATGGAAAGACTAAGAACGAACTGGGCTGCTTTTATGAAAATATCCATTTGTTTGAATTAGTTACAGATTAAAGATTACAAATTGCAGGTCATTTTTATCAATTGTGTTGTTTCACGATGGGTTTGTTGCAGATCATCAAGCGATGGCCCGGCAATGTGTGTAATTTTTTGCATGGCCAATTCCACCAGACGCGGAATATCAGTAAATCCGATATATCCGGCAAGGAATGCATCAACAGCTGTTTCATTGGCTGCATTCATCACGCAAGGTTTATTTCCTCCATCTTTTAATGCGTGATAGGCTAATGCAAGCGCCGGGAAATGATCATAATCAGGTGACTCGAAAGTCAACGAAGCATATTTTGAAAAGTCAAGGCGTGGAAAATTAGATATCAAACGCTGCGGGTAGGAAAGAGCATATTGGATGGGAACTTTCATATCGGGTACACCCATCTGTGCTTTTACTGAACTATCGGAAAACTGGACCATGGAATGTATGATCGATTGCGGATGTATCAATACTTCAATGCGTTCTGCAGGAACACCGAACAACCAATGTGCTTCGATCACCTCCATTCCCTTGTTCATCATGGTGGCCGAATTGATGGTAATTATGTCGCCCATATTCCATGACGGATGCTTCAAGGCATCTTCCTTGGTCACATGTTTCAATTCCTCAACCGTTTTTGCACGGAAAGGCCCACCCGAAGCGGTCAATATTATTTTTTCAATAGCAGTATATGGTTCACCCTGCAAGCACTGAAAAATAGCAGAATGCTCGGAGTCCACCGGTAAAAGCGGCACACGGTATTGCCGGGCAAGTGTTGTGATTAATTTCCCGGCAACAACTAAGGTCTCTTTGTTAGATAAAGCAATCGTTTTACCTGCTTCAATGGCTTTGATAGTAGGTAACAATCCACTAAACCCTACCATTGCCGTTACTACTATATCAACTGACGGCATGGCGGCTACTTGCGCAATGGCGTCGTAACCGGCATACACCTTGATGGGATAGGCGGAGAGCAAATCCTTCAGGAGCTTGTAATGTGCATCATTACCGATCACCACTGAATTGGGCTGGAAACGGATTGCCTGTTTCACCAAAAGATCCACATTGTTGTGAGCCGTAATTGTTTCCACTTCGAAATCCTCCGGATGTGCGGCAATTACATCAAGCGTCTGCGTTCCGATCGAGCCGGTTGAACCAAGGATTGCTGTCTTCTTCATGGATATTTAGAATACGATATAATCTTCAGGGTTAACTGGTTTTCCGTTTTGCCATATTTCAAAATGCAAATGGGGACCGGTCGTAAATTCACCCGAATTACCTACGATAGCAATGGCGTCGCCGGCTTTCACCCTGTCGCCAACCTTTTTCATCAAGCTTGCATTGTGTTTGTATGTCGACAATATGTTCGCCGCATGCTGTATCTGTATGATATTACCTGTTTCGGCCGTCCATGAAGCTATAACTACCGTGCCGTCCAAGGTTGCCTTAACTACTTCGTTGGGCGAGGCAACAAGATCAATACCAAAATGATTGTTTTTTAGATCGAATTTATTGGTTATCACGCCATCTATCGGCTTGAAAAAATGCATTCGGGATGTAGATGTTTCTTCGGCAACAGGTTGCGGTTTTGCAATAAAATTAAATTGTTCTTCTTCCTCTACCTGTTTACGCAACAAAGAATCCTGTTCCGAACGTGTAAAAGTTATGTTGTTGTAATCGACATTGGTATTTTCCGGCTGCGATTCAGTAATCTCGGGTTCACGCCCGGAAACAATCGCATTAAGGGTATTGAAATATTTATCGCGTAATTGTATTTCATATTCCAATGAATCAAGCCGCATGACATTGGCCACCAAATCGCGTCGCATGGCTTCGGTGGGATAGCCCGGCACCAGCTCACGCATGGGCGTAAACATCACTAAGGCCATAGAGCCGCCCACCAACAAAATAAAGATGGTGCCGGCAATTGAAAGCACATTGATCAGTGTGAAACGAAAATGCCAAACTTCTTCAAAAGTACTGTCGTTGAAAAACACCAACCGATAAGTGTGTTTCAGACGATGGAACAATTTTTTTTTCTTTTTCTGGTTTCCCGACATAACATTTTTAAGAGCCGGCAAACTTACATAAAAATGGTGAATTTATACACCGCACAATAAAAATCAAGACCAGTACCGTTCTATAGATAATTAACGTGCTCGAGGCACAATGTTTTATTTAAAATTTATCAATATGAGGACAGTATGTGGTCTTGATG
>JAVBNI010000136.1:0-9998 GCA_031551645.1 Bacteroidales bacterium | reverse complement strand
GTAACAGTCACCAATACTTCAAACTCGCCCTGTGCGACTTTAACAATCAGTTCAGCTTCGGCCTTCTTTTTGCTACGACCAAACCAAAAAATAGCGCCTACGATAACAACCACCGCAGCAGCAATCCACCAAATATACTTTTTTTTCATCCCGTATTAAACTGGCTTAATTTCTATAAAAATACAACTATGTAAACTTCTTATTCCCATAACATCACACAAAACAATTTGTCAAAAACACATACAATTTATTTGCAAAAATTATTATGAAAACGGTATAAAAGTATGTATTTTCCATTACAACACGTTTCTTTTAACGTTATTTAACTAAAAAGAATACATGGACTTGTGTTGATATTCATTTCAAAATACTTGATTCGATAGAAATATGAGGTAACTTTGTCGATCGGTTTTCGTATATAAATATACTGAAAAGTATAAATTTATAGTTTTATTCATTTGTGAATTATCGTTCCACAACTCAAAAAGATCAGGTCGAAAAGCTACAGGGTGCATTGAACAAGTGTCAAACTGGGAATGGCTCTTTACTTCAACAAGAACAGGCTTCCGGGAGTAAAAAGGATATGGTGGGTAAGCTGCATGTATTGCTCGAGCAGCAGACCGTTATTACCGAAATACTTCAGCAATTACAAGCAACCGATAACCTCCGGGAAACGATCCATTGGATTATCTCATATTTAGGAAAATATATTCATGCCTCAGCAGTAACTATTTTCGAAAATTCACCGGACGGCAACCTCACAAGCAACACTTTCGAATGGTGTGACGAAGGTGTAAAACCCACCATCGACCAGTTTCAGAGTGTGCCGTGGGAGCAATTTCCTACTTCCCGGACGCAATTCACTAAGGACAAAATATTGTGTGTTAATTCATTCGACGATCTTCCCCAGGAAATCAAAAATATTTTCCCATACTACGAACACACTTCTATTTTGTTTGTACGCATGGAACACAATGGAAAAGAGATGGGCTTCCTGAACGCCAACCGAACATCGGGTATCCCTTGGTCCGACAGCGAAATAGCGTTTATACGGAAGGCCACAGGTGTGCTTGCTGCAGCAGTGCTGCGGATTCGTATGGAAGAAGCAATCATGGCGCAAAGTACGGCATTACGCGAAAGCGAAAACCGGTTCCGTACTATCGTACAGCAATTGTCCGATTTAATTGTTATTGTGGATGCACAGGGCTTTATCAATTATATTTCGCCGGCAGGTACCAGGATGCTGGGGTATGCCCCCGAGGAAGTGATCGGGACAAATATATTTAAGTATGTACACCCCGACGATCTGGATAATGCGATGATAGAAATGGAAAAAACCTTGCAGGAAGACATTTCTGATGATGTACTGCCCGACCTGGTTTTTTTCAGGATCATCAATGCGTGGGGAGAAACCATTATGCTGGAAGGAGTGGGACGGAACGCCTTTAGCAATGGCTCTATCAATGGAATGATATTGACATTCAAGGATGTAACCCAACAACGGGCAGCCGAACAGAAAGTACAGGAAAACCTGGAGAAACAGCAATTATTGAGCCGCATCCTCCAGGAATTGCATTATACAACCGATGTAGGTATCTCGTTGCAGCATATTCTCACTTGGATTGCCGAATACACCCATTTGTGTACCGTGATGCTGATGCATTGGGATACGGATAGCGCCGGACACCCGTTGCTGGTTACCTGGCAATCGTCCGAATTGCCTGTTGAGCACGAAAAAGGATTCCACATCCCCTCCAATATGTTTGTGAAATGGGCCGAGCAGATCAAGAACGACTTGGTGCTGGTGTACGATTTCGAACATTTGCACGATTTTATCAAGCCCTACTACTCGAAAAACGCTGTAAAACGTTTGTACGCCTTTCCCTTTGCACAGCATGGCAGAACTTGCGGAATGATGGTGCTGACACAGTGTTCTATCAACCGGGAGGCCACCGATTGGGGATATAACGAGGTGACTTTCATACAGAGCATTGCGCAAATCATTTCCAACTCCCTCGAAAGGGAAACTGCGCAAAAGAACTTAGTAAAAGCCAAGGAACACGCTGAAGAAGCCGACAACCTGAAATCGGCATTCCTTGCCAATATGTCGCACGAAATACGCACACCCATGAACGGCATCGTGGGGTTTGCCTCGCTGATACAACGGGAGGAAACATCGCCCAAGGTGGCACAATATGCCCAAATTATCAACGACAATTGCCAGATGTTGCTCCAACTGCTGGACGACATTGTCGATATTTCGAAACTCGAATCGGGACAGATGAAAATGTCGCCGGCAAATTGCAATATCAATCAATTATTGGCCGACCAGCTTTTGCTGTACAAGCAATTATTCAAAAAGAAAGGGAAAGACAAGGTAGAAATGATTCTCGACGAGAACGGGCTGGACGAAACAGTTTATGTAGATCCGGTGCGGCTGCAACAAGTACTCACCAATTTGGTGGGTAACGCCATCAAATTCACCGACAAGGGCTATATCAGGTTTGGTTACAAGAAAACCGACGACCATCATTTGCTTTTTTATGTGAAAGACAGCGGAATTGGTATCCCCGAAAGCCATTTCGAAATCATTTTCGAACGATTCAGGCAAGTAGAGGAACACAGGGAACAAAATATCGGGGGAACAGGCCTCGGGTTATCTATTTCGAAAAGCTTGGTGAAAATGATGAACGGGAAAATTTGGGTCGAATCGCAATTAAATGTCGGAACAGAATTCTATTTTACCATAAACTCTGAAAATTAGACAGGATTACAGGATTTAGGATTGACATGTCAATCCTAAATCCTGTAATCCTGTCTAAAAACCCGTCTAAAGTTTACTTTTCCCTGAGTATCAGCACAATCTTATTGAAGTCCGCCACTGATCACCTGAGTTGGGCAAAATTGTATTGCCTCTTCGTCGAATTCAGGTTGACTCGCCGTTATTTTACTTTTCCGCTATAATTGGCCGGTAGAAAACTATATGTCGCCATCAAACCTATACCGCTATAACGGGCGTCGGAACTGTTGGTAGAAAACAATTCCGCACGTATACCCAACTCGAGTTTAGGCGCGCGGTATAATAATGCTGTGGTGATATAGCCGTCGATACGATATGATATCGTTAATACCACCGGTTTCAGGAAACATTCAACATTGATATCTACAAAATTACCATTGTTGCTATTACTCTCGGGTGCAAAATTATGCCCGGCAACGATGGAAGGCTCCAATTCGAAATTATCGTAAATAAACCGATACCCGGTCAGTAGATAGTAATTCCTGTACACTTGTGCCGGCGTATATTTGAATGAGGAAAACCGGTATGAGTTTTCCAATAATTGCGATACGGAAAAACCAGCATAAAACTGGTAATGTGAGAAAACAACTCCGGCATTGAAATCGGGTACGAGAACATGATTTCCCGTATTTTCAGCAATAAGCGGATCATTGATTGTTGTGGAATTATATTTGCCCAATCGCATTCTTTTGCTGAAAAGCATTCCCCCCAACCCAAACGAAAGGGTTGTAGAATTACTATTCAATGGTACACTATAGGCATAATCGAATTTGATACCGATTACCTGGTACGGCCCATTGTTGTCTGCAAATACCAACCCTCCGACTGCATTACGCGCACTGCGGTCATTAGCCCTGTATCCGTTGGAATAGTTATCCCTGATACCCAACCGGCTATGTGCACCGACCATGTGTATAGTTGGTGAATCGTGCAACTGCATTTCCATCCGTTGTGTACTGATAAAAACCTTTGGATAATACTGATATCCGGCAAATGCAGGATTGATGACATATTTATCTACAAGGTAATGATTGTCGTACAACCAGTAGGGGCCCATCATTGTTTGCCCAAAAACGCCAGATATATTCAGGGTTGCGCTGAGAACCACTGAGAAAATACATTTCTTCATTCTTTCCTTATTCTTATTTATTATTTAATTTCTTTTTATATCGAAACAATTTACCGTAGGATCGTTACATATCCTGATACCACCTTACCATCCTTTTTCAACTCTACCTGGTACAGGTAGTATCCGCTTTCGAGCAAGTTACCGTTACGGTCGCGGCCATCCCATGGCATTTGAGCGCCTTTAAATTCAACCATCAATTTCTTTGCCCGGTTATATATTCTAACCATGGCTTCGGGATATAGATGGATGGCCGGAATATCCCAGGTATCGTTAAATCCATCGCCATTGGGTGTAAAAATTTCCGGAATATTTTCTAACACGTCGGATTGGTGTATTTGTACGGCCAATGGATCCGACATTTCAGACCATCCACAGTCATTCCGGACACGGTATTCAACCGTAGCTTCGCCAAGATATGCCGGGCCCCACAAGATAGTCGGTTTTTCGCTCGTGGGGTTTTGAATCTCCGCAGCTTGCGAAGGCGTTACCTTCCATTCGTATTGAATACCGGTAGATGTGGCTTGGTAAGTTTCAGCGGGACGGTTCAGGTAAACTTTATCTGGCCCTGTGGGTTTTGCAGGAGTTGCCGGAAGAGAACCTAAGGTAAGCGTGATGGCCGGCGATTGGAAAGACCGGTAAAGGCTGTTCAGCCCTGTGTAATAGAGACTTACCGTGCCGTTGGCTGCACTTTGGTTCAACGTCACACATGCCTCATTGCCATTTGATTCCAGGTATCCAGCTGTTGCCGGTTCCAAAACCCATGTGAAACCTCTGCGTATATCGGTGTAAGCGGGCGCTGTAAAGCAGGTGCGCACGCCTTCGCACACATTGCCGGGGCCATCGGGCGCTGCTGTCTGGAAATAGTAATACAGGGGGAAAGCCTCGGCTCCCCATTCGCCGCAACTGTTGCGCAAACGGTAGGTGATGGTGTACCTGCCCAACAGGTTTGGCTTCCAGATAACTGTTACTGCATTTCCGTGATGGTCGTACGGCGATAATGTCCCTGCTCCAGGCGAAATGATCCATTCTATTTCGGCTTTACCGGGATTGGTGGCTGTATAAACGTCAGGAGAGCTTGCATTGGTGATGTCGGTTGGTCCGGAAGGTGTTGGTGGGCGTCCGGTATCCTGGTTCAGACTCACGATAAGGGGCCGTGATGCGCAGTTCGAACCGTTGTTCATCCGGGCGCTGTATGTCAATTGTACCGGTGACGGCAGGAAATTAGGTAACCATGTGAATTCAACCACACTGCCATTGTCGCCCGATACGGATTTGATAAGGCCTGCTGCCGGCGGACTAATAGTCCAAACAATCGTATCAACATCTGCCAAATGCAATGAGGCTGCAACCTGATATTTGGCCGAAGCCCCGATGCAAAGATGATCGTCGCCAACAGGAGCATCCAACAAGTCTACGGGCGCTTGATAGCGGAACAGGATCGCTGATTTGTAGGGTTGAAGAGAAATGGAACCCGTATGTACAACACTATCGAACGACATATAGGTGTGGTCCAACACGATTACAGTATCTTTTGGAGTGGGGTTATAGACCAGCACGGCATATTCTTCGGGAGATCCGGCGCCCGACAATTCGTATGGCACAGGCTCGGCACGGCTGTGCAGGTCGAAATCTGTTTTAACAGACCATTCGGTACGGTTAACCACACCGAGCATAGAAGCAAACTGCGGGCTAAAGGGAGCGCTGATGTAATTGTTGTCGATTTTGTTGCTGCTGACGAGGATATCCGGGTAAATCATGCTCATCAGGTATGTACTCCATCCATTCTGGTACATATAGTTGTGTTGCACATCATTGCCGGTAATCGCCAATGTATTTTTATCTTTCTCGTCTTGAGCGATAAAATTCGAGACGCTGTTATTGTACAACACATTGTCCCGAACCAGGTTGTGGTGCGCTCCATGGAAGAATATACCGCCTCCGCTGTTCACCACCGTATTGCCCTTAACGGTAACATTGCCTGTGCCGTCGTCTAAGTAAATACCGTGCCGCCAATAGTAAGAATTGTTTTTATAGGGCGTACCGTCCGAATTACCTATGGTATTCATGATGATATTACCGATGATTTGATTACCCAAAAAGATTCTGGGCGTAGCCGGGTTGTATCCAAAGTAGATCGCCCCGCCATCCGACAGGCAGAGCATGCTATAATTGATTACGTTGTTCTTAACCACAGTGTTTTGTGTGAACATTACGAACATGGCGTTGTATCCAATGCTATCCATTATATTCATAGTGATTTCGCAACGATCGTTGGGCGTATGGTCGTTGGCAAACATGCCCATGGATATGCCTGCGCTCCACCCATGATCCAAGGATGTGCCGATTCGCCGGATGATGTTGCCATGAATACGGGAATCTGTGAGATTCCCCACAGTCACACCGATATTTTCCACGTCGGTGATGGTGTTTTCTGAAATCCGGCATTTATCAAAACCGCCAATACCTGGGCCCGCCCAGCAATCGACGAACTTATTACGCCGTATTTCCAAATTTTTCCCGTTGAGTGCGTATATGCTATACTTCCTGTAATGCCGGAAACAAAGGCCTTCAATATGGATATAACAATCACGGACGCCCGGATAGCCGATTTCCATCCCATACTTGGCATCCATATATTCAATACGTTGCCCGTTCGGATTCTTATTGGTACACAAGGTAAGTGTCGCATCGTGTTTGTTATACACCCATTCGCCAATGGTATCCAGGGCATGGATATGATTTTGGAAAAAGAATCCCCACCCGGCGTCCGGTATCTTATCCACATTATCGCCAATCTTATCAATACGCCCGTCACTGTATGAACGGGACACCGTGTCGCGGCGGATCTCCCAATCATGTACTTTAAAGGCCACTGTAGCGCCATTCCAATATCCGTCAGGGAAATTGAGGGTATTGTCCTGCATGCCGCCGGAATAGTGGTCGGTAACTGTTCGATACCCTTGATTGGGGAAGCGTGCCGGGTAATATTTCTTACCATCCATAAACAATATGTCAATATTGTCGGGACGATCCGGCACATTTGCCTTCCACAGGTTCCCATCAATTTGTTGCCAACCTGTTACCTGTTTTGCGCCACTGATCATGGGCATCTCGCCCAAGCCATAAGCGCCAAATGTTATGGGATTATTTTCGGAACCACTCACATTCCAGAAAGACATCGAGCCATAATAAATTCCACCGCGCTCAAACAAAACGGAGTTGCCCGGCTTTAAAGACGGGATCACCTTATTCACCCGTTCAATGGTCGCCCAAGCTGTACCCGGACTGGTTCCATTATTATTGTCATCCCCGTTTAATGACGAAATATAATAGGTTTGGGCATACGAGGTTCCAAAGCAGATCCAAAAACAACCGAATAAGAGCGTTTTGATATATGGAAGCTGTCTAAAATTGTTATATCGTCCGGCTGTTAAGTATCCTGTTAGGGATTTGACATTGGTAGAAAATGAATGTTTCTGCGCAACAGGGTGTGCCGATAGGTACGCAATATGAGCCGCAGTGTCTTTCTTGCTTTTGTTCATTATGAATATGTTTTTATATCTACAAAATTACTTTATTTTAACGAATTTATTATCGCAAAATGGTAACAAATCCAGATATAACATCGCTATCCTTTGTCAGCCTCACCTGATACAGGTAATAGCCGCTTTCCAACAGGTTGCCGTTGTGTTCCCGGCCGTCCCAAGGTAATTGGGAACCTTTAAGTTCTACCATCAACTTTTTTGCACGGTTGTAGATGCTGATGGTAGCATTCGGGTAATGCTCGATGCCCGGTATTTCCCACGTATCATTATATCCGTCGCCGTTGGGGGTGAATATGCCGGGGATGTCGATGGATGGGCCGGAGGGTTGGGGCGGATCAGTAGGACAGTCTTTACAAATTTCAACCGTGTGCTTGCCGGCCGGCAGGTTGGCGGATGCTTGCAAAACGCCATTATCATCCGTGTTTTTGGTGGTTACAACGGTTCCGCCTATCTTGATGCCGTACAGTCCGGGAAGCAAATCCGCTGCATGGATGGAAACGGTTCTTCCACCAGTTACGCCTTCGAAAATATGCCCGTCTTTTTCTATGCCTCCGTCGGCGGCAAAGAAATAAAGCGTGTTGTCCCAATCCGTTCCTATTGATGTTTCATTCTGGAAAGCAATTCCTCCCGCTTTGGATGGGTTGGTGGTCTCGCCGATGTCTATGGTATGCAGGTAAACAACGTTTCCGTCGGCAGGGATCGTATTCGGTCTCACTTCTATGCGCCAGCTGCCGCCGGGGTAATAGCTCGCATTGGACATAGCGTCGGGAGGATAGTTTTTCCCGTCCACCCAATATTCGTAGCCGGTGCCGCCTATCAAAGTGGTGTTGCTATTTATGGGAATCAATGTGCACAGAGCGATATTGCTATCGCTGTTTGCAGCGGTATAATCTTTTCCATTGTAGGTAATGATATGATTGGCTACATCTGTACGGGTAACGTTTCCGGAAATATTCGGGCGGTTTACAAAATGTGCAATCCATGTGATGTCACGCTGTTTGGTAGCGGTATTTTTCAAATGAACATGATCGAGTACGATGATTTTTTCCGGCTTTATGTACAACAGCCGTCTTCTAAAAAAATCTAATTTTTCGGGATCGTACGAAAGTTGTGCATCGGCCACGTTATAGGTGTAACCATCGCCGGTGGCATACTGCATCCATTTGCCGCGTTGGTTGGAGGGTTTAAAGACATCGTCGTACTTTACGATGTTCACACTTGCAACCTGTCCCCCGTCATTGGAGACTTCTGTTCCTGAGGTGGTATAAGTTTCAGAACCATCGTACACGCAAATGGTGTTGTGGGCGATGGTTCGTTGATAATAGTTCATGTAATGATTGCTTGAGTAAGAGTCGTAGTACCCGGCATCTATTAAAAGGGGCGTATGTTTATAGACGGTAAAGGAATTATTGTCGCGGTGTTCGTGGTTCGACTTTTTTGACGGGGCATTATAAAACGTGATGATCGCCGCATCGTTGTTCCATGACGAGCGGCTGACGGACAATCCTACCTTATCGGCCCACCAGTTCAACGGGTTGGCGGGTTGTACAACGGTGGGGGCAGTATAATCTCTATAAAGTAATGTGGTCAACGAAACAGCCATACGCCAATACTGCGACAGCCACTTGCTTCGCGGATCGTTAAATTGTTTCGCATGAAGCAACATGTCTTGTCTTCGCCATAAAATGACATTACACCATCTCCCCAATGGATGGTTTTGTTGTCCGGCTGAAAAAGATAGATGTACTTATTGATACTGTTTCGAACACAAGGCAGAGGTGTATAAATTGATATTGGTGGCGATCTTCATTTTTTCAAAAAACGGAACGTATAAGAAAAATCCCACATGGAATAGGCCGCTCCATAATGATAGCATCCGTCGTTATCATGATAATAAGCCCAGATGGGAAAATATTCATTGACATGCCTGCCGTAAATGGCACGGTACCAGCTTTCCACCGTATTTTGCTGCTCGGCGCTTAATCCCGAAGCACGATAAAGTACAAGGATATTTTGGTTGCAAATGATATGATTCACGGCAGGATGGGTTGCAGCATAAGAATTATAAGTGTTACAGTTGTTTTTACAGATGATTCAATTGAAAAGTAAACTAAAATTTTAATCAATCATTAAATCCTTGGGTGAGCAGTGCAGCATTCTTAATTCGTTCCTCTTTCTCAAACGATGCCAAATAATTTTCAGTGGTTTTCAAGGCGCTATGTCCCAAACTTTCTGAAATAAATGCAATGTTGGCGCCACTTCGTTTCAAAACAGTCGCATAGCTATGGCGAGCTGTGTATGTAGTTAATCCATCGACACCTACAGCAGCACCAATAACCTGAATGGCTTAACCTATATGATACAAAAAGCCGATGCGACAGGTCGGTTGGGTCAACTGACCAATATCTTGAGCACTGTCAGCAGTACCATCAACGATGAGATTATTTCGTACAAGCAGTTGATTTCGGCCGAGAACAACGCATTACCGGTAAATAATTCAGAAGTAAGTGCCGGTGATATTGTC
>JAVBNI010000294.1:0-7727 GCA_031551645.1 Bacteroidales bacterium | reverse complement strand
CATCAATAAAAATCCCAAACGAGCTGATCACTACTGGTTGCTGCACATCCATTATATCGACGAACCGTTCACTCACGAATATTCGTTTGAAGAACTTATCCCTGATATTTTGTATCGTGTGGAATTCAGGATTGGGTTCCGGGTGGATACACAGGTTAACCTTCATTTCCGTCAGGTAATCACCGACTTGGTACAAAGCCATGAGATATCCGGGGAAAGCGGCTATGCATCCTTACAAAAGCATGATATTTCCGGAGATTTCAAGTTCATTGTCATTCACCGGGTACATAACTACGAATACGGATTTTTATTCGGAACCAAGGTCGTGATGAGGTTGTACAACCTGTTCGCGCATATCGGCATATCCGATGTTAATGCTTATGGGTTGGATACCAGCAGCGCACAGACGGAATTAGTACCTCTTATCATCGGGCAACGGCACAAAAGCAAACTGGTACGGATCGATCATCCCGCATCTTCTTAAAGAATAGGTAATGATTAGAGAATATCTTTTCTACCATCCTTATGTAACCGACATTGAATACAAACTACTACTTCAATGTTTTACAACATTGTATTACCCTCATATTTCTCCTTCGCCAACCTGAATTTCCAATCCATAAAATAGACCAACGATTGAGGTGACAGCACCTTGATACCATCTGCGAAGCCTAAAAATTTCGCGTTGCAAAAAAATATTTTATGCATTTGTGATTTTTTCATCTACTTTTCCGACTATTAAGGAAATTGAATTTCAGATGAATGATGAAACAATAGCCGAACGTTTTTGGAAAGTCATTGAAGAAAACCAAAAACTAATATACAAAGTAAGTCGTATGTATTGTGATAATGTTCACGATAGAAACGATCTGTTTCAGGAAATTATTGCAAATATATGGGAAGCTTTTCCAAACTTCAATGGGAATTCAAAAATCAGTACATGGATGTATCGTATTGCTATCAATACATCCATTTCGTGGTTGCGGGATTATGTGAAAAGCAAAAAGCATGTGCAGTATACTGACATAACCCCTCAAATAAATGAAGAGGCCGACATCAACGAACTAACTGAAAAACTTTATAATACAATCAATCACTTGGGGAAAATCGATAAGGCCATTATTTTGTTGCAACTGGACGGATATACATACGACGAAATATCAGAAATTATCGGATTATCAAAAACAAACGTTGCCACAAAGATCAACCGAATAAAACAGAAATTAAAAAATCACTTGTCTAACCATTAAAACATTAGGTCATGGAATACGAAGAATTAAAATCATTATGGGTAGAATATGATAACAAGCTTGAAAAATTGGAAAAGATGAATAAAAAAATCCTTTTCGAAAGTTTATCCCGTAAGCCAAGAAGAATGATAAAATTTTTAAAGTTCAAATGTTTTCAAAGTATTATTACATATCCGATAGTCTTGTTTTTGGTTGTCTATTCAAATTGTGTTACAGGCAGTGTTGGCGTAAAATTAATTATGGGTTGCGGGTTCAGTCTGATCGTGCTTGTGTATTTAATATATGCTAACCTAAAAACGTATTCGGCACTTCATGCGTTAAATCTGGAAGAAGACACGGTAATTGAAGCAACCAAAAAGAATTGCGAGGTAAACAACATATATGGTTTACGAAAAAGAAACAGTTTGTTCAGCCTACCCATTCTTTTCGTCGGGATAGTATTCATTTATTGGGAAAATCAACAATTTAGCACATCAACCATTGTGTTACTGTTGGCTATATTGTTAATTTTATTCTTCTACAATTTAAAAGGTTCCACCACACATAAAAACATGCTGAAAAAGTTGGAAAAAGATATTATTGAATTAAATGAATACTGTAAGTGACAGTTTATCAAATGAATTAGCTTTATCAAATGATATAATAAAAAAAAATATTTTAACTTCACATAGTACGAAATTTCCAAAAAACACATCGCTTCATGCAACGTTTGAGACTTATTTGCATCTAATAAATATGGAAGCCGATCACACATTTGTAATCATCAAATAATTTCCGATATGAAAAAAGTAATCTTATACGCTGTAATGGTATGCTTAATCTGTTGTAATTATGCATGCAACAAAGAAGGTGCAGATAATACACCTGAGATAGACGTTCAACCGGCCGAACCGATTGAATTAACGCTCAAGCAAAGCGAAAAAGCAAGCGCTGACAATCGTTTCGCATTCAACATCTTCAAGGAAGTATCAGCCGCGAGTGGAGCCAATACGTTTTTCTCGCCATTGAGCCTTAACATGGCGCTGGGGATGCTTTACAACGGCTCGTCGGGCGATACCCGTACCGAAATGGCTGAAGTGCTTGGTATGGCTGATTTTACCGACACTGAGATCAACGAGTATTACCAGAAAATGTCACAAGCCTTGCTGAATATCGACCCGCTTACGGATATCGGTATCGCCAATTCCATTTGGTATCGTACAGGGTTACTTGTAAAACAACCTTTTATTGATGTGAATAAAAAATACTTCGATGCGTTGGTGCAAGCGCTTGATTTCAATAAGTCCGATGCTGCCGATATCATTAACAACTGGTGTGCCGAGAAAACAAAGGACAGGATCAAGGAGATCATAGAGAAACCAATCCCCAACGACATTGTGATGTATCTGATGAATGCCCTTTATTTCAAGAGTAAATGGCAGTTTGAATTTGATAAGGCACAAAGCAAACAGGATATTTTTACCAAAGCCGATAACCAGGAGAAAGAGGTAACCATAATGGAACAAACCACTACGCTACCTTACTATGCAGATCAGCGCCTGCAATGCGTCGAAATGCCATACGGCAACCAGGCATTTAGTATGGTGGCGGTTCTTCCCGGCAACAACATGAATATCGAACAACTGATCGAATATTTGGATAACGATTCGTGGCAAAATATTGTCAACAAACTGAGCCAGCAAAATGTATGGCTGAAATTGCCGCGATTTAAGATTGAATGTGACCTTAAACTCAATGGTCCTGTTATGAATGTGGGAATGCAGCGGATTTTTGGCGGTGGATTTGAAAATATTACCGATGCCGGATTAGCCGTCTCCTACATCAAGCAAAAAACCTTTATAGAAGTGAACGAGGAGGGTACCGAAGCCGCTGCCGTTACGGTGATTGAGATGTATACTTCCGCAGGCCCATCGGAAACCCAGAGCATTCCCATTCAGTTTTTTGCCAACCGCCCATTCCTGTATCTGATTAAAGAAAAAAGCACCGGTGCGATCTTGTTTATCGGGAGGATGGATGAGCCTAAGGAATGAGTTCCCGAAACTTGTTCGATCACAATACATTTAAAATAAAATCAATACTTTTATAAACTGAACGGTCGGTATATTATAAGAAAACGTGAAAACACATCCGACGAAACAGACGATATGGACGAGGGCATAAATACACTTGTTCATGTCGGGTGTTATTCGTAAAGTATGTTTTTTCAGATATACACAAAGCCCAACTTTCAAAAACGAATGTCACAGTTCTACCACATACTCTTTTAATTTCGGATCCAGCATTGTTTTGGGAATGGATTGCCTAATAATATCCGTAATAGCTTTTAACATCGTTTTTCGTACATATTCTTTGCTAACCATCAGACTCACCTCTCTAACTGCTGTCAGATTTTTGAACTTGCGAAGGTTCTCCTGCTTTTCTTCACTCAACGTCATGGCTGACATTTCAGGAATAACGGTCATTCCGTAATTGTAATCCACAATATTGATCAGTGTGTCGATATTCCCGGCTTCATACCGAACGGCCAGATTATTCGGAGATTGCTTTTTCATTTGACATAAACGTTCTATTTGTCCACGCAGGCAGTGTACGTTCTCCAATAACCAAACTCGGTCGATATCAATCTGGTCAAGATCGATTTCCTTGCCCTTATAAACATCTTCTTTGGACACATAGGCATAGAACTTTTCGTAATAAACGGGATATTCGACTATCCGGGAATGATTGAGCGGACCGGCCAGCAATCCGCCATCAAGAGTCCCGGCCAATAATTCTTCAATAATCCGGTCGGTTGTATATTCCTTGAGAACCAGTTCGATATCGCTATAAAGCGTCTGTTGCTTACGGAGTAACTCGGGAACAAGATAAGGCGCAATGGTCGGGATGATGCCTAACTTAAATGAACCTTTAGTAATTTGCTGTTCGTTTTCGACGATTTCTTTTATTTGTCTGAAACTTTTCAATGTAATACGGGCTTGTTCAATAACCTGTTTCCCGACAGATGTAGGTCTTATGGGATGTTTTGAACGATCAAACAATTGTACACCCAACTCTTCTTCCAGTTTTTGTATCATCATGCTCAAAGTCGGTTGTGAGACATGGCAAGCCTCTGCTGCATTCGCAAAATGTCGTTGATTATCAACGGCTACAATATATTCCAGTTGTTGAATATTCATATATAGATTTTGTCTATACAAAGATAGAAAATATTGTTTTTATTTATAATGAGGTTGTAATATTTTTGTATCAATAAATAAAATTAAATATTCAATAAATCATGGAACCAATCATTAATTCGCAGTTACCGGATTTTAAAGTTCAAGCATATCAAAATGGTAACTTTAAGACCGTGAGTAGTAAGGATGTGTTAGGGAAATGGGCGATTTTCTTTTTTTATCCAGCCGATTTTACTTTTGTTTGCCCGACCGAACTGGTTGATATGGCCGAAAAATATGCCCAATTTAAGGAAATGGGAGTGGAGCTTTATTCGGTAAGTACCGATTCACATTTTGTTCATAAAGCATGGCATGATGCTTCTGAAAGTATCCGCAAAATCAAATATCCCATGTTGGCCGACCCGACAGGTGTTTTGAGTCGTGCATTTGGAGTGATGATCGAAGAAGACGGAATGGCCTACCGTGGAACGTTCGTGATAAATCCCGAAGGAAAAATCAAATTGGCCGAAATAAATGACAATGGTATCGGACGGAATGCCGATGAGTTGTTACGAAAAGTAGAGGCTGCGCAATTCATTGCAGCACACCCGTCAGAAGTTTGTCCCGCCAAATGGAAAAAGGGTGGTGAAACCCTGAAGCCAAGTATCGACCTGGTCGGAAAAATATAATCTATTTTCGCACAGGCGCAAAACTCAAAAATGGTTGATTTTGCGCCTGTGTGGTTTATCTTTACAAACCCTATTATCATGTTAGAATCAGACTTAAAGAATCAGTTGAAATCCGTATTTGTATTATTGGAAGCGGACTATGTTTTGGATATTTCCGTTTCACAGCAACATGAAAGCCGAAACGAACTGGTGGAACTCATGAATGATGTGGCATCATGTTCGGACAGGATTACCTGCCACGTAAAAGAAGGTCCGGGCATGGAACTTGACTTGTTGAAAAATGGGATAAAAACCGGTATTAAGTTTCGAGGAGTTCCTACAGGACATGAGTTTACCTCATTACTAATGGCTATCCTGAACAGCGATGGCAAGGGAAAAAATATTCCCGACGAAGCCGTTTGTAGGCGAGTAAAAGCGTTGAATGGCACCATTCATTTGACCACTTATGTTTCGCTTACCTGTACCAACTGTCCGGATGTGGTGCAAGCGCTCAATGTAATGACCACGCTCAACGAAAATATTACCCATGAAATGGTAGACGGAGCCATCAACCAATCCGAAATAGACGCTTTGAATATACAAGGTGTTCCGGCAGTTTTTGCCGATGGTAAGTTATTACATGTTGGGCGGGGTGATTTTGGAGAATTACTTGCCAAGCTGGAAGCCCAATATGGTTTGGATACAACAAAGATAGAAACTCCTGTAAAACATTATGATGTGATTGTTGTCGGCGGCGGACCGGCAGGGACATCTTCTGCCATATATTCTGCCCGTAAAGGATTGAGGATTGCTATATTGGCTGAACGTGCCGGCGGACAGGTAAAAGAGACGATAGGTATCGAAAATCTGATTTCTGTGCCCAAAACAACTGGCGAAGAACTGGCTAATAATTTGAAACGGCATATCAGCGATTATGCCATCGATTTGCTGGAACACCGTTGCGTAGAAAAAGTAGAAATAAAGGACAAAGAAAAAATAGTTTCGGCGGCAGGTGGTGAAAAGTTTATCGCTCCTGTGCTGATTATTGCTACCGGAGCAAGTTGGCGTAAACTGAATGTACCCGGCGAAACAGAATACATCGGGCGAGGCGTAGCATTTTGCCCTCATTGCGATGGACCTTTCTATAAAGGAAAACATGTGGCTGTGATTGGAGGAGGAAATTCCGGTATTGAAGCTGCTATCGATTTGGCTGGTATTTGTTCGAAAGTGACTGTCTTTGAATTCCTGGACGAATTGAAAGCCGATCAGGTATTACAGGAAAAAGCCAAAAACCTGCGTAATGTAGAGATTTTCCTCTCGTCGCAAACGACAGAAGTGATCGGTAACGGCGATAAAGTGACTGCCATTAGGGTGAAAGACCGGAAAACGGAACAAGAACGCATCATCACACTGGATGGTATTTTCGTTCAAATTGGATTGACTGCCAATAGCGCAGTTTTTAAACATCTGGTAACCACCAACCGCATAGGTGAGATTGAAATTGACACACGTTGCCGCACCAATATTCCGGGAATTTATGCTGCAGGTGATGTTACAACGGTTCCCTACAAGCAAATCATCATTTCGATGGGTGAAGGAGCCAAAGCAGCATTGGCCGCTTTTGAAGATAGCATGAAAGGACTTTTGTAAAAAAAGTTGGTCACTAATTACACTATAAAACGAAGTTATCAAAGTTGTATTTCGGTTTTCTCTTTTAAGGATAACAAGCTAAAGAACTCTTTTAGACTATCTCGTTTACTGTATTTTTATATTAGTCCTTATGTGATCTCTTTTCATTCTGTATGTATCGGGGTCATGTTGGAATTTTTGCAGGTATTCGACTAACAATAAAAGGCATACGTATAATTTTTCACATAAGATTTTAATATCTCTATTTTAGTGCTACATTTGTCGCCTATTTTAAAATCGTTTTTGTGAAAAGCAAACATCTTGTATCAGTTCTCTTGGTTGCATTCATGGCAATGCTAACTTTCGAACGACCAGTAAATGCAATGAATGTGGTCGAATCGTGTCAAGATAACCAGACTTTCTATTGCTTTTCAAAAAATATTATTAATAAGACATCTGCTGTTGTTGAAGTACAAACCATCCGGTTTGACTCAGGAATTGCCAAAGTAACCTATACGAAAACTGTCAAGTCATGTGATAAGCTATTCAAATATCGTTTTTATGATAAAGAAAGCCTTCAATTAGAAAGATTCATTAAAGATTATGTCATTTATACACACTTATTACCCCATCACCGTTTCAGTTTACCCAAGCTAAGGCGGTTGAATGTTTAATTTTTACTACTTATCGGGTGGCTGTTCCGGAGCAATACTATTCGGGGTCAGTGAATTGTTGTTTTTTTATAGTTTGTAAATCAGATGTTTTGAACCCTTGCATTATTTTATACGTTAAAATTTCTTTATCCGGGTCATTAATCAAAAATATAAAATCAAAAATAAATAATGAGTAATTCGGCTTTATTCCTTGTGGTCTTTCTCACAGCACTGTCGCTGGTAGGTGCAGCCCTGCTGGTGGCTTGGCTGGTATCGCCGCGGTCGTGGAACCCGCACAAGGGGCAACCCTATGAATGCGGTATCCCAACGCGGGGCAACTCGTGGATGCAGTTCCGTGTGGGGTATTACCTG
>JAVBNI010000167.1:0-18764 GCA_031551645.1 Bacteroidales bacterium | reverse complement strand
CGTTTTGAGTTGTCGGATTCTTTGTAAAGTCCTTATATTTGTGGTGGAAACCTTACCCCGTCTTGCAAACTGACTATGGCAAAGAATCCGGTTTGAACACCGACAAGAGCCCTGGAGCTCGAAGAGGAAATTAATATTTATTTGACGAAAGTTATTCAAGCGTTCGTCTAGATAAACACGTACCTAACTAACAAAAACAGTACTCATTATAAGGAATTTAACTGATCGTGAGCGGAGATTTATAGAGGAAATATACCAGCTCATCCAAACGGCTTTTGAAACAGCTAAAGTTTCGGATGGTGACGAACAGGATTTTGCCGTCAAACTACGTTGTAGGCGCTGCATTAATCAATGAAAGTATGAGATGAATAACAAAGCGGTGTTCCTGGTGGGTGATCCCGGATATTATTCCCGGTTTGGATTTGTAACATCGACCAATTTTGGTATCAAAAATGCGAATGGATTCGAGGATAAATATGTTATGATGAAAGAGTTATTTCCCAATGCATTGGGAAATGTGGAAGGAACCATCGAATTATGCTGAAAAAATAATTATTTTTACGGCGTGCGAAGAAAAATATTCATAGTCGTAATGTTGGCAAGTATATCATCCGTTTTTGCCAAGTCGCCGCATGTTGATGATGTGGTCATCAGGCATTATGCGGAATACATGAATGTGAGCGACTCATTACTGCGGATCCCCGAGCTTTATAATGCCATACACGAATGGATGGGAACTCCTTATCGTTATGGGCGTTGTGACAAAAAAGGGACCGATTGTTCGGGATTTGTCAGAAATGTTTTCCGTCCCCTTTGTGGGGAAGAACTCCCGCGTAGTGCCTTAGGGATATCAAGAATCATTCAATCCAAACCTATATCTGAACTAAAGGAAGGCGACTTAGTGTTTTTTAACTATCGCGGACGTACCAACTCTCACGTGGGTATATACCTGCAAAATGGATGGTTCGTTCATGCTTCCACTGTTCATGGAGTTACCCTTAACAATTTGTACACTCCCTATTATACCCGTCGCTTCAGCAAAGGCGGTTCCTTGAAACAAGGTGAACTGAGCGATCTGATACGGGCCAGGATATTTAACAATGAAGAAATACCGTCCATAGAACCACTTGTTCCTATGGAAGTTAAATCTATTGATAGGTTACGATAGGATAGTTTTGATGGCATTGATTCTGACCTGCTAATTTTCAATTGTCCATTTTCAGTTATCAATTGTTTAAAATAACTTTATGAATAAAAGCGCACATGTAATCAATCTGCTTGCAACAAGCCTCAATTGCAAGGATGACAGACCTAATCAGGAGTTGGCAGTTGAGATAATTCGCTCAAAACGTACGGATTGGGTTAAGGAACTTGTGGACAACCTGCAAAATAAAGATAAAAATATCCAAAGCGATTGTATAAAAGTCCTGTATGAAATTGGCGAACGGAGTGCAGCGGATTTAATTGCTCCATATTGCAATGTATTCGGCAAAATACTGGAGTCAAAGAATAATCGGCTGGTTTGGGGTGCTATGACAGCATTGGATACAATGACCATGATTTGTCCTAAAGAGATCTTTGAACTGTTGCCAGTAATTATATCTGTAATGGAAAAAGGTTCGGTGATCACAAAAGATCACGGTATCGGAATACTGGCCAAACTTTCAAGTTTTTCCGACTATACAGACACGTCATTCCCTTTGCTGTTAGAACAATTGAAAATATGTCCGGCTAAGCAATTGCCTATGTATGCCGAAAAATCGGTTATTGCCATTCATTCAGCCAATAAAAAACAATTTATTGACCTGATTCAATTGAGAATTCCCGAAATGGAAAAAGACTCTCAAAAACAAAGACTTAATAAAGTTATCAAAAACATAGAGAAATCCCAGAGAAAATGAGGCAAGTTTCGAATTCTATACTTCCGATTTCCCTGTAACATATTCCGTGGTCATCGAAGGATTAACCACCGATGGCAGAATAATTCGGCAAATCGAAAAAATACAGGTTGAGTAGACCTTGATACGGACATAAAATATTCACAGTCAATTACTGTTAAATTAATGATAAAATGATACTATGAAAATATGCAATTAGCTTAAAATGAGAACGTTATATTCTTAATTTTTAACTCTTAACTCTTAATTTAACATTATGGTATCCATTCTACTATTCCTGTAACCGGGTGTTCTTTATACCATTGCATAAAATCGGTATATGTCTTTATCTTATCCCTAATGACGGCTTGGTAATAGGCTATACCCGGTATTTTTTCATGATCAGGAGTTTCATATTTTAAATTCAGGATAATTTCCTTGTTTTTAGGAGTTAATAGAGTAATTATTCGGTCTGCGATATTTTCGAAATATCCGTCATAGAATGAGCCTTTCAAAATATGGATCATGTCTATTTGCCACAGTTCGTTATCATGATCCTGATACCATGCATGCCATTCAATACATTTTTCGTCCGTATTGATCAGATTGGTATACTCGATACGTTTTATTGCCGGATTTTCGGCCAACTTCGCCATGGCTGCGAAACTATCCAAAATATTTAATGGACTGGAGTAGATATGGAAATCGATATCCCGGTGTTTCATCATAAGACCCATTTTCAGGGAGCCTACAAGCCGGATTTCGGCATGAATAGATTCCCAAATATTTACAATGTCTGTATTCTTAATGATTTCCCAAGCCCTATCCTGGTTTCTGATTGATATATCCTCAAGACTATTCATAGGAATTACACTGTGCATTTGATGCTACCAATTTCGCTATACAATTCAAAGATTTCAACATTCAACAATTCAACAATTCAATTTTTTTCCCTGCTTCTATCCATTTATAAATCTTATCCGCCCGGCGTACCTGCTGTGCTACAGGCATTGAAAATACTTCGCCTTTGACAGTCTGCCCAACAGGATTCAGATCAACCCTTATTTCAGGAACCTCCATTTCGACAACTCCGGTAGTTGGCCCGATAATCAGTATCTTGTCGCCAACTGCGAGTGTTCCCGACTGCATTTGAAATTCTCCGACTTTGAGCTTGGAAAAATAGTTGTTGCATTTTGCAACATACTCTTTCTGATGAGTGGCTTTAGAACCGTGTGCATCTGTCAGTTCACCCATACTTTTTCCCAAGTAATAACCATCCCAAAAACCCCGGTTGAAAACAGTCTCCAATTTATTTGTCCATTGTTCAATTTTTTCCAGGTCATAACCATCTTCGCAATAGGCATTTAATGCTTTATGATAACATTCGCCGACAATTTTTACATACTCAGGTCCACGGGCACGACCTTCCACCTTGAACACACGAACGCCGGCTTCGATCATTTTATCGAGGAAACTAATGGCACACAAATCCTTGGGCGACATGATATATGAATTATCCACGGCTAATTGTCGACCTGTTTCATTGTCATATGCCGAGTAGGAGCGACGACATATCTGTACGCAACCGCCCCGATTAGCCGAACGGTTGTATTCATGAAGGCTCAGATAACATTTGCCTGACACGGCCATACATAATGCGCCATGGCAAAACATCTCTATCTCCACCAATTTACCCGAAGGGCCGGTAATGTTGTTTGTTCTGATGAAGTCACTGATTTCGGCAACCTGTTCCAGGCTCAGTTCCCGGGCAAGTACCATTACATCACAATATTGGGAAAAAAAATGTAATGCTTGTTTGTTGCTGATATTGAGTTGAGTGGAAGCATGTACCTCTAAACCTATCTGCCTTGCATAAAGAATGGCTGCCATATCGGAAGCAATTACAGCATCGATACCACAACGAAGAGCTGCATCGGCAATTTCCTGCATGGCCGGTAAATCATTGTCATAAAGGACTGTATTGAGTGTCAGATATGTTTTTACATTTTTGCGTCTGCATATGTCAACAATCTGTACCAAATCGTCTAATGAGAAATTTACCGAAGATTGTGAACGCATGTTCAAGTTGCTTGCGCCAAAATAAACGGCATCACAACCAGTCTGCAGGGCTGCTGACAATGAATCCCACGAGCCGACCGGCAACATCAATTCTAATTCTTTTCGGTTCATTGTTTTATCTTGTACCAATAATATGCCGATAATCAGGCGAATAATTTCTTCAAATAGTCTGTCAAATCTATTTTAATAGGCATCAGGTACAGGTTAAAATTACGTTGAAGGCAAAAATCAATTACCTGTTTTCCAAACCGGACGTTCCATTCCAAGTTTGGTTCAAAGTCTTTTGGAAATATAGCTCTGTTACGGGTTTCCCAATACGATTTGGATTTCTCACTTGTAACCGGACTAATACCCCAGAAAACATCCAAACCGGTCAAATATTCAGAATATATTTCGAGTAACCGCAAATCGAAAAATGGCTGCGAAAAGAAACCACAAGCTCCAGCCTGCAATTTTTCGTCAAGATAATCCAACTCGTAACGGATATTGTTGCGATAAGGATCAAATGCCGCATATATCATGATACCATCCACCTCACGTTTCAGCTTACGGATCATATCGATACTTGTGGTTGGATATATCTGGCGTTTCATATCCTGGGGTTTGTCGCCTTCGATTACCAATACTTTCGTGATATTGTTTTCTTTCAGGAAATCCGTTAACGGAAACGGATGATGCTGGTCAAAATCAATGGCCCGGATATGGGCAATCTTATCCAATGAAGTATGGTTGATCATCCGGCACGCATCCCATGCACGTATATCGAACCGCATGAGGTCAGGGAAATTGATAGCAGATATTTGCGGTATTTCCCGTTCAACAAATGCGACGTATTCGCGAATATATTGCCCGTCTCGCGGAACCAATTCCAATGAAATTTCCATGTTTTATTGGTTTTACATAAAATCGATATTAAATACTTGACGATTTTTGATTAAAACAACACATTGACAGCCGATATCTAACATCAGGATATACACTGTAGAGCACTTAAGTACTTACTTGGCAGCCATTTTCAATTTTCAATTCTCAATTTTCAATTATTTATGATGCCGATTCTATTTCATCAATGGTTTGCTGATGTTTTTTTGCTGTTCGTTTGGTTAGGAAAATACTGACCTCATATAACAAGACTAAAGGTAATACGACCAATATCATGCTAAAAACGTCCGGAGGGGTAATAATAGATGATAAAATCATCAGGACTATATAGGCATGTTTTCGATAATTAATCATGAACGAAGGCGTGATAATCCCTACTTTGGTAAGAAAAATCATCAGGATGGGTAATTCAAATATAACACCTGTCGCCAGCGGGATATACGCTATGGTAGAGACATATGAGTTCAGGTCGACTCGGGATATTACCTCTGCACTGACCTGGTAGCCGCCAAGAAAATGAACCGACAAGGGGACAATAACATAATATCCGAAAACAGCCCCCAGAAGGAACAATGCCGATATGGAAAATACAGAACCACGAGCATGTTCCCGTTCCTTACTATATAGGGCCGGCGAGATGAAACGCCACATTTCCCACACCACAAAAGGAAATGCCATGATAAGACCACAATACAGTGATATCATGATGTCGGCAGAAAATTGACCTGCCATTTTTGTATTCATCACTTCGAAGGTCTTAGAATTGATGCATAAAGCAGGCGTATGAAGTATTTCAGCCAACCTGCACAACATACGATTACTGAAAAACTCCGGATTCTTGGGCGCCAGCAAAATCTGGTCGAAAATAAACCGGCTAAAAATAAATGCCGCAACAGCAAAACCGACTATAGCTATTGCGGAACGAACGATGTGCCAACGAAGTTCTTCCAGGTGTTCCAGAAATGACATCTCACCGCTTGTATTCTTTGCCATGCCTTAAATATAAGGTTAAATAAATATTGTGTTTTTTAAAATTACATATGAAAATACACCCTTTGTCAAAATATCGCTTTGCAAATCATCAAAAAATTATAGATTTGCGCCCCCGAAATCGATCCGGTAAAACCTTACCATTTTTTCAGGTTATACCTTTCGTCAAATATTTTTTTGCGGCATCGATTTTTATTGTAATTTTAGCTTGCAAAAGTATTCATTTTTTGTCGAATCAAAGCATGATGTAATCAGGTTTTATGCGGAAATGTCAAAAAAGCATATAGGAGCAACAACGGCATAATATTTGAAAAAGCATTATGCTTCTTGTATTTAGTAAAATAATATAAAGACAATAACACCATCAGAATCAGGGAAGTAAATGGAAAAGGAAACAAAAAATCCATTAATTGAAAATCTTAAAAAATATTTTGGTTTTTCGACTTTTAAAGGAAACCAGGAGGCGATCATCAAGCATGTGCTCGACGGGAAGAATACTTTTGTATTAATGCCCACAGGCGGGGGTAAATCCTTATGTTACCAACTGCCCGCGTTAATGCTGGATGGAACAGCCATCATCATTTCACCGCTTATTGCGTTGATGAAAAACCAGGTGGATACCATGCGTAATTTTATGTCGGAAGACGGCGTAGCGCATTTTATGAATTCATCGCTAAACAAGGCGCAAATTACCAAGGTGAAAGAAGATATTCTCAGTGGTAAGACCAAAATGCTGTATGTTGCACCCGAATCCCTGACAAAGGACGAAAATGTACAATTCCTCAAACAATTGACCATTTCGTTTTATGCTATTGACGAGGCGCATTGTATTTCAGAATGGGGACATGATTTTCGTCCGGAATATCGTCGTATACGTCCTATTATCACTGAAATAGGCGATGCTCCGATCATGGCGCTCACTGCCACTGCTACGCCTAAAGTCCAGCATGACATCCAGAAAAATCTTAGCATGTTGGATGCACAGGTTTTTAAGGCGTCATTCAATCGTCCGAACCTTTATTATGAGGTACGTCCGAAGATAAATGCCGAAAAAGAAATTATCAAGTATATCAAAAATAATTCTGGTAAATCGGGTATTATTTATTGCCTAAGCCGTAAAAAAGTTGAAGAACTGGCAGAACAATTGCAAGTCAATGGTATCAAGGCTTTAGCATATCATGCCGGTATGGATGCTGTGACCCGGTCGGGTAACCAGGATAAATTCCTGATGGAAGAAGTGGATGTCATTGTTGCAACAATCGCTTTCGGGATGGGAATTGATAAACCGGATGTTCGTTATGTTATTCATTACGACATTCCCAAAAGTCTTGAAGGGTACTATCAGGAAACCGGACGTGCGGGACGTGATGGTGGTGAGGGTAATTGCATCACTTTCTACAGTTACAAAGACATACAAAAACTTGAAAAATTCATGCAAGGCAAGCCGGTTGCTGAGCAGGAAATTGGCAAACAGCTTCTTTTGGAAACGGTTGCGTATGCCGAATCAGCATTATGTCGTCGCAAACTGTTGCTGCATTATTTTGGTGAAACTTATACTGAAGAAAGTTGCGAAACCTGTGATAATTGCCGCCATCCGAAAACCCAGTTCGAAGGAGATCAATATCTACTGACTTTACTGAATGCGGTTATCGAGCTTCAGGAAAAGTTCAAAGGCGAACATGTGGCTAATTTCCTGGCTGGGGACGCTGATAGCGCGATCAAGAGTTATAAACACCATAAATTGGAATTGTTCGGATCAGGTGATGAAAAAGACGCCCGGTTTTGGAACATGGTTATTCGCCAGGCATTGGTGGCCGGATTGATACAGAAGGAAATCGAAAACTACGGCTTATTGAAGTTAACAGCTAAAGGCCGTGATTTTTTGGAAGAACCATATTCCATCATGTTGTCGCAAGATCATGAATATGGTGAAGAAGACGAGGATGCAACTGTTAACCTGGCCGGAAAAAGCAGTACTGTCGACGAGGAATTATTTAAAATCCTGAAAGATCTTCGTAAAAAGATATCCAAACAGAAAAATCTTCCACCGTTTGTCATTTTCCAGGATACATCACTCGAAGATATGTGTATACAGTATCCCATCACGATGAACGAAATGCAAAACATAGCGGGTGTGGGAGCCGGAAAAGCACAACGGTACGGGAAAGAATTTGTCGACATCATCAAAGCATACGTGGAAGAGAAAGAGATTATTCGTCCGCAGGATATGGTGGTGAAATCGGTCGTAAATAAATCCGGATTGAAAGTATATATCATCCAAGCCATTGACCGCCAGATAGCCCTTGAAGATATTTGTGCAGCCAAAAACTTGGATATTCCTGAACTCTTAACAGAAATTGAGGCAATAGTGAATTCGGGTACCAAATTAAATCTGGATTATTACATCAATCAGGTACTCGACGAAGATCGCCGCGACGAAATATACACTTATTTCAAAGAAGAAGCCGAAACAGAATCTATCGAAGATGCTTTAAAAGCATTAGGCGAAGATGATTATTCGGAAGAAGATGTCCGTCTGATGCGGGTAAAATTTATCTCGGAATTAGGAAATTAAAGGATCCGATTGAAAGGTCGGTCAAGGTGTTGTGACCACACACTGGAAAAATAATAGGCAACCATTGCACTAAACCTCTGAATCTTGACGATCTCAGAGGTTTTTCTATGAAAAATGAAACAAATATTGCATAATTGCATGTAAATATGCGTATTGAAATTACCTCTGGTGAGACTTCTAACGCTAAGTTCTTAATTTAATGTTACCTTATTTTCTGAAACAATCTCTACCGAAAAACGTATACATAGAAAGAAATTTATGAAGCATAGATTGCCAAAATATTTGTATTCCTTTTTTTGTCGTTTCCATACAATATTGATATACATGATTGTGGTATGTATGGTAGGGATTGTAGCACCTTCGTGTAGTGGTACCAAGAAATCATCGAGCATAAAAAAAATCGAACGGGAATCGAAAAAGGCAGAACGAGGTTCCAAAGGTAAAGAAGTAAAAAAGGCTGAAAAAGCACAAGCCCAAAAAGAGAAAGAAAGAAAAAAGGAAGAAGAAAAAGCATATCAGGATGGCATAACGAGACATCGTGCTTTCCAAACTGAAGAAACACGTAACCGCATGGATACCCATCTTGACGAGTCCAATACTAAATATTCCAAGAAAAAGGAATTTTTCTTAGTCAGGTGGTTCCGCCCGAAAGACGACATAGAGAAGTTAGAGAAAAAACGAGCCAAAGAAGTAGAAAAACGAATGGCAGCCAACCGGAAACAGTCAGAAAAAAACAATGAGGACCGTAGGGCAACTTCATTTGAAGGAAAAGAACGGAAAGTTTCAAAGCCCGATCCGGCTAATATACAGATAGGCGGTGGAGGAACTTATAAAGAAGGATCGTCTAAAAGTGTAAATCCGTCTGATATTCAGATTGGCGGAGGGGGAACGTATAAAGAAGAAAAATCTAAAAGCAGAGTAAATCCCTCAAGTATCCAGCAAGGCGGAGGTGGAAACATGTCGGGTGGAAAATCTAAAAAAGTGAAACCCGATTCGGGAACAACAAATACCAAAGGAACTTCACCGCGTAAAAACCCATTTTCGCGAAAAGAAAAGCCCCAAGCCGGGAAATAATGAATGTAGAACAATATCGCGAATATTGCCTCGGTAAAAGAGGCGTTACAGAAAGTTTCCCATTTGATGATGACACATTGGTTTTTAAAATTGGTGGAAAAATATTCGCTTTTATCGATATTTACGACAACAGGGTCAATCTCAAGTGCGATCCGGAAAAAGCGCTCCGACTGCGCGAACAGTATCCGGCAGTTGTGAATCCCGGTTATCATATGAATAAAATACATTGGAACACCATCCAACTCGACTTGATATCCGATCAGTTGATTTGCGAATGGACGGATCATTCTTATGATTTGATATTTACCCATTTACCGGCTAAAATAAAGACTGAGTTTTCGTAAACAAAGTGAAATGCTTTTTTATATCAGTTTTTCCAATACTTATTATTAATTTTGTACCATTGTTAAAAACCATTATAATTTAATTACATGTCATATTTATTTACTTCGGAGTTTGTATCCGAAGGCCATCCGGACAAAGTAGCAGACCAGATTTCAGATGCATTATTGGATGAATTTTTGCGTTGTGATCCTAATTCGAGGGTGGCATGCGAAACATTGGTAACTACCGGTTTAGTCGTTTTGAGCGGCGAAGTAACAACAATAGGATATGTTGACGTACAACAGGTTGCGCGCGATGTAATCGGTGAAATCGGTTATACGAAAGGCGAATACATGTTCGAAAGTACTTCTTGTGGCGTCCTTTCAGCCATACATGGACAATCGCCGGATATCAGCCAGGGAGTGGCACGCGCTAAGGAAGAAGAACAAGGCGCCGGCGATCAGGGAATGATGTTCGGTTATGCCTGTAAAGAAACAGACGAATATATGCCCTTATCATTGGTATTGTCGCGTCGATTGTTAACTACATTGACGGCTATCCGCAGGGAAGGAAAACAAATGAAATACCTGCGTCCTGATGCAAAGTCGCAAGTGACGATTGAATATAATGACGAAGGCCAGCCGCAGCGTATTCATACCATTGTCATATCAACCCAACACGATGATTTTGATGAAGAACAGAAAATGTTGGACATGATTCGCAATGATGTCCAAAACATATTAATCCCCCGCGTGGTACAAGAATTACCGGAAAGAGTCCGGAAGTTGTTCGATGACAAATACATTCTGCATGTCAATCCAACTGGAAAGTTTGTCATTGGCGGTCCGCACGGAGATACCGGCCTTACAGGCCGCAAGATTATTGTCGATACATACGGAGGAAAAGGAGCGCACGGCGGAGGTGCATTTTCCGGTAAGGACTCTTCAAAAGTAGACCGTTCTGCAGCTTATGCTACGCGGCATATTGCCAAAAACATTGTGGCTGCGGGTATTGCCGATGAAGTATTGGTGCAGGTGGCTTATGCCATTGGTGTTGCCGATCCTGTCGGCTTGTATGTCAACACTTATGGAACGTCGCATGTGTCTTTATCTGACAGCGAAATAGCACAGAGAGTGGCAAAAATATTCGACCTGAGACCATACAGCATCGTAAAACGTTTTGGCTTGAAGAATCCGATATTCCGGGATACTGTGAAATACGGACATTTTGGTAACGAACCGTACGCCAAAGAAGTAGTCATAAACTATGGTGGACAAAAATCAAAAGTGGTAGAATTTTTTGGCTGGGAAAAACTGGACTATGTCGATATTCTTAAAAAGAAATTTGACATTTAAGTAATTGAATATTTCATCAAAATACATTAATCTGCCCTATGCATCATCGTTTTATGAAGATATGCATAAGGCAGATTTTATATTTCAGTTTTTTACTGAAATATAATTTGCTGCTGTTTACGCTAAAAATTCATTAGGAACCTGTGTTATCGGTATGATTGCTGCGATTTTCTTTGCAATGTCAAAACCGGAAGGACAATCTGTTATCCGGCAAGTGTCGCATCCGGCGCATATGTTTGATTGTATATTTAATCCTAAAAGTGTATCTTTCGATAACTGTGCATGTTTGTATCCATAACAATACATATAAGCTCGCATAATGTCGGGAATAGGTAGTTTTTGCGGACATTGTTCCTGACATTTGCCACATTGCTGACAATACAGCATTTCTTTTTCCCGTAAGGCTGCCAGATATTCTTGTTCGGACGATGTTATATTTGGATTTTTTGCCGCGGCCAAGCATTCATCCAATTGATCATAAGTCGTAAATCCGGGAATAACAGTTGTGATATTTTTGTTTTTCCACACGAACTTGAGACAAGCCTGGGCATTTATTTTTTTCTTACCCTCAGCATCTTCCGTACCGCCCGCCATATTTTTCATGGCAATAATACCCATACCTGCTTTTACAGCTCGTTCGATAGCTTGATCCATTTCTTCGAGCCGATTCATTTTAAAATTGTAGCAAACTAATCCGACATCATAAATTCCGGTATCAATCGCGGCGTTAAGAATGTCCGGATTGTGGTCGTGTGATGAAAATCCGATAAAACGGGCTTTTCCTTCGGCCTTAATTTTTTGCATGGCCTTAATGATCCGTTCATCTTTGATCTTTTCCGTAATGCGGATATCATGGGTATAAAAAATGTCGACATAATCGATTTTCAAACGTTTCAGGCTGATATCCAATTTGTCATTCAACTCTTTTTCAAAACTATCTTTCAGGGGATAACCAAACATGCCTTTGGATGAAACACAAAAACTATCACGCTGCTTACCTTCAAAAAAGTTACCCAGTTGTTCTTCATTTTTCCCGTTTTGATAGATATATGCTGTGTCAAAATGATATACGCCGGCATTGAAAGCGGCTTTTATCACAGATCCGCTATCGGGACGGTCCACACCCATGCTCAGGATGGGGATTTTAAGGCCTGTTTTTCCAAGCGTCCGGACAGGAATGTCATTTTGTATTCCATTCGAATCTAAATTCAACGATGATGCTGATGTTTCGGTAACAAACAGCGCTGCGCCTGCTGCCGCAGCGGCCGAAAGTTGAAGAAACTCTCTCCGGTTGGCCTTTTTGTTTTTCATGTTGTTTGGGAATGCTTTTGTTTATGTTTTGCAAACATAAGAATAAAATACAAAAATTGAAAAATAAAAAAATCCGCATAAGCGGATTTTATTAATTGGATAGTTTACTTTACGCAACTTCTGTATTAGGAAAAGTATTCCAAGTAAAAACTACAAAATTACACTATTTAGAACAATATCTTATGAAATCTTTACTTTATGATAGGTAAGCAAAACATGTGCCAAAGTATGCAATCAGGATACATTAATTCCGATTTTCCGCATTAAGATGGAAGCGTTCAGGCTGGTACAAATTCCTGAATATAGTTTATAATCAAACAACATGTCTTCTCCATTGATTTGTACATCGAAGTGTGAATTATTGACATTCTGAGGTAATTCTGTTTCTAATTCACCCAATGCAAGATCGTGTGTGGCTATAATTCCTGAAGTTTGCAGTTCGACTAATTGCCTGACTAAGGCCATTGAACCGATTTGCCGGTCGCGAGAATTGGTCCCGCGAAGAACTTCATCTAAAAGGAAAAAAACGTGTTGTCCGTTTTTGGTAATATCGATGAGCTGTTTCAGGCGTTTCAATTCAGCATAGAACGACGAAGTGTGTTCTTCCAGATTATCGGCTATACGCATATAGGTGTATAATTGGCAATTTGTGATGGAGAAAAATTTGGCGCAGACCGGCGCTCCGGATAATGCCAATACCATATTTACACCAACACTCCGCAGGAAGGTGCTTTTACCCGACATATTCGAACCGGTAATGACGGCTATTTTTCCCTTACCATTAAGTTCAAAATCGTTGCATATTCGCTCCTTTTCTATAATCAACGGGTGTCCAATCTCTTTTGCCTCTAACGAAAAATAATCATCCCGTATTTCCGGCATCACCCAATCGGAATGGTTATGCTGCATATTGGCAAAACTCGACAATACTTCCACCCGGGCTATAGCGTTGAACCATGCAGGAATTTTTTGTCCTGTTCCGCATCGCCATTGTTCGAGCCAGACTAAATGTTTGTAGTCGAAGAAAAACAGGATATTAACAGGGATATAGAGCATATTCAGGCGGTAGTCGAGCTTCTTAATCCGGTTTTCCAAAGCCTTGATCTGTTGTAAAGCCCTATCACCAGTGAAACGTTCGTGCAATGCAGCGAGGTATGGTGAAACAAAACCGGCATGGACAAACAGACTGATCAATTCCGAATAAGTGCTGATGAAATTCACTTTCCGTGAGACTTGCTGGTGTTGGTAGTTCACCTTTTTAATCACTGATCCGGAAATAATAATATGTACGATGAACAATAACAGTATGACGACAGGAGGGATCCACCCCAAACATGCGGCAATAATAACAGCAACGGTAATCCATGGAAGTATTTTCATCACCAGCAACAATTTGCGATTTTCTGAAAGAGGGGTATCGCTTTTCAGCCAGTCGAGAAAGCCCGGCAATTCCTTTGCCTGTTTTTTATATTTTAATCCGACCACCTGCATACGTTGTCGCCAATCAACCATGCTGGCCAGTTCCTTCACAGCAGCCTGCCGGTCGTTAACCTCTAATGTTGAAGCCGGAGTTTTCAACCATTCTGCCAACATGTCACTTCCCGACGGACTGGTAGTCCGATTTAGAAAACGAAACAGTGAATGGCTACCAAAAATATCCAGATCGGATGTATAATCGTGCTTCGGATTCATATACTGATCTCCGGGATCATACGCCGAATAATCGCCTTCAATGCCATTGATTTCCTGTTGATTGATTGTTTTGAAACGTTCGTTTTGGTGTTGCAGTTCGATATTAGCCAGATGCTTTTTCAAACAGACGGCAAAGACAACTAACAACACGATAACTATTCCAACACCCAGCCATATGGATATTGGAAAAGTACCAATCCCGGCAATAATGGTAACAATAATGATCAGCAGTCGCAACCAGGCATACCGGTTGTTTTGCTGTTCACATTTTTTTTCTTCACGTGCAAATCGTTGAACGCGATCCTGATAAAAATTATAAAGGGACATGCGCAATGTTTGTTGAATATTTTGGTGACTGCTGAGTGATCAGCAGGATAGTTTAAAAGACAACAAAAATATCTATTTTTGCCTATTAAATTTAAAAATTTCCAATTATGATTCGGACAATAAACTTCCTGCGTGAGCTGATTGCCAACAACCATAAGGAATGGTTTGATGCTCACCGTAATGATTATCTGGAAGCCAAAAATGAATTTGACGGTTTTGTTGATCAACTGATTAAAGAAGTACGTCTTTTTGATCCTTCGATAGGCCCAATAACAGCGAAGGATTGCGTTTACCGGATATACCGGGATGTCCGTTTCTCACCCGATAAAACGCCCTATAAAAACCATTTCGGTGCATATATTGCTCCGGGAGGTCGTAAAAGCGAACTGTGTGGTTATTATTTTCATATTGAGCCGACGAGTGCCGGATATCTGAATCATTCGATGTGGGCGGGTGGTGTATATGCTCCTGATGCTCCTACATTAAAGGCTCTAAGAACGGACATATATGAAAATATTGAAGAGTATAAGGCGATCATCAACTGTGAAGATTTCACGTCTACGTTTAAATGGTTTGAAGGAGGCAAGTTACGTACTGCGCCAGTCGGATTCCCAAAGGATTTTCCGGATATGGATCTGATTAAACGCAAGGAATTTTCCTTTTTCAGAAATATTGATGAAGATTTGCTCGGACGTGATGCGCTGCTTGAAACAAGCATACAAGTGTTCAAAAAAATGATACCGTTTAATCGCTTCATGAACCGTGCGATTGCATATCATCGGGAGGAAGGAGTATAGGCTTCGCAGACAGGCTGATAGGCGATAATAGGTTTCTTTGTCTTATCTAAAATGCAATAAACCAAAGTATTCCGGGCGATGAAAATCCGGTTTTTCTGTTCCGATGGGATTCCAGCTCAAATAATGAGGTTCTGTAAGATCGTCACCACATTTATAGAAATTGGCCCGGACATTTTTCCCTGTAGGAGAGTATTCCGGATGCTTAAAAAAGCAAGAGTAGGGGATAGCCAGCACGATATTCCAATCCGTATTGATGGTACGTTCCTGAAATATATTTCTGCCTAAACTCGGCAAGCGCCGTGTTTGTGTAACAACTTCAAGAGGCGCTTTTTCACGGCCGTGACGTGAGGTGCCGGCAGCCAAAAGACATACTCCACAACAGTTGAACTCAAAGTTATAATATATTCCATCATTCGCTGGTGCAACGAAAAACTCGACACACGAATCTTTCCATACTTCACCGTGGTCATGGGTGGCTACAGCGCGGATATATTTTTCTTTTACACGGTATTGAAGTAAAATTTCCGTATCGCTGTACATCATCCGAAACTGTACCAATGGATGATAATTGTATTCCGGCCAGTTGACTACGTCGATATCATTCCACGATGATAATTCCAAGCTACTGGTGATAATTTCCCATGATGCATTTTCAGGGGTATTCCACTTTTTGATGACTAATTCATTCATATCTATAAATTTTGAAATTCGTGTTTCATTACCTTCGATTTGCGATCTTGAATGTGAGATGAACAAAGATATTAACATTTCAGATTAATTTAGAATATTTAGCCCAGCACTACTGTCGCATTTAAAAATTTGCTTATGTTTGTGATGGATCGTTTTATTATTTCATGACAATATTAAAAAAGGAAAAATCTCTTCAGATATCTGACAGCGTGTTTTTACGTACCATGCTTTCGGAGTTCAATCGCTCATTGATGCTCATTGCTGACAGGGATTTATTAGTAGCCAATACTATTTCTAAGGTCAAGCAGATTTCACCAGTTACACGTATTGTATTTTTTCTGCAAAATCCCGACACAGAACAATATCTTTATGTGGGAAAACAACAGGATGATGATTTGTTCTGTCACGTGACATTTACGCCTCATAGTAAATTGATTAACTGGTTATCGGTTAATGAAACAGCATTCAGAACATCCCACCAGGAAAATGTAATGATGTATTTTTCGGAAAAAGAACAAAGCCTGATTCGGGAAGCTAACATTGAACTGATTTATCCCTTAAAAGTGATGAACCGTGTGAGCGGACTTGTATTTTTGGGCCAACGTATCGATGGTCACAATTTTTCGCGACAGGATATCGATCTGCTGACCCTGTTATTCGATCAGGCTGCATTTGCCATAGAAAATACGGCTCTTTATGAAGAACAAAGCGCCCGTATCAAGAAGATGTATCGTGCCGATCGCTTAGCAATTCTGGGACAATTGGCTGCCGGAGCAGCACACGAAATTCGTAACCCGTTGACTGCCATCCGCAGTACTGTGCAATATCTGGGAAAGAGTATCCAAGATGTCGATAAGTTGGAAATGGTGAACGAACTGATGGAAGAAGTCGACCGAATCAATAAAATTGTACAAGGCATGTTGTCGTTTTCCAAACCATCGGAACTGGAAACTACAGATGTGGATATCGAACAATTATTACAGCAATCGCTGATGTTGTTTAGTAGTACGATTAATAAATATCAGGTATCGGTAGATTTCAATGTTCGCACGAAAAGGACAACTGTGGTAGCTGACCCTACTCAGTTGAAGCAGGTCTTTCTGAACGTGATCCTCAATGCGGTAGAAGCTATGGAAGGTTTAGAGGAACGACAACTGACCCTGAATATTGAAAGCGGACGTTCATTGGATTATCAGTCGCGTTACTTATTGATTTCTTTTAAAGATTCCGGAAAAGGTATCGATCAGAAAGATATTGAAAATGTATTCAATCCTTTTTACACGACCAAGAAAGATGGTACGGGATTGGGGTTGCCCATTTCATATGGTATTATTAACCGTCATGGTGGCGAAATGGAAATAAACAGCGTTCCCAACAAAGGAACAACTATACTGATCAAATTACCACAAGTGATTTAGAAGAATAAAATTGATTGAATTTATTGATACAACCATTTAACCGGAAATCCGGTGATATTTGTATTTG
The DNA here is from genome assembly GCA_031551645.1 of Bacteroidales bacterium. GTDB lineage: Bacteria > Bacteroidota > Bacteroidia > Bacteroidales > UBA4181 > JAIRLS01. The sequence goes on along the minus strand of JAVBNI010000167.1, from coordinate 1,306 downwards.
ACAAATCCCATTCACCTTTCCCTGCGCAATAGGCCAGTAAAACTTTCTTCCGGTAAAAATAAACAGCAATATAACAATAACAACCATCAGGGTTATTTTCTATGTTTTTGATATATTGCCATGTTTTTCCTTCATCTTTGGAGATAGCTACAGTTAAGGGCGTGCGAAGCTGGTCTTTGTTGTTATTGTTCCATACAAGCATTAAATCGCCGGTAGTAGGAATACGGGCAATCGTGGCCGGTGATAAAGGCGACCGGATGGTACTGGTAAACATTGGCGTCCATGTTATGCCTTTGTCATGAGAGTGTGATATTTGTTGAAATCCGCCACTTGCCCGGATAATCATCATGATCGATCCATCTTTTAGCTCCACCACGCCTGGTTCTTGCGATATTACTCCTGACGGATTGGGTACTTCCTTGCTACAATGCCATGTTGTACCACTGTCATCAGAATAATAACACCAGATTTTAGCGCGATCCTGTAACTTGGGATTTGTTTCGTCGTTATGTTGTGCGACCGGCATCAACAACCGCCCGTTGTTCAGTTGTATTACACGACTGTTGTTCAGGACAAAATATCCTTTTTTGTCTGTAATACAGGTAACCGGGTCGCTCCATGTTCGGGCTTCGTCAGTTGAGATCCTCATCAAAGGGATACAGTCGCTTTCCGAGTTTTTTCGCAGATAAAACAGCGCTATGTTCCCGTTTTGAAGGCGCAGGAGCGAAACCGACATTACATTCATGGTTCCTTCGTTTTCTACGATACGGGTATCTTCCTGTGTCCATGTTTTTTCACCATCTTTGGAATACCGGCCGGCCAAATATGCCGGAGCATGATCGGAATCAGATTTTCCCGTATAATGGGTATAAATGAAAAGAATCTGCTTGTTTTTTAATGTAATAAAATCGCCTTCGCTGTTGCGGGGATTATCTACATCCGGTTTCAATTGTAAAAATACATCCGGTTGGGCGTCCACCTGAGTCAGGCAGGGTAGAAACAAAAAAAGCAAAAGAAGTTTTTTCATATAAATATGATTTTTGATTTTCTGTAAAGACATCGAAACCAGACTTATTCATGATGAAATGCTCTACAAGATCGACTTTTTGAAATTTGTTTAAATTTTTAGGGTAAAAAATTAAAAATTAAGAGTTAAGAATTAAAAATCAGGGCAACCGCATCAAATTTTTCCATCCTTTTTTACCTTTGCTGAATGGAACAAGATATATCTCACTATTTTCAAGAAGTCCCCGATCCCCGTGTAGTTAACATGTGCGATCATTTGTTATCCGACATACTATTGATC
>JAVBNI010000190.1:0-8252 GCA_031551645.1 Bacteroidales bacterium | reverse complement strand
GATCAATAGTATGTCGGATAACAAATGATCGCACATGTTAACTACACGGGGATCGGGGACTTCTTGAAAATAGTGAGATATATCTTGTTCCATTCAGCAAAGGTAAAAAAGGATGGAAAAATTTGATGCGGTTGCCCTGGATACGCAATCGAAAATAGATATGTTTCAATTCCGGCGAAGAGGATCGTTTTCATATCGGTACTTTTTTTGTAGTAGTTTTGTCGGAAAATTAAAATGATACTTCCATGCATGTTTATCAACTGGAACGAAAAGGATTTTTTGTGCCAGTGTGGTGGAAATAAAAGGTATAATTTGAATATAGCGGGATGAAATCAATACAAGGAGAACAAGATGCAATCATAAAGGAATTTGAAATTTTCGACGATTGGTTGGATCGTTACGAATACCTGATTGAATTGAGCAAAGATTTGGAACCACTTGATCCGAAATATAAAACCAACGAATATCTGATCAACGGGTGTCAGTCGCGTGTTTGGCTGATGTCTGAAATGCAGGGGGACGTGGTGATTTATCGTGCCGAAACCGATGCCATCATCACCAAGGGGATTATTTCGTTACTGATCCGTGTCCTATCCGGACAGAAACCTGAAGATATTGTCCATGCCGATTTATATTTTATTGATAAAATTGGCTTGCGGCAAAATCTGTCGCCAACACGCTCGAACGGACTGTTATCGATGGTCAAACAGATGAAGTTATATGCTTTGGCTTTTCAAAGTGTAAACAATAAGACATGAGGTGCTATGGGAAATAATACGGAAATAAATAATTTGTTGCAGTTGGAAACCCGGATTGTCGAAGTTCTGAAAGGGGTATATGATCCTGAAATCCCTGTCAATATTTACGACCTGGGGTTGATATATGATATTCATGTGAATGACGATAACGAAGTGTCCGTCACGATGACACTTACTGCACCCAACTGTCCGATTGCCGATGATATCCTGTTGCAGGTGAAGGAAAGCGTAGAAGCAATCGAAGGTGTGAAAAGCGTAGCGGTCAACCTGGTCTTTGATCCGCCATGGTCTAAAGACATGATGTCCGAAGAAGCACTCCTCGAACTGGGATTGTTGTAAACGCATAAATGCAACCTCAAAGTTTTATTCAGACTCTTTGAGGTTGCATTATTTTAAGTAAATCAGTAAACTAACGAAAAGACTATTTCAATTTTAAATCTTTGACAATGTTGTCGATCTTGTCATCAAGCAACTGGTTGACTTTGGCATAATCTGAAACAGTAGGCAACATCTCTTTAACACTGATGTAATATTTGATCTTTGGTTCGGTTCCTGACGGACGAATGGAGATCTTGGTACCATCAACAGTGATAAATTGCAACACATCGGACACTGGCATATCGATCTTTTCAGTTTTGCCTGATGTTGTATCAATTGCTATCAGCTTTTCATAATCCAGAATTTTTACCACTTGCGAGCCATTGATGGTTTTGGGCGGAGTATTGCGATAGCCATCCATCATAGCAAGAATTTCTTCAGCACCAGATTTTCCTGTCTTAACAACAGAAACTCCTTTTTCCTTGTAGAAACTATATTGCGTATACACTTCGAGTAGGATATCGAATAGAGTCTTCCCCTGGTTTTTAGCCCACGCAGCGATTTCAGCAAAGAAAGCGCACGACATTACCGCGTCTTTGTCACGGACGAATTCGCCACAAAGGTATCCGTAGCTTTCTTCACCACCTCCGATGAATGTCGTCTTACCTTCATGTTTACGGATGATATCAGCGATCCATTTAAAACCTGTGAGAACATTGTAACATGGTACGTTATTTTTTGCAGCTATTTCGGCCACCAACTCGGTTGTTACAATAGTTTTAACAATGTATTCCTTGCCATGCAATTTTCCTAATTCGTTCCAGCGTTTGATGAGATAATAGATCAATATGGCTGCCGATTGGTTACCATTGAGTATTTCCCATTCGCCTTTCCCATTTTTCACAGCAATACCTACACGATCCGCATCCGGGTCGGTACCCATTACGATATCGGCATCTACTTCTTTGGCTTTCTGCATTGCCAGATTCAGCGCAGCGGATTCTTCGGGGTTAGGCGATTTGACCGTCGGAAAATTGCCATCCGAAATATCCTGTTCCGGAATATGGTAAATATTGATGAATCCTTTCTTTTTCAATACCATCGGCACCAACATTACTCCTGTTCCATGAATGGGAGTATACACAATTTTCAATTCTTTGTGTCGTTGAATGGCATCGAGCGACAATGTCAAACCGACAATGGCATCGGTATAGATTTCATCTATTTCTTTTCCGATACTTGTGATTAACTCTTTGGGACCGTTGAATTTCACCGATTCAATAGAGGTTCGCCCTACTTCGGCGATAATTGCTTTATCGTGGGGAGGGATCACCTGAGCGCCATCGTCCCAATATGCTTTGTAGCCATTATATTCTTTGGGATTGTGGGATGCGGTGATGACCACTCCGCTCTGACACCCGAAATGACGGACGGCAAATGATAATTCGGGAGTAGGACGTAATGAATCAAACAAGTATACTTTGATCCCGTTAGCAGCGAAAATACCTGCGGTAGTCTCGGCGAACAATCGGCTGTTGTTGCGGCTGTCATGTGCGATGGCAACTTTAATCTCGGGCAGGTTTGTAAAATTTTTCTTCAGGTAATTGCACAAACCTTGTGTGGCCATTCCCACGGTATAGATATTCATACGGTTGGTTCCTACACCCATCAAGCCTCGCAAACCTCCTGTGCCAAATTCCAAGTTTCTATAAAAGCACTCAGTGAGTTCGGCGGGATTGTGTTCCATCATATCTTTTACCTGCTTACGGGTGTTTTCATCGAAAGCTTCAGAAAGCCATGTCTTGGCTCTGTTGGTAACTTCATTAAGCATGTTATTATTCATCATTATAAATATTTATTTTTTATATATGTGCTCAAAATTACATAAAAAACGCACATTACAAAAAGGTGAAAAAGTTTTTATCTTTTTTTCAGATTTTACTTTACAATCGGAAAAAGATGCATATCTTTGCACCCGCAAAAGTAAAGGACTCGTAGCTTAATTGGATAGAGCATCTGACTACGGATCAGAAGGTTGGGGATTCGAGTTCCTCCGGGTCCGCTGGAAAATAAGGCACTTGCAAGATTTCTTGCAGGTGCTTTTTGTTTTTACTTAGGTATAGTTAGCATGCAAGTTGGATATTTACCTTTTTACAACCGCCGTAAATTTCTTAAAATACGATACTTACGCATCAACTTTTTAATAATATTTTTATCTTTGTTCTAATCGCTTTATACTCCATCGGATACTAAATTGCTATTGTCTATTTAGATATGTCCAGATATTCTTTAATCTGTAAATAGCTGCGACAATCTTAACTATGATTCCAAAATTTGTTTCCATGCAATTTTATGTCGCAGGTCAATAATTTGTGTATCTTTGTATTATAACTAATTTAAGTTAATGCAAACACAGTAAATCATTTTTTGCAAAAACTAATAAGTTATTCCATCAAACATCACACAAAATGACAATTTCAAACAACCGGATTAGCTTGGTTGACGCGCTTCGGGGATTTGCCTTGCTGGGCATTGTACTCCTGCATCATGTAGAACATTTCGATATAGCCAATTTCGTAGAATCATCCAGCCTACTTCTGGCTGCAGTTGACAAGTTTCTGTGGAATACAGTATTCTTCATTTTCGGTGGAAAGATGTATGCTATTTTCGCCCTAACGTTCGGGTTCAGCTTTTACATCCAGTTTGAGAACCGTAAAAAACGCGGAGAGAATTTTGCCGGACGCTTCTTTTGGCGGATGTGCCTGCTATTCATATTCGGGATTCTACATATCATGTTCTATTCGGGCGAAATATTGTCTGTTTACGCATTAGCCGGAATACTCATCATTCCCCTGAGAAACCTGAGCACAAGGGTACTTACTATATTGACGATCATTTTCTTGCTTGAACCTTGGGAACTTATTCATTTGGGTATTGGATTGATCAATCCTGAATTCGTTCCTTGTAGTTATCCGCGTATATTTTATCACAATGCTGTAGAAGCGGCAACAACGGGAACCTTCTGGGATGTACTCACTACGAATTTGACTTCAGGTATGGTAAACTCCCATCTTTTCGCATGGCGTTCGGGACGTTATTTCCAAACACTTGCACTATTTCTCCTCGGAATTATTATGGGTAGGAACGGACTATTCGCCGAAGCAGGGAAAAGGGAGGGATTATGGAAGAAGGCATGGTCCATCTCTATCATCTGTTTTATTCCGTTGTATACGCTTAAGGTGTGTCCGGCCATTGCAGAATTACGTCCTGGGATATCCGTCCCGCTGAACGTAATACTGTCTATGTGGAGTAACATTGCTTTTGCAACTTTTCTGGTTTCCTCATTTGTACTGTTGTGGGTAAAAACAAAATTCCGGAATATCGAAGCCGGACTTATCCCTTATGGAAGAATGAGCCTTTCTAACTATATATGTGGCTCTATCATCGGGTCATTCATCTATTATCACTGGGGATTGGGACTATACGCAGTTTCCGGTCCATTGTTCAGCCTGCTCGCCGGCATAGCGACCTTCATCATCCTGTTATTTTTCAGCAGATGGTGGCTCAGAGATAACCGGCGCGGACCGTTGGAATGGGTGTGGAATAAGCTCATGTGGATAAAATTGAAATAAAGTATACAAACAAAAAGTTAAAATGACACAAAAACATTTGAAAGGCACAAGATGTAGTTTCCTCTAAATCAGTAGTTTTTATCAAAAATCCGTAAAACACTTGTGTTTACGGATTTTTGATCGATATGCTGTCAGAAATATTTTTCAATGATTACCACATATACATCACCCTGAAATTACAGGTTGAGGGAGCATATTGTTCGGTGTAAAAATCACTGAATACAACCTTGAAAGCAATTGTTCCCGGAGTAGCAGCGCACATATATTGTACAGAAAACGGTCGCTCACCTTCGTTGGTCACTTCTATATCATAGATAGTATAGGGCAATCCTGTTTGTACTTCCGAACCATTGATTTTATCGAACATATATCCGATAAATGTCCCGTATTCATAAATATCTGGCGTGAGAAAAGGCTCATCAAATACATGTTGATAATAAGAGCCTATTTGATCAGGGTCTCCTACCAATTCCCACTCAACATCCCTTACGGTGTAAGAGATGGTTTTGACATTAACAGTTCCCTGAGGTCCTTCTGGTCCTCGAACTCCAGAAGGGCCCTGCGGGCCGGAAGGGCCTTGAGCTCCTGAAGGCCCGGAAGGTCCTGGAGGCCCCTGTGGTCCTTCTGGTCCTTCGCAAGCAGTAAATCCCAACATGATAATTACCAATAAGCATATAAAATTTTTCATATTCAAAAGATTAATTTAACCCATATAATAAACACGATCATAAATATCCGAACAAAAAAAGAAAAGTTCAAAAAGGGTTGTTTTTGCAGGTGACCAAAATCTCAAGGTTGCATCAAGAACTTTTCTGATGAGCACAAAGTTAGGTAAAAAATCGGACAAACCCATTTTCAAACATATCATAGATTTAATTTCTCATGAAATTTTAAAACGAAGCATCAACAAATACAAAAGCGATAAACACGGCTCCAAGTATTTCACTTACGACTAATTGGCGAGTATGTTGTTCGGATAACTGAACAAAAGCCTGAGATTAAGCCAAATACACATGGGAATACACTGTAGTTACCTGTAAATCAGCAGTATATTTGTCAAAACTCCGTGAAAACAAGTATTTTCACGGAGTTTTGATTGATGTGTTTTCAGAAATATTTTTCAGTGCTTACCAAATGTACATCAATCTGAAATTACAGGTTGGGGGAGCATATTGTTCGGTGTAAAAATCACTGAATACAACCTTGAAAGCAATTGTTCCAGGGGTAGCATCACACATGTATTGCACGGAAAACGGTCGTTCACCTCCGCTGGTCTCTTCTATATCATAGATAGTATAGGGTAATCCTGTCTGTACTTCCGAACCATCGATGTTATCGAACATATATCCAATAAATGTCCCGTAATCATAAACATATGATGTGAGAAAAGGCTCATCAAATATATACTGATAATAAGAGCCAATTTGGTCCGGACCTCCTACCAATTTCCAATCGACATCCCTTACGGTATAAGTGATCGTTTTGATGTTAACAGGTCCCGGAGGCCCTTCAGGCCCTTCGCAGGCAGTAAATCCTAATATTACAATTGCCAACAAGCATATAAAATTTTTCATGTTCAAAAAAAATAATTTAATCATACATTATAAACACTATAAATGCGGTATTGTTATATGACCGACCAAAGAACAAATATCGTACCTTTGTCGGCTGAAAAATCAAAAGCACTTAAAATATGTCCAAAAAGAAATTACATTTCGATACTTTGCAGGTTCATGCTGGCCAGATACCTGACCCGGTTACAGGTTGTCGTACCGTACCGATCTACCAAACAACGGCCTATCAATTCAAAAGTGCTGAGTATGCAGCCAGCCTGTTTGCTTTGACGGAATTTGGTAATATATACACTCGTCTCCAGAATCCTACTACCGATGTGTTTGAACAGCGTATGGCTGCACTCGAAGGAGGTATTGCCGCTGTGGCCACGGCTTCAGGACAATCGGCGCAATTTATCGCTTTTCATAATTTTCTACAGGCGGGCGACAACTTTGTTACTTCACCTTTTCTTTATGGTGGCACCTATAATCAATTTAAGGTTGCGTTTAAACGATTGGGTATCGAAGTTCGCTTTGCCGACAGTGATAGCGCCGGAGATATGGAAAAATTGATTGACCGGAAGACCAAAGCATTGTATACCGAAAATATTGGTAATCCGGCTTTTAATATTCCCGATTTTGAGTCGTTGGCTGCTTTGGCCGCTAAGTATGATATTCCTTTGGTGGTGGACAACACCTTTGGGATTGGTGGATATTTGTGTAAACCTATCGAATGGGGAGCACATATCGTGGTACATTCGGCAACCAAATGGATTGGCGGTCATGCCAACAGTATGGGTGGTGTTATTGTCGACAGCGGAAATTATAACTGGGGTAACGGTAAGTTTCCGCAGTTCAGCGAGCCGTCAGAAGGATATCACGGGTTGAATTTCTGGAAAGCTTTTGGCAGCGAAAGTCCGCATGGAAATATAGCTTTTGCTGTACGTGCCCGTGTGGAAGGACTCCGCGATTTAGGCCCGGTGATCAGTCCGTTTAATTCGTTCATGATGTTGCAGGGACTCGAAACGCTTTCATTGCGAGCACAACGTACGGTAGACAATACGATGGAAATCGCCCTATGGCTCGAGAAACATCCAAAAGTAGAAAGCGTCAGTTATCCCGGATTACCTCACAACAAATACCATCAATTGGCAAAGAAATACCTGGAAAATGGTTTTGGAGGGGTACTTTCTTTCCGCGTTAAAGGAGGTAAGGAAGAAACCGGACGTGTATTGGATCGTCTACAATTGATCAGCCATGTAACCAATGTAGGCGATGTGCGTACTATCATCACCTACCCGGCTACGACAACGCATCAGCAACTAAGCGATGCCGAACAATTGTCGGTGGGCGTATATCCAAACCTGCTTCGCATGTCGCTGGGATTGGAACATATCGAGGATATCAAGGATGATCTGGATCAGGCTTTAAACGGATAAGTTAATATAATTGAGAATTGAAAATTGAGAATTGAAAATTAGCACAAAGCGCGTTAAATCAACATCAAGCAACAATGTCAAAACGTCGGTTATTTATTCGAGAGGATTTAACAATAATAAACTGACAGACAAATCATCAATAAATTAAATATAAAATCAACGTTATAAACGTTATAAACGTTATAAACGTTATAAACGTTACGAACGTTAAAACGTTATAACGTTAAATTTTCTTGTTATGTATAGAATTATCTTACTTGTATGTATCATGGTAATGACTGCATGTGGCGGGCAAAGTAATAAGACTGCCCATGTCGAAGCGCTTGCCAATGGTGAATTTGCAGTGAAGTTTGCTAAAGACGGCAGTGCCACTTTTAAAGGGCATTTGCATAACTTAAGCGATTTGCAGACTGTCCTCCCATGATATAGGTTGACAGGAAAAGTGTTAAAAACTTTTCTAAAGTTAACTCAAAAATGGACAAAAGACATCGTATTTTTAGTGATGAATTCAAAAAGGAAAAAGTATTAGAAATAGAGCAAGGCAAGTATCGA
>JAVBNI010000296.1:0-15097 GCA_031551645.1 Bacteroidales bacterium | reverse complement strand
ACAGTACAGAATGGCGGGCTTCTTCCCCTTTCCCGCCTTGGGAACATACAGCGCCGCCGTCACATGGTACCCGGGACGCGACTCGAAATACAGTTTTTCGACGGTGAAGTCGGGACGGTCTATTTTTCCCGTGATCACGGGATTCAACGGCGTCCGTTCGGGAAACGGCCCCACGATGTCGGCCAGCGTCTTTTTTATTTCCGCTTGACGGCGTTCCCAATCGACTTTTGTCGTCAATTTTTCGACGGCGGATTTGCGTGCGTCTGTTTGCTCGAACGCACGAGCGCATATCTGTTGATACAACGAGCAGGACATATCGCCGTAATACGGCCAATAATCGAATACCGTAAGGTTCTCTTTTTGCGCCGAGCAAGGCAATATCGACACTGCGAAAAGCAAGAATACGAGTATCTTTAAACTCAAAAATGTTTTCATAATCAGATGCAGGTATGAATAGGTTATCGAGCGTAAAGGTAAGCGATATAAATGAAAAAACTACCGTTGAGGGGCGGGTCAACGATAGTTTTTTGGGGAAAATGAAACGCAAATAGAATTGTGATCGTTTTTATTCAAGGATTTTCATTCTCTTGTGATGCTATATTCTCCTGCGGACACTTCAAAATAAATCAAATGGTTATCATCTTTTACAGTATTCGTAAAATTGTATTTTTTACCGGAAGAAGAGATATTCCAAACACCTTTGGCCAAATCCGAGACCAGTACTTTGAACATTCCTTTCCCTTTTATTTTAAGCTGAATGGAACCTGTTTCTTCTTTACCGGCCTTACTGAACAAAACAATACGATCGCCTATATTGGCACCAACAAATCGGTCAGTTTCTACTCTGTCGACAAATAGCGGTTGTACCTTTCCGTTACTATCCATCACTTGCATTACATTCAGGAAGATGTCTGTTTCGGTAGATTTTTTTGGTGATATTTCTGTACGCCAAGCCGTTCCTTCTCCTGAATTATCTTCTTGAACAAACCTTTGCGGGTAATTAATACCATTGACACTATATTCATTGCCTTCACCACCGACTTTTGTCAGATGCAGATTTTCCGCCAAAGGAAATAATGTTGTATTAACCAGTTTACCATTATATCCTTTTTTATTACGGACGATCTCGCATGTGTTACCTTTGAACATAGGCTCCTGTACACTGTGCAATAACCATGTTTTCTTAAAATTTTTATCGGAAACCGTAACATGGTCGAAGACAACCAGAACTGCAGGAATATCGGAACGATTGAGATTTAAGAATACAAATGAACGTTTATGGCTTTTCACCTTATCGGTGTAAGCTTGAGTTATATCACCTTTCAGGTAGGAGTATTCAGGCTTTACCGAATCAGGACCAAAGGCATGTGCTTGTACGTCAGCTGTTTTGTAGCCATCATTCAACACTGCATCTAAAGTAGCCGGTTCTTTGCCTAAAGCAGGAAGTCGCTGACCTCCGTCATTATTCAAAATCTGTTTGCCGCGAAGAAATTTTTCTTCCGGATTATATACCAACAAACAGTTGTGGGCAATGGTACGCTGATAATAATGAGTGAAATGCTCGCAGCCATACCTGCCTTCGGTGCCATAGTATATTCCCGATTCTACGGCAAGAGGACCTTTATAATAAATCTGAAAACTTCCTGCATCTAAATGCTGATGATTTACAAAATTATACTCTGCAATCTTCATTTCGGCCACTACAGCATCGGCATCCGGACCTTCATTCCAATTTGTCCGTGCTACCATACCTCCGAACGGTGAAGGAAAATACCTTGTAAGCGGTAACGATGATATGTCTTCTGCCGGAACGTCGGGGGCTGTCAGTAATAAATCGAATAAAGGGTCTCTGCCGATCAACTTCTCTTTTACAGCTTCACCCATCAACACCGGATCGTTATAATAACTTGCGGCATACAATATTGGAGGAAGATCCCAATATTTCCCGGAAGGTATTTGTTCGGTACCAACATCACCATCCCTGAATAACTGGCCGTCCGGACGACGAGAGTAAAGCCAGTAATAAGGAATTTTTCCTTGTAACTTATCCGTAATATTCGGATACCCCATACGGTCGAAGATGAGAGTTGTGTAAATTTCCCGGATAAAGCGAAAAGGTCCGTATGCACTGCCCTGATGATGGTGCCCCGATTGATAATTGAAATTTCGGGCGGGAATGATTTCCGCAAAAATACGGCCGGCCACACGCTTATATATTTCCGGCTTTTCATCATAGACAGCTATACCGCAGCTCAACATATCTCGCGATATCTGTTCTTCGACACCATGACCTGTAACGGAATTCTGTACCAGATACGGCCATTTGATCTCCATCCTTGTACCAAGACTTTCCATAACAGCGATCAGCGACTTTTTTTCGCCTTCACTTATCAGATCATAACACCAGTCATATACAATGGCTGTGGTCAGGATGACCCTTCCGATAGAGCGAAACAGATCATGGTTTGCGCGTTCAAGGATCACGGTATTGTTTAAGTTAAAGACCATGTCAACGGCTTCATTGCCTTTTGTTCTGTCTCCATTCAAAGCATACATGAAAGCCCGAGCTTCGATAGCATTAAGGACCCGGTTGTCCAAATTATATTCGGTATTTTCCTGTATGAGTTTTCCATCGGTTTCATAACCGGCGCTTTTATAGATTTTGTCGCAACACTCTTTTAACAGATGATGATTCATCTTGGCTTTGATAGCCGGGATGTCAGTTTTTCTGAGAAATAGTCTCGGATGTTCCGGTGGCGGCAAAGGGATATTCAATCCCTTTCCTTCACGAGCAGTTAAGGGGGGATTATCTATCTCTACCAACCGAGATGCGTCTATTTGCCTGTTTACCTGAGAATAGACTTTTATACTTGCCATAACAAACAACACAACAAGTAACATTTTCATTAATATTCGCACAAAAACTTTCATGATAATAATTTTGTTTTAGATAGTATTCGGTATAATTTAACGTTTTTTAGTGATCGTGAAACTACCTGCCGACGCTTCAAAATAAATCAGATTATTATTGTCCGTCACGGTATTTGTGTCATTGTATTTTTTATCGGAAGAGGATATTGTCCAATCGCCTTTGGCGAGATCCGTAATCAGTACTTTGCATGTTTCTTTTCCTTCTATTTTAAATTCAATTGTTTGATTTTCCGTATCGCTGTTCTTGCTGAACAATACGATACGGTTACCTAATTTTGCTCCGACTAATTGGGTGGTTTCCAGTCTTTCGACAGGTAACGAATGGATGTTTCCTATGTTGCTCATTACTTGCATCACATTCAGAAAAACATCTGCTTCGGAAGCCCGTTTAGGTGAAATTTCAGTACGCCAGATAACATTATCGCCCGAATTGTTTTCAGAAGAAAAATATTGAGGATAATTAATACCATTGACACTGTATTCGTTACCTTCACCACCTATCTTATTCATGATCAGATTGTCGGAAAGAGGAAGAAGCGTGGTATTGACCAATCTTCCGTCATACCCTTTTTCATTACGGATGACCTCGAATACATTCCCTTTGAAAACAGGTTCCTGCACGCTATGCAATAGCCATGTCTTTTTAAAATCTTTATTCGATGAAGTTATATGATCATAAACAATCAGTGCTGCGGGTATCCGCTCATCATTCAGATTCAGAAAAACGAACGAGCGTTTATGGCTTTTTACTTTATCGGTATAGGCTTTAGTAATATCGCCTTTCAGGTAGGAATATCCGGGCTTGAGCATATCCGGACCAAACCCGTGCGCCAGTACATCCCCGACCCTGTATCCATTGTTAAGCACTGCATCAAGGGTGGCCGGTTCCCGTGCATTGGCAGGATGTCTTTGTCCGCCGTCATTGGCTAACTCCCGGCTGCCTCTCATCATTTTTTCTCCGGGATCATATACCAGCATGCAATTATGGGCAATGGTTCGTTGATAATAATTATTGAAATGGTCGGAACCATATCCTCCGGTAGCGCCCTGATAAATACCTGATGGTACGGCAAGCGGCCCTTTATAATAAATCTGGAAACTTCCGGCATCCAGATGCTGATGATTGACGAAGTTGTATTCTACAACTTTCATTTCGGCAACAACCGTATTGGCCTCCATACCTTCATCCCAACTTGTCCGTGCAACCATACCTCCATAAGGCGTAGAAAAATATTTGGTGAGCGATAAAACAGACAGATTTTGATCAATCGGAACATCGGGGTCAACCAATAATATGTCAAATAAGGGCATCATGCCGATAAGCCTCTCCTTTACAGCTTCCCCCATAAGAAGCGGATCTTTATAATAACTTGCTGTGCAGAGAATCGCAGGAAAAAACCAATACCTGCCAAATGTCCTTGATTGTTCCGAGAAAGAATCGCCGTCTCGTAATAATTGTCCGTCGGGGCGCCGAGTATACAGCCAATAATAAGGAATTTTTCCTTGAAGCTTGTCCGTAATGTTCGGATAACCCATACGATCATAAATAAGAGTAGTGTATATTTCCCATACAAATCGGGAAGGGCCGTAAGCGTTTCCCTGATGGTGATGTCCCGACAAATAATTAAAATTTTGGGCAGGAATAAATTCTGCAAAAATACGGCCTGCCGCACGTATATATATATCCGGTTTTTCGTCGTAAACCGCTATGCCGCAGCAAAGCATATCCCGGGCTACTTGAGCCTCCACCCCATGCCCAGTTACGGAATTTTGTACAAGTCGAGGCCATTTAATTTCCATATCTGTGGCCAAACTCTCCATAACAGCGATCAACGACTTTTTTTCATTTTCACGGATCAGCTCATAACACCAATCATAAACGATGGCAGTAGTTAGAATCACCCTTCCGATATCACGGCATACGTCCTGCTTTCCATGATCAATGATTAATGAATTATTCAAGTTGAACACAAAATCAACGGCTTCATTCCCTTTTGTTTTGTCTCCGGTTAAAGCATACAGAAAAGCCCTGGCTTCAATGGCATCCAGCACACGAATGTCGAGATTATGCTTGACATTCTCACGAATGAGGGTGCCGTCAGTGGCATAAGACGCGCTTTCATAAACTTTATCGCGACACTCTTTTAACAAAGGATGATTCATCTTACTTTTAAGCAAGGGAATATCAGTTTTTCTGAAAAACACACGCGGATGTTCATCCGGCGGCAATGGGATATCCAATCCTTTTCCCTCACGGGCAGTCAGAGGCGGATAATCAATTTTTACCAACCGGGAAGCATCGATCTGTCTGCCGGTCTGAGAATAAACTTCTACACTTGTGATTCCCATCAGTATAACAAGTGATATTTTTATTAACGTTTGGATAAAAACTTTCATTTGTAGTGTTTTAATGATGTTTTATAAAAAAATTCGAAATATTCTACATTAGGTTGTAGTTAAGATATTATGTTACTATAAATTGCGATTATTCAAATTATACTTCTCCTACATTTTTCTACGAAGAAATCAATAACATAAATCTTAATTACAACCCTCTGTGTTCTGTACTCGCTGTGATATTTCGGAAAAAACAACTTTCTTGAAGCCTGTTTAAATTTTGATTTGTAGAATAATTATGAGTTACTCCATCCTCGTAATGAGGATAACAACATATCATTCGGGATGTAATCGAAACAACTTAACGAATGCATTCCGACAGTCTGCAATCATGTGATTATCAAGTATAAATTTTATTTTTTAAACAGGCTTTGAGCTTTTCCGGAAACAATTTTTATAACTCAATACAACAGCTCTGCGCTATTGTTAACTACCAAATTATCCATGTAAACCATTGTTTGGCTCGGATATGCATACTTGAATGTACTGATCTGGAGCGGGGCGTTATGTTGTGTGCTCCATGTATGAACAGCCGATGTAGAGAAAACCTCTGTTTTATCGACATAGATACGAACAGCATTTTCATTCATACTCATTCCAACATTTCCGGTTACGTCGGGACCAAATTTAAAAGCATCGGATTTGAAAAACAACATGAACCTGCCGGTTTGTTGTGGTATGCCTGCGACAGGATCGGGTCTGCGCGTCCATAGCACGGATAATCGGGCATCAAAATCGGACGCATTTATTGTTCTGGGGGTTTGATCGTCAGAAGGGTCAAAATAAGTAATCTGGCTTAAGAAATGATCCGTCGGCCACCAGTCAACCATAATCTCACTAATGTAATAAGTGGGAGCAAGTGTTGTGGAGGGAGTAGAACCTGTAACTCCTACGCTCATGAAATTGTCCCATGTCGGATTGGTTGTCGTTACCGGATATTTCGGATTGAATGTCGAGGACTCTCCGACAATACCTACTTCCGTCGTAAAGGAGAAAGGATAGAAAAAATTGGATACATTGAGAGTTTTCTGAACAAACCCGATCGAATCATTTGGGCGATTCGAAGGTATATTCGTTATCAAACGTCCATTACTAAGAAGTGTTGTCTGGTTGGTTGTTGTCCAATTAGTCAGGGCTGTTCCCGAAAATCGGTCAAAAAATAAACCTGAAACTTTTACTTTTGCCTCTCTTGTTTCCGAAGCCTCTCCGCAGGTAACCGTACATCGAATCAGGAATTCTCCATTCTGCTTGGGTGCTGTCCATTTTATAACCGGATATCCTTGCTGCGTTTCAGGAAAACCGCCTGCTTCGCACCACCAAAGATAATAATTGTCATCGGGATTACTTGTCTTTACTGCCAACCCCATGTTTACTACTTGGCCCATATAAAATTCATCGCCAAAAATTTGTAAGGTGTCGATTTCAACAAAGTCGTCATCCTTACACGATCCTAATATGAATGGGATAAGGATAAAAATAATTATGTGAATTTTTTTCATCATCGTCAAAATTTTTAATAACAATTATTTAATTACCATATATGGGTATTGCAAGAAAATCAGACTCAATAGGGAATTCAAGGTAATAATCCATTACATGGACATAACTCCCATTAATTGTCTGCAAATTACTACTCCTCGGAAAAATGTGCATCGAATAGGTGTTAGATGTAGCAGTAGAAGGAGTCGGATTATCTTTTATATAGTGAGACGGAAAATCATTTACCCAAAGAGTGACAACTTCATTCCCTATCGGGTTTTCGGAGGATGTCAACATGTGTAATGAAATGTATCCGTGGCCATTGGTAGCTTTGGTGGGAAAAAATGTGATGGCTCCGCTTGAAATTTTCAAAAGTTCATTGTAAGAAATGGCATATCTCATGATATGGTTGAGTATCAATTGCCTTACTTGTTCTTTGGGATATGCCGTCCAATTATCCGGCTTGATGTTGTTAACCGGATGTTTATACCAATATCCTCCGGGAAATCTGTTATTACCGGTACCCGTAGCCGGGTTGTTGGCAATTGCCTGATTGGTCAGCGGGAATATGGTTATTCCGGGTGCATCGAATTCCGAAGGATTGACTTCGGCATATTCAACGGCGGCAATAAAATGACTGAACAGGTCAGTGCGGGATAAGATAAACTCCCATCCGCTCTTTTGTAATTGATTGCTTGACCCTGCACTATAATCATATTCATATGGCTGCTGTAATTCCAAGTCAAATAATGTACAACCTCCAAACAATATGATAGATATTATCATTGTCATAAATTGTTTTATATGAGAATTTTTCATCTTTGTATTTGTTTTTATTTATTAATAACCAATGTTTTGTTTAATATTTTGGTTTGACGTAATCACATTTTGGTGAATAGGCCACAACAGAAAGTTAGAATCGGTAAAACCTGTTACTTCACCGGTTCCTTTAGCATCCTGCAGATATCTGACATGTTGGTTAAGAACTTCCATGCCCCATTCCATTCTTAATAGATCAAACCATCGTTTACCCTCTTTGTAAAATTCTAATTGCCGTTCATCCAAAATAAGTTTTTCACGGGATGCAGATGAACCTCCCAATTGTTCAGTATAGTCGTTCAACGAAGCCAAAACCGTACTGCCTCTTGAAACCCGGACATTGTTCACTATATTGATAGCTTCCTGGCCGTTCCCGGTGCGGTTCAGCGCTTCGGCATACAACAACAGAACATCGGCATAGCGATAAATAGGCGGTTTGAATGGCCATTCCGTGACATTTGTTAGAAATGTACCACGTTCAGTTCCTAAGTCAAAAAACTTATACATATTCTCTGTATCTATATTCCTGTCCTGATATATCGGCGCATTTTCAGGTATAAGCTTTCCTTTGAGTTCATTTCGGGCTATAACCCCCCAAAAACGAATATCTAATGTGTCGCGGATCATCAAATGATACATGGTACTCGGAAGAGTAAACGCGGTATGGCCGGTGATATTAGTTACAACAGGAGCATAAGGACTACGATCCGTATTATTTTGTTCATTGCTCCAATGCAGGGAAAATATGGTTTCTTTGCTTGATGCAGGATCCGAAAATATTTTATTCCAATCGCGCGGATTTGTTACAAGAGAATATAATCCCAAACTTTTTAATTGATTGAATACAGCAGGAATTTCCGAATAACGATTGTTCCATGCCAAAAAATCCATTTTTAATGCAAGTGCAGCACCTGTATTGAAATAAAATACTCCTGTATTTCCCAAAAGTCCGATTGCTGTATCTATATCCTTTTCGACCTGTTTTCCTATTTCGGCAACAGAAGTACGCCCATTGTATTTCGTTTCATAGCTTCCATCCCATGATTGAAGGATTAGGGGAGCATCGCCCCATAAGCGTAAAATATAGAAATACATCAATGCACGAATCCCAAAACATTGTCCAAGTTGAGAATTTTTTGCGACAATGTCCATGCTGCTAATCCGCGATACATTCTCTATAGCCATGTTACAACGATTAATGACAGCATAAAGGTCACTCCAGTCTGTTTGAGTTACTGTAGCCGGTATAGCATTAAACTGATAATAATCACCATTGGAATAACCGGTCGGGAAAACATTATCGGTACGGCCATCACCCCAAAATGTGATTCGCGCCATCAATGCAGTGTTTACCCCTTTGTAAACTCCCGACATCCATTTGTTCACTTCATTCTCATCCTTCCAATAACCTGCGTCACTCAATTTATCCGGCGGTGTTTTAGTTAGAAAATCTTCACAGGAATTGAATGAATATAAGGCCATTAACAATAGTGTTAATATAATATTCTTTATAACTATTTTGTTCCTCATTTTCAAGTATTTTTTATGTTTCAAACTTTAAAAACCAATATTCAACCCAAATCCAAATTCCCTTTTTCTTGGATATCTTGAATTGTCTGCACCGGGATTAAGAACACCACCTGAAGTTAATTCAGGGTCATAACCTTCATAATTGGTCCATGTCAGCAGGTTATTCCCAAAAATGTATACCTGTATAGATCTAACAAATACCTTTTGAGTATATTTACTTGGTAATCTGTATGATAATTTTGCATTCTGAAGCCTGATATAAGTGGCATCCTGAAGATAAAAACTGCTTAAAGCACGGTTGTTTGTGGTTGCATGAGCATTCTGACCGGGAATATACCAATCGGTGATCTGTCCCTGAAATCTCCATCCCTGTATGAGAGGTCTAATTTCGCAAGGGCTGGAGTTAGACGTATAAGCTGTAAGATCTCTTAAAACCTGATTATAAATCAACCCTCCATAATTATAGTAAAAAGAGAAATTCAAAGTAAAATTTTTCCAACGAATCGTATTATTCCATCCGGCATACCAGTCGGAATACCCCTTCCCCAGCACCTGTTTGTCATCATCTGTTATCTGACCGTCCCTGTTGTAATCATCCCAGATTACATCTCCACCTCTGGCGGCAATATTGTTGACGATCATTTTCTTGACCTCTCCGGTATAATGGGTGCCGTCAGCATGTTGGTATCCGGTGAGTGTTGGTAATTGTTCGCTGTTAAACTTAACATTGCCGTATGAATCGCGTTCAAAAATCGGAATCAAACGCTCTTTGAAATCCGGAGTATAAGCATTCGACTGATCATAGGCATAAACTCCCTGTTGTTTAAAACCATAAAACTGTCCGGCAGGCTGTCCGGCTTCGACCCACCAATGTGTGTCAATGATGCGTCCGCCTTCGCCTGCTATTTTCAATACCTTGTTCCTGTTGCGAGACCAATTGATATTGGTATACCAACTCCAATCGCCGCTTTGAATAGGATATCCGCCTAATGTCAGTTCCCAACCCTTGTTTTCAATAGAGCCTATATTGACACGCATAGTACTATATCCCAATTCGGACGGGATTGATTCGTTATCCAGTAAATCGACGGTTTTCTTTTTATAGTAATCAACCGTAAGCATGGCACGGCCCCCAAAAAACAGCAGATCCATACCTATATCCGTTTGGGCTGTTTCTTCCCATTTGAGATAGGAGTTACCTAATTGCGATGCCGGTGTCACTCCAAGTGCGTCGTAATATCCATTTGCAAGAGTTCCTGTAAACAGAGTTTGTGCATCATAGTTACCTATCCTGTCATTTCCGGTTCTTCCCCAAGTCGCTCTCAATTTGCCATCGGTAAGAATTTTTGCAACTCCGGTCCCGGCAAAATGGTCACTGAAACGCCATCCCGCCTGCAATGCGGGGAAGTATCCCCAACGGTTATTCTTTCCGAAACGTGAGGATCCGTCATAGCGTAGGGTCGCATTCAACATGTAGCGATTTTTATAATCGTAGTCAATCCTCCCAAAAAATGAAGCCATGCTGTTTCCTGATCCGGTAATGGTGGTAGCAGTGGGTTGATTGGATGCCTGGGGGGCACGAATAGAAGCATTTAGCAAATACCTGCCACCTGAAGTTATTATTTGTTGGTCAAAATTTTCAACGGAAGTCCCAAGCATTGCGTTCAAATTATGGTTGGAAAAGGAACGATTATAAGTTAAAAATGCTTCACCCATGAATGTTTTATTATTTGTATCCGTAAGGGTCAAATTGTCGTTCCCTGCCAAATATAAGGCATAGGTACTATTATTCGCTATTGAAGAAACATAATTTTCTCTGTTATTGATATTAATATTCGCTGATCCCTGCATTTTTAACCTGAAATGAGGAGTGAATCGCAATTCTATGGCTTCGTTGATATTAACGGAATAATTATTAAAAGTATCCTCGCGTCCGTATAATTGAAGCATGCAAGTCGCTCTTCCTGAATAAGGATATGACGCCCACATAGGTAATAGTGTTCCATCCGTGGGATAATACATTACCGTCTGCGGAAACCGCTGAAGCGAAGCACTTAATACACCGCTTTGATTGATATTACGTCCATTCCTGATAAATGCCTGCACATTCGAACTGATTGTAATAAAATCACGTGGCGTATATTCCATTTTTATTAATGCATTGATGCGTTTCATGTAACTTGTGAGGATAATTCCAGTATCATCGACATAGCCTGCGCTCGAATAGAATTTAAGTTTATCCGTGCCGCCGCTTATGCTAACATTCAGATTTGATAGTTTGGCTACTTGTGTAATCTCATCCTGATAGAAATACGATGTGGTATTTGCCAAATTGCAGGAATCAGTAGTTGTTCCAAACCATTGGAATTGATCTCGTCTGGCTACACTCTCAACCGTATTATTAAAGATTTGAGCTTCCTTAGTGTTAATTTGAGGCAATTTATTTGAAAGGAATCCGAATGTTTGCGTAAAATTTATATCAATACGGGGGGTTCCTGTTTCTGCAGCTTTAGTTGTTACGATTACTACCCCGTTTGCTGCTCGTGCTCCATAGATAGCTGCTGAGGCAGCATCTTTCAAAATATCGATACTTTTGATGTCATTTGGATGAAGAGTGCTTATACTTGACATAATTATTCCATCTACAATATACAGTGGAGAAACACCTCCGTCTTCGAAGGTTGAAACACCGCGTATACGAATGTTTATGTCGGCACCCGGGGCTCCTGAGCTTGAAACGATTTGAACACCTGCCATTTCTCCTCTAAGAGCATCTAATACATCCACCGGGGTCTTCTCTGCAATTTTCTCTGCAGAAACAGACGATATGGAAGCAATAACATCACGTTTTGCCACATTGACTCCGTATCCCATCACTACCACTTCTTCTAATTCCTTTGTGTCTTCTTTTAGCGCCAAGTTAATCATAGTCAAGTCTCCTACAGGGAATTCCTGTGTGGTGTAGCCCATAAAGGAAAATGTCAGCACGGCATCTTTTCCGGGAACATTAATACTGTACTTTCCTTCGATATTAGTAACCACTCCGATTGTCGACCCTTTGATAACTACATTCACTCCCGGTAAAGGTCCGATTCCGTCGGTAACTGTTCCGGTAACGATGACTCCCTGCTTGAGCTTGGCTGTTTCAATAATGACCACCACATCATTTTCGTACATTTTGTAAGCTAAGCCTTTCTCCTTCAGAATAGTATTCATCACATAATCGAAACTTTTGTTGCGAACGTCAATGGTTACCGGTTCGTTCATCACATCAAGATTGTCGCTCATGAAGAAGTGCAATCCGCTTATGTTTTCGAGTTGCTTCAAAGCATCGCGCATGGGCAGATTGGTTACCCGAATGCTCAGATTGGTATTTTGAGAATACACATTGGCGCGAATCGGCAATAATCCCACCAATATCATCATATAGAAAGACAGTCTCATTATAAGAAAAATTTTAGATTTCCATATAATTATGGAGTTTTTTAGATTCAATTTATTTTGCATATCTTTGGGGTATTATAATTATTTTATTATAAGTCCCTTTTGTATTCATTGCAGGTACATCGGGACAAAATCATCGGGCATGTGAGATATTGGCGTATCTTACATGCCTTTTTTCTTTTCATTTTTTGTTTTGTTCTATAGGCGCTACTTTTTAAGATTTAACATATTATGATATTATGATCGTCTCATTGATTTTCACTGTTGCTTGTATTTTTTGTTTTCGGAAAAGACAACCGTTTTCCCGTTTATCAAATAGTTAATGGGCGACACCATGCTCATCACATTCAATACCTGTTCCAACGAGAGGTCGGGCAATGAGCCGTTGTAACGATACGATTTCAGTTGTTCGTCTTTAAATACGATTTCGATATCGAAACGTCGTTCCAATTTGACGGCCAAGCTTTCCAAATCCTCGCGATCGATGATCCATTTGTTGTCTTTCCACGATATATCGGGAACGGGATCGATTTTTTCTTTCAATACCACACGTTCGGGAGCTGTGTCGATCGTACCGGCGGCACTTATTTTCGGTTGACTTGCAATTTTATTCGGCACGTTATCATTTCTCGATCTTGCGATGATCAGTTTTTGGTTGGGCAGCAACGTCGTTTCTTTTGAGGCGGTTTCCCGATGATCGGTATCGGTTACGATCACTTTCCCGTTTACCAATGTCGTTTCGATATGTTTTTCGGAGGAATATGCACGAACATTGAAACTCGTACCGACCGCCTTTATTTGTACTGTTCCCGACCGGACAATGAAAGGAACGGCCGATTTCCGAACGTCGAAAAAGCCTTCGCCGTCGAGCCACAAGTCGCGACTTTCGATGCCGAAATTGACGTTGTATCGTAATGTGGAACCTGCATTCAGGTTCACGCGCGATCCGTCGGGCAATACAATTTCCGACCGCGATCCCAAAGGAACGATCACTTCCTGAAAAATATCGGGAAATTCGAACGGCGGATATGTCCACCGATAAAGCAGTGTGCCGCCAAAAATAAGTAAAATGGCTGCCGCAGCCGCCCAACGATACGATAATGTGATGACTTTTCGTGATTTTACTTTTCTCCTTTCCGATACCGGTCGGTTCAGTCCGGCTTTTGTTTTGACACGTTCGAGCGCCGGTTGCGCATCAAATGCAAGATTTTTATCATGCATGCTCGAAACCAACAGAATTTCCCGTATTTGATCGAAAAATAATTCGTTTTCTTTGGATCGGGCAATCCAAGCGCGCAACTCCCGCAACTCATCATCGTTGATGGTGCCGTTGTGATATTTGCCGATCAAAGATTCGATGTTGATTTGTTCGTTCATCATAAAATGGCTCTAATAATAAAATGCAATAAATGACGCAGCGGGTGATTCCGATCGATAAAAAAATCAAAAAATAACGATAAGTGACGATGACAAAATAACATTCCCATTTTTTTCAGACAGGATTAACATGATTTACAGGATTTAAATCTTGTAAATCCTGTCAAATGAGTAAATTATTTTGTCTTCATTCCTAATATTTTTTATCCGGTTGAAAATCAGAAGTAAAATATTTTGATAAAAAACCACAGGATAACGGATAAATAATCTTTCAATGCAATACGCAATCGCAACAATGCCGTTTTCATCTGCGTTTTTACGGTATTTTCCGAAACATTTAACAGATCGGCAATTTGCGAATATGTCATGTCGCGGTATCGACTCAGCAGAAATACCTTTCGAACCTGCGGCGGAAAGGACTCCACGGTTCGATCGATCATATCGGCAAGTTCTTTTTCGAATAACCTTCCCAACGGATAATCATCGCTCCACGGGATAAGTTTATCGGTTACCGTATTATCGATCCCTTGCGTTTCCGGCCGTTTCTTTCTGAGATATTGCAAACAAGCGTTTTGCGTAGCTTTGATCAAATAATACTTGATGGCGGGCGTCACCGCAATCGAATTCCTTTTCTCCCATATCGTCAGAAAAGTATCTTCCACCATCTCTTCGGCAATGTATCGATCCCGAACATAGTCGTAGGCTATGATGCAAAGCATCGAATAATATTCCGTAAATATTTTTTCGAAATGCTCTTTGTCTAAAGGTAATCCTTCCAAGCGAGATGTCATTTACAGAGCCGGCACAATATCTTGCAGGCCCGTTTATTTGATGAGAAACGAATAGATTTCCGTTTTCGGCCATAGTTACTTTGCGTGAAGCAACTAAGCTATATATACATGTGCCGGAAACATTTAACGAAAACTCGTCGGCAATTTATGAAGAAATTTTCGAATATTCAAAACCGACAAACCAACGGGTGTAATTCCGCGCCGTTTGCGGGAAACCGGGTATGTTATTTTGTTCGCGTTCCTCAACCTGCAAGGTATAATTTTCCCGGATTTCGATGCCTTTTAAAATTATTGTGTAACTTTCCGGTCT
Source organism: Bacteroidales bacterium (assembly GCA_031551645.1). GTDB lineage: Bacteria > Bacteroidota > Bacteroidia > Bacteroidales > UBA4181 > JAIRLS01. The sequence continues at coordinate 19 of JAVBNI010000296.1, read as the reverse complement.
TATTTCTCGTATACGATTT
>JAVBNI010000120.1:0-5150 GCA_031551645.1 Bacteroidales bacterium | reverse complement strand
TGGGTATTTGTGCGGGTGGCGGTTATGCCGTCAGTGCAGCAATGACGGAACGCCGCATCAAAGCCGTGGCAACGTCAGTTCCCGTTAATGGAGGCAGGGAAAACAGGGCTGCCGGAAGTGAAGCAACGATAGCAACCCTTGGAATGATAGCCGCACAACGCACCGCCGAAGCACGTGGAGCGGAACCGATGATAGTGCCTTGGATGCCGGACGAATATAAAGATGCCGATGACATCGACTTACGCGAAGGGTATGACTACTACTGTACGCCGAGGAATGGCTTCCCCGATTGGCAAAACAAAATGCGTTTTATCAGCATGGACGCGGTAATGGCATTCGACGCTTTTTATCTGGTTGAAATGTTGCTTACTCAACCGTTACAAATAGTTGTCGGAAGTAAGCAAGGCGCTTTCGGCTCTTATATAGATGGACATGAGTTGTACGAACGGGCGGCATCAACCCAAAAAGACTTTTTAGTGATGGAAGGAGCATCCCACTTTGACCTGTATGATAATCCTGAATACGTGGATAAAGCTGTAGAGAAATTTGCTGATTTTTATAGAACTCATTTGAATAAGTAAACAGAAAAGAATATGAAGACAATCCAAAGCATACAAGACACCATCCTGTTAAGTAATGGTGTGAAGATGCCTGCCTTTGGCTTTGGCACAATGCCTGTTACGTGGGGCGCAACTCCCGAGGCAGAATTTATCGGAACTGTAAAAACTGCTATAAAGGCAGGCTACCGTAACATTGATACGGCTGTTGTTTACTGTAATGAAAAAGAGGTGGGCGAAGCCGTGCGCCAAAGCGTCAGCGAAGGACTTGTAAAACGGGATGAACTCTTTGTCAGCACCAAACTTTGGAATACCGACCGAGGCTATGACCTCACTCTAAAAGCTTTCGACACGTCGATGGAACGTTTGGGATTTGACTACCTCGACCTCTACCTCATCCATACGCCTGCGGTCGAATTTCGGCATAAGGACTGGCGGGAGATAAACTATTCAACGTGGCATGCTTTCGAACAACTCTATAAAGAGGGACGTATCAAAGCAATAGGTGTAAGTAACTTCCTGCCGCACCATCTTCAGGCATTGATGGACATGGCAGACGTGATGCCAATGGTAAATCAAATCGAGGTACATCCGGGCTTTAATTCCGCTGCAACCATCGACTTTTGTAGGAATCAAAATATTGCAGTCGAGGCATGGGGGCCATTCGGCAACGGGCAGATTCTTACAAATGAGCAATTACAGTCCATTGCCGCCAGCTATGGCAAAAGCGTTGCGCAAATCTGCCTGCGTTGGCTCATACAGAAAGGTATTGTGCCCCTGCCAAAATCATCTCATGAAGAACGCATCATTGAAAACACCCGGATTTTCGATTTTGAATTGACGGAGGCAGATATGAATATTATCGACAACATGCCTTTTTGCGGTGGTTTCTGCGTGGATGCCGACACTGCATCCGAGGAACAATAAATTGGTAAAGCCCCTTATTAATTCATACTTCGGAATTCAACAGGAGTTTGCCCTGTTTTGCTTTTGAATAAGCGGCTAAAATATTGCGGATATTCAAAGCCGAGCGAATAAGCGATTTCATTGACTGAAAGGTTGGTTGTCAATAACAGGCTTTTAGCCCTTTCAATCAAATAAGCGTGGATATGTTGCTGTGTATTCAGCCCTGTCAGGTTGCGCAGAAGGTCGCTCAAATAATGCGTGGACATTGCTAATTCGGAAGCAATATCGTTCGCTGTAATAAGACTGTCTATATTATCTTCAAAATGCTTATGGAGTTCAAATTGAAAGCGTGTCAGTATATCCGATTCCACACTGTTCCTTGTCCTGAACTGCCTTGTATAAAAGCGTTCGGCATAATTCAGCAGTACATCCAGTTGGGATACGATTATATCTTGACTGTGCCGGTCAATACTCCGCTTATCTTCACTTTCTATATTTTGCATCATGCCTTCGAGCAGCGACCGCTCGGCATCGGATATATGCAGGGCTTCGCCGGTTTCATACGAAAAGAACTTTAATTTACCGATTCTCGCGCCCAAAGGATATTTACGGATAAAATCGGGATGAAATGCCAGCATCCAACCCCACACTCCTGATTGTTCCTTTGGCTCATTCCACGAGTGTATCTGTCCCGGTGCAAAGAAGTTCATTGAACCCCTTGTGAAATCATACTCACGCCAACCATATTTTGAAGTGCAGTTCGCACCGTCTTTCATCACAATGGAATATAAGTTAAGCTGAACGGGCTTGTTGAACGGGATAAAATCTTTCACATCCGCAAGACGGCAGATACTTACGAGCGGATGATTGGCGGGCGGACAGCCAAACCGCTCTGTATATTCCTCAATTGTATTCACTTTGATTAATTCGCTTGCTTCCATCAGCTTAAATATTTCATATATTTGGAATCCACGAAGATACGGATAATTCCTTATTTCGTAAATGTATCACTTACATAATAGGATTCTGTCGCATCAATCGCCATTTTTGGTTCTCCGATTCTTGTAATGGCATAAGGACAATGTCGGAATCGTTTTCATCCGAAGTAACTGTAAGATATAATTCCGTGTCCTTTAACCGTATCAGATAGGTTTCGTCAGACTGTTTTATAAATTTCCAATATTGCAGAGGACTTCCGCTTAATGTTTGTTGCCACAGGGTTACGCCTGCTGCCGGAACAGTAGAAGGCTCGAAACTCTTTTGCGTGTATAGGTTTTTGAGTAAAAACACATTTTCTTCCAGTTCAATCAACTGCCATGTGATACACTCCCAATTGTGATGACTGTATAAAATGATTTTTGTACCGTCGGCGTTTCCGGCGTTATGCACACGAATATCTTTGCCGTTTCCGACATTTTGTATCGCATAAGTGTTCGCATAATTGCGTTTTTTTTGAATGTCCTTAATTATTCGCGGGGCAAAAACAATTGCTGAAAGCCCGATTAAAATAAGCAGTATGATAACGGTTGCTTTCATAAATAATCCTCCGTTACTTTTTTACAGTAATCCCAAACTATCTGCTCGCTTTCGACAGAATAATATTTGTCGCTGGGTTTTTCTTCGCCTTTCGGCCCGAAATACTTGCCTGTAACACCTTCAAGTTTAGGGGACACAGCGGTTTCGATACTGCTTTTCGCACCTTTTGCTACGCTTATCATCAACGGTTTCCAAAGGAAGTAAATGATTTTTGTTCCCCATGATTTTGTCGATACCCTTCCGAGACTTGTGTTTACGGAAGCCGGGTGAACTGAATTGAATGTGATATTGTTGATACCTGCTTTTTTCATTTCAGTAATGAAATGACGCATTACCCAGATGATATATAATTTCGATAAACCGTATGCCTTCGACATGGAATAATGCTGCTCCAGTTCTATATCGTCCAAATAGGGTTTTCCGCTCATTTTGTGTGCGCCTGATGAAACGGTTACGACCCTTGCGGACGGACTTTTTTTGAGTAAATCGAGCAAAAGCGTTGTTAAAAGGAACGGTGCGAAAACATTTATCATCATCGTTTTTTCGTGTCCCTCGCTTGTGGTTTCCCGTGTGCCGCCAAACTGCGCCCCCGCATTATTTACGAGTACGTCCAAACGGTCGTATTTCTTTTTAATAGTATCAGCAAAACATTTTATTTCAGCAAACGAGAGAAAATCGGCTGTGAACATCTCGATGTTATTATTGCCTGTTTCTCTCTTGATTTCATCATAAACAGCCTGCATTTTTTGTTTGTTGCGGCCATGCAGGATAATCGTATGCCCTTGCTTTGCAAGCGTTTTAGCAGTTTCTTTCCCGATACCGTCGGATGCTCCTGTAATCAGAATTATTTTATGTTCCATATTATCTTGATTTTTATGTTTATGCAAAAGTACGGGGCATTATTAAATAGGGAACTATACAAAACGGGGATAGTTGTATACAAAACGGGGATGTTGCACTAACGGAATAAACCCTCCCATACCTGTGTTTTAAGGGTTATAACATATATAAGTATCAAACTTTGTGTACTTTTGCACACATGAAAATAGCAATAACAGGCACGCACAGGGTTGGGAAAACAACATTAGCTAAAAAGCTACATGAATCTTTCCCTGATTACGAATATTACCCCGAACCCTATTTTGAATTGGAAGAGACGGGATACATCTTTCCCGAAATACCGACAGTTGATGATTATCAGGCACAACTTGAATACTCCATAAAGTAAATAGCAAAAAGTGGGAATGATGCTATTTTTGACAGGTGCCCTGTAGATTTGTTCGCATACATTCAGGCTACCGATGAATCGCTAAATCTTCAATCAATATTCAGTAAGGTTCAAAATGCAATGGATGAAATCGACCTCCTTGTATTCGTTCCCATTGAAGAACCAGATAGAATTTCGTGTTCCGAATCCGAATTACCGGAACTCAGGTGTCTGGTAAACGATATTCTTCGCGACCTTATCAGTGATTTTGATATAGAAATCATAGAAGTCAAGGGAAACCTATCTGAACGCCTGAAGCAAATTCAAAATAAGATACAGCAGATAATGTCGTAACTACCATACTTCCGTTTTTTCATGCTGCTTGGTTATCGCATTTTGACAATTGATTGAAACGCGAAAGTAAGAAGACAAAAGTGCCCCGAAGCTATATTTTCGGGGCGTGACAGTTTGTGGCGCTATTGTTTTTTTTCAGGCATTCCTTCCAATTCGAGCAATTTTTTCTTTCGCCATATTTCACCACCGTAGCCCGTCAAACTTCCGTCCGTTCCAATAACCCTGTGGCAAGGCAGAACGATAGAAATCCTGTTTTTGCCGTTCGCATTGGCAACTGCTCTTACAGCCGACGGCCTGCCGAGCGATGCAGCTTGCTTGGCATAGGTTGTTGTAGCGCCATACGGAATATTTTGTAATCCGAGCCACGCTTGTACCTGAAAGTCTGTTCCTCTCAAATCCAACGGTACAGTAAACTCCCGAAGCTCTCTTTTGAAATATTTTCCAAGTTGTTCCCGAAGCGTATCCAAATGGATATTTTCACCCTCAATAAGTGGGGCTTTGAATAAAGTAATTAGCTGTTTCAGTTCCGGTTCCAGTTTTTTGCTATCGGCAAATTCCAATAGGCAAACTCCCTTATCGGTTGCTCCGGT
>JAVBNI010000264.1:0-4478 GCA_031551645.1 Bacteroidales bacterium | reverse complement strand
TCAGTCGCTTAGTCACCTTGGAACGGGTGATCGCTTTTCCTTTCCAATCGGTTGAGTCCATATCTACAATTTATGGATACAAAGTTACAAATATGGAACGAGTTTTATTATTAATATTATCAAATTTTTTACACCCAACCTGTTAGGTTTTTTCGAAAAGCAAATCCGACATTTTGCTGTTGACACGACACTACAATATTTACTTTCCAAATCCCTTAAACAACTGCCCGAGCATGTTTACCACATTCACCACCGTCTGTTGGTCTTCTACCGGAATTTTCATGTAACTGCGACCTGTTTTTTCATCGCGTTCCACCATCGACGAAACCAATCGTTCCGTAGCTTCGGGTGACGAAAGTGTTTGCGCCAGGCCGCTCAGAAAACGTATACCATTAGCCAGCAGGTCTTGTGGCTCGGGATTTGCTTGTGGAGAGGAGGCTGCGACGGGTGACGGAACGTACTCACGTTGCGATGTTATGGTTTCCACAGGAGCGACATCATCATCTCCTTCAATTTGAGAGCCTTTGTCTTCTTCTGTAGGTTGCTCTTCCTTTTCAAAAACTTTTTCTGAACCGGGTTCCATATTTTCATCAATATGCAGTTGAGCTGCTCCCATTTCTACTGACTCCATCTCTTCTTCGCCCGAGACCGTCGCCTCACCGGATATGCTGTTAACTTCGCCGGCAACGGCTTCCACCGTTTCCATGAATTTGGTAAATTTGTCTGCATCCATGAAAATAGCATCTTCTCCGTTGTCAAGTATACCCTGTGATAAGGCGCTCTTGAAATCCAACACAAACAACATGCGGTACTCAATTGTATCCTTCGCCACGAAATTAATCACCGATACCTTCTTCTTTTGTCCCATACGATGTACGCGGGCAATGCGCTGTTCGAGCACTGCCGGATTCCACGGGATGTCAAGATTGATCAACATCGAAGCTGACTGCAGGTTGAGCCCGGTGCTTCCTGCATCAGTGGAAAGAAACACACGGCAGTCAGGGTCATTGTTGAACCGGTCGAACAGGTCTTTCCGCTTATCGCTTGGCACGCCCCCGTGCAGATGTTCAAACGGCACCCCCCGGAACTCCAGCTCTTTGGCCACCAGATGTGTCATGCGTTTCCACTGGCTAAATACCACTACCTTTTCATCCGACGATTCGAACAACTCATCAAGAATGCTCATCAACTCCTCGATCTTCGTGTCGTGACGTTTTTCATAATCCTGATCAATGATATAGGTACTATCGCACACCATACGCATGCAATTTAGCCCCAACAACAAGCGTTGCCGGTCCGTTTCGCTCAGGAAACCAAAATTACGCCATTTGTGTACCAACTTAGCCACCAGCTCCTCGTAACCATAATACAGATTCAACTGTTCCCCGGTCATCGGCACAAACAGGTTTTTATCCATACGCTCAGGCAATTGGGTAAGCACATCCTTTTTGAGACGGCGTACCATCAACCCCGATAGTTTCTCGCCGATTTCGTTCAAGTTCCGGTAACCGGTTATCTTACCCGTTTCATTGGTGATCTGGTGGTAATTCAGGAAACGATAATATGGCCCAAGCTTGAAGGGGTCGACAAACTGCATAATCGAATACAGGTCTTCCAGCTTATTTTCGAGTGGCGTACCGGTAAGCACGATAGCATAGGTAGATTTAATTTTCTTGGTACTTTGCGCCAGTTTCGTTTTCCAATTCTTGATACGTTGGGCTTCGTCAAGGATCACCAGATCGTATTCCGCAGCGTTAATATGCTCCACATCACGGCTGGCTGTGTGGTACGACACAATCTTATATTGTTCATTTCCTTTATACTGATGGTTACGAACATGTGCTGCTCCTTCGATTACTTTCACCGTACTGGTTGTGAACTTCTGTATTTCAGATTGCCATTGATATTTTAGAGATGTAGGACAAATCACCAGGACATTCCGCACATTTTGTTCGTGTTTTAACAGTTCAACAGCACCGATGGCCTGGATCGTTTTTCCAAGACCCATTTCATCGGCAATCAAACACCGTCCGGCCTTGGCGGCAAACAACACGCCCTGTTGTTGGTAGGGAAAAAGTGTAGTTTTAAGCAAATCCTTCAGTTCAGCTTCGGTAGGATATCGTTCAGTGATGAGCGTATTTCGCCGCATGTTTTCACGTACCGTGAGGATGTATTCCAAGGCATCGTCATAACAACGGAATTCCTCGTTAATGACACATGCCTGTGTCAGGAAACTCTCAAAATGCGGATATGATTCCGGCAGCAAGTGATTCTGGTCGTCAAAATATTGTGCAGCCAATTTGCGGAATGCATCACTGTTATCCGTACCGATCCGGATTTTCACATTCCGTTGTTCCCCATATTGTAAATATACTGAAGTGTATGACGGGTTATAGCCTTTATGTAACATATCAGCCAGACGCGAATTAGCCTTTACTTGCCGGAGTACCGCTTCCAGATGTTTACATGTTCCCAACCGGTTGGTCTTGAAATCCATACAAGTACAAAAATTCATACTATCAGGCCCCTGTTCGTTGTCACGCAAAGCCACCTTGTAGGTATTTTTTGTGTCGGGATTGTATACGTTATAATCTGCAAATACCGGATGCCCGTCTAATTTAGTAATGCGAAAATACTTGTCGGCTACAAACTGTGTTCGTAAGGCTTTTTGCCATGCCTCCAATGAAAGGTTTTCGGGCTTGCGGTGATATGGTACTTTGGCCTCAGGATGGTGAACCCTCTGTAATTTTGTTGATTTGCGCTTTGCTGACATGTTTTTTTGTTTTTGATAAAAATGCAAAGCTAAACACATCCAAAACTTCTGCCAGTATTATTTATTCACTTGCCGGGAAAAGATATGAACACATAATATGAGAAATGACACAGATGGCTAAGAGCATGTTTAAACTGCTCACTTTACAAATTCAAATGCTAATGCAGGCAGATTACCAGGTAATCCTTTCGGAAGACTGACCACGACTTTTTCCCCTTCTTTCTTCCAACTCACCGATTTACCGGTATGCAACAATATCATATTGGAGCCACTTGCCGGCACATTGCCTTTCCACTTTATCCTTGCCGGTAAAGCTTCATTTTCCGGCAGGCAAACCATCGCGTAAAGTTGTTTCCCGTCCCTGCTTTGAGTGAACCACACATTACCATCATTATAGTGTGGCGTGCTGCGGGTTGCATAGATAGCCTTGCCATTTCGTATCGTCCATTGACCAATTTCCTGTAAACGTTCGATCACGATATCTGGGAAAAGTCCTTCGGGTGAAGGCCCTACACCCAACAGCAAGCTTCCTCCTTTGGCAACAATTTCGACCAGCTTATGAACAATTGTACGGGATGATTTGAACGGTTGATTCGGAACATATCCCCAGTCCACACCCAGCGTCATACAAGTTTCCCAAGGGTAAGGCAACTGTGTGGCAGGGATGTTTTGTTCGGGCGTCTGGTAGTTTTCGTACGGTCCGTGTACCGTGCGGTCAACAATTAGCAATCCCGGTTGAGCTTCGCGCGCCATCTGAGCGATACGCGGCATATCGATATCCTGCGAGTTGCGGTTCCTGCTCCGTTGTTCTTCCTCCGCCAACGGACGAACCCAACCTCCATCCAGCCAAAGAATATCAATACTGCCATAACGATGCATCAATTCGCGGATCTGATTGAAAGTAAATTCCTTGAATTTATTCCATTTCCACTGATGCCGGCGAATATCGTAATTGACATTACGATTGGGCGTGGCGTATCTGTCCCACCAGTAATGCTGGCAATGCCAGTCGGGTTTCGAAAAATAAGCGCCAATCATATACCCTTCGGCCCGGAATGCTTCAAATACATATTTGGCAATGTCGGCCTTCGGATTATTTTTGAATGGACCGTGAGCCACAGAAAAATCCGTTTCCTTGGTATCGAATAAACAGTAACCATCGTGATGCTTAGTGGTAAAAACCAGGTAGTTCATTCCGGCAGCCTTGCCTGATTTTGCCCACTGCGACGGATCGAACTTAACGGGATTGAACAACTTTGATAAATCCCAATACCATTTTTTATAATCGGTATAGGCAATAGTACTATCACGTGGGATCCAACCGACATCCTCCGAGCAAATTGACCAGGATTCGACGATACCATGTATGACATACAAGCCCCAATGGATGATCATCCCGAATTTCTGATCCTGCCAACGGTCTAATTTCTCCTTTATTAATGGATCCTCGGGCCAGATATATGAAGAAGATGACTCATGAACAAATTGTGCCATAGATACACCTGTATAACAGAGCCCTACAATCAGACAAATGAATAATTTATTTTTCATGATTTGAATTTACTTAACTGCTTATCCACAACAAGCAAGTTTCCTCACAATGAGTGTGTTTCATTTGTGAGATCATCAAAACTGGAGGGTGTTGTATCCACAGCATGTTGCATTAGCCGAAAAAATAGCTTTCCCCTGTAAGTGGACATTTTCC
>JAVBNI010000193.1:0-5044 GCA_031551645.1 Bacteroidales bacterium | reverse complement strand
TTTGTTTGAAAATGGGCTTGTCCGATTTTTTACCTAACTTTGTACTCATGAGAAAAGTTCTTGATGGAAACCTTGGGATTTTAGTCGACCGTAAAGGTAATCATCTTTGAACTTTTCTTTTTGTTCGGACACTTATGAATACACTTGGAATTCCCAAAAATATTGAGGAAACCGAAGAAATGGTCTGATCAGTGATTGAAGTGCAAAAAGCAGAAGACAGAACATCATATTCCTGGAAAATTGTCAAAAAGGAATCGGATGAATTCATTGGTATGTCAGGTATGACTTTATCGGCAAACAGGTTCAGACTTGGAGAAATCTGGTATGAGCTGTTTCCTTCGCAGTGGGGACAAGGATACGCAACCGAAGTAGCAAAGATCTTGATAAAATCCGGGTTCGATGATTTTCACCTTCATAAAGTCGAAGCGGGAGTGGCTACAGAAAACATACGATCTATCAAGGTTTTGGAAAAATCGGGAATGATACGGGAAGGTTTAAGAAGAAAGATACTTCCGATCAGGGGAGAATGGAAAGATAACTATCATTATGCAATTGTGGAATTGTGGAAGATGATCCAAGGGATTATTAAAAAAATACAATAACCAAATTAATAATAAGATTATGGCAACAATTTTAAAATCAAATCAAAGGGAATTTAAAGAAGAAACGAATAAAATAGATCCTTTCAGGATATTTTCTGATATCTCCATAAAGCAAAAAGGGATAAAATCTCAAAATTTAAATTTCGATTTGCGACAACTAAATCCAGGTCAATATTCCGCACCATATCATTTTCACAGATATGCAGAAGAACTATTCATGATCATCTCAGGTTCTGCAACTTTAAGAACTCCAACCGGATTAGAAATTGTCAATAACGGAGATTTGATGTTTTTCGAGATGGACGCAACAGGTGCACATCAGTTATACAATCATACTGCAGAACCTTGTGTCTACTTAGATGTAAGAACTTATATCGGACACGATGTATGCGAATACCCAGACTCGAATAAGCTATTGATCGCCCCGGAATTCGAGATATTCGATAAAAATGTTCAACTAAAATATTTTGAAGGAGAAGAAAATATTCAGGACAAATGGAAACAAATCGAGGATCAAAAAGGATAACGCGAAAGTAATTGACGAGTTGTGCAATTGTTGCGCAAAATTTAAAATCAAAAACCCAACCTGTTGATTAAAATAGGTTGGGTCTTTATTTTGTACCTCGGGCGGGGATCGAGTTATGCAATCTTTTGCATTTATTAAAATTAGACTAACTGCAAATAATTGATTAAAATGCAATAAATTATGGATCTTTAATATTGGAAAATTGTTGCAAATAATTGAATAAAATTTCAGATTATTGCGATTATGTGGTGCAAATCACTTATATTTGCACCACGGTTTAATTTATTCAGATGGCAACAGTTACCGCATTCATTCGAGTATCCAAAAAGGACATAAACAAGGCTTATGTTCGTTTCAGGCTTAGGGACGGACGTAAGATGCAATTATTCCATGTGAGCAACATAGATGTAAATCCGACTCATTGGGATAGCAAAAAGCAAGAATTAAAGGCCAAGGTTGTAATTGATCCGGATGAGCGATTGAGAATAAACAAGGGAGTTGCAAACCTCAAAAACATCATGCTGGAGGCATACAACAATTCGAAAGACGCGGACAACCTAACGTCTGAATGGCTGGATGTTGAGATTGATAAAAAGCTAAATCCGGACAAATATCAGCCTAAAGAGCAAAAACAGACATTTTTCGAGGCATTCAATGAATTTTTATCCAAACGAAAGTTATCGGATGTAAGAGTAAATAACTACAAGGTTGTTATTCGTGCATTGATGCGCTACGAGTTATTTGTACGTGCAACAAAGTGGCATTCATTCGTTTTGTCATTTGATACAGTCACCCCGCTTGTATTGCAAAATATTGAGGAATTTTTGCGCGATGAACATCTATTGGCAGAACAATATCCGGCAATATACGAATCAGTGCCGGAAAGCAGACCGCCAAAGCCAAGGGGGCAAAACACGATTAGCGATTTATTAAAAAAATTCCGAGCCTTTTTTAACTGGGCTAATGAGATAAAAAAAACCAATCACAATCCATTTGAAAATTTCCAAATTGAAGAACCTGTTCACGGAACGCCATACTACATAAGCATTGAGGAAAGGAACAAGCTGTACAACACCGATTTATCTAAACGTCCGGCACTTGAAGCACAACGTGATATATTTGTTTTCCAGTGCCTGATTGGTTGCCGAGTTGCCGACCTATATCGCCTCACAAGGGAAAATATTATCAATGGAGCCATTGAGTATATCGCACGAAAAACAAAGGATGGCCGTCCCGTAACTGTTCGTGTTCCGCTCAATAAGATAGCCGTGGAAATACTCGAAAAATACGCAGATTATAACGGCAAGGAGTTGTTACCCTATATCTCATTTCAAAGATATAATGATGCTATAAAGGAGATATTTACCATTGCCGAACTTACCCGGAATGTGGTAATACTTGATCCGTTGACACGTGAGAGCGTTATACAACCTTTGAATGAGATAGCCTCATCACATCTTGCTCGCCGGTGCTTTGTGGGCAACTTGTACAAACAAGTGAAAGACCCTAATCTGGTTGGCGCTTTGTCTGGTCATAAGGAAGGCAGTAGGGCATTTTCCAGATATAGAGAGATAGATGAACAAATGAAACAAGAACTTGTAAAAATGCTGGAATGATGGAAAACAAGACTTTTGAAAACTTTAAACTCCTGTTTGATGACGCTTACAACAATGGGGTGTTTGCATTGTTGTCAGAAAATCCTTCAATCAATGAAACTGCAAAAGCGGCCATGGAATGTCGATATAGTTTTATTTTTAATGTTTGGCTACAAGAAACAAAGGGATGGAAATACGGCAACGAAGAGAAGTATAAAACATTTCTAACCAGAGAGTTTTTTGATGAATTTATATCACATCGAGCCGAAAATCTTAACAACCAAAGGCTTGCAATAGAAAAAGCGAGACAAGAGCGCAAAGATAAAATATTGAAAAATGCTGGTTTAAAAATTGATACTAAAAACGGCAAAATTGATACTGGCAATAATAGAAAAACGAGATTGAAAAGGTCAGAATATCTGGATTTGGGTATTTGCGAATTTATCGAACACGTCTATAAACACGGAATGAGTGATTTTGAGATGATGGACTGGATAAAAAATACTTGTAATGGAGACAAAGGAAAGATACAGACATTATACGAAGAGGTAGAAAGCGGTATGATTGATGGTGCGGATTGGGGTAGAGTGGAATATAATGATGGACGCTGTCTATACGAAGACGAATCTGATTCGATTCGATTTTTGGAAGTTTTTTTGTCAATAATTGAAACCGAAGCAAATAATGCAGGGGTAATTCTGGATCATCAAATTAATATCGAAAAGACAAAAGGTAAAGAATTATGTACCAACAATCAAGTTACCCGACGGAACAGAGATTGAAATATGATGGAGGAAGAATGTTAGATTGTGTGTTTGCTCACCCGAATGGGTGAATCAATGGGGGTAAGTAACATTACCCCTTTTTTATTGCCGTTGCTGGCGGTATTATGAAAAGAACGTTATCCCGTTGTTTACCCCATCATGGGGTCATTTCTTAAATCCTATCGGGTTTCTCGGTTTGTCAATTTCCTTTTGCCGCGCCGACATTTCATTGATAATATCCAGTATTTCGGCTATTTGCATAGTAGTGTTTAGCTGATATTCTTCTAATTGCCGTTTTAGTTCAGTATAACCGGTGGTTAATTCCCGAAGCTTGACAAAGGCACGCATAATAAGAATATTCATCTGAATTGCAATTTTACTTTTCAGAACAGTTGATAGCATGGCAACTCCTTGTTCGGTAAATACGAATGGTATTGATGATCCGAAATTATAATCGGGGGGTATCACAGATTGTGACACCCCTATGGCTATCAATTCATTGGCTTCTTTTGTTGTCAACTCAAACATAAAATCATCAGGAAAACGATCTATGTTTCGTCTGACAGCTTGCTTGAGTACTCTTGTCTCTACTTGGTACATTTCAGCCAAATGAAAGTCGACCATCACTCTGTACCCTCTCACTTCAAATACTCTGTTTTGAATTACCTGTAATTCCATGTGATTAATTCTCTTTTACTGTTAATGAGGTTCCACACTTCGGGCAAGTAAATACATTGTCTTGGGGTTGTTCGAATAATTCGGTAATGGGAACGCCCAAAGCGGAGGCGATTTCTTGAAGTCGCTTTAATGGAGGGTTTCCCTTATCACCTATTGCGATACTCAATCCCGTTTCGGTCATTCCCAATCTTTCAGCTAACTCTTTTGAGGTAATGCCTTTCTTCTTTAAAATTTCTTTAACTCTCATTTTTATAAATATTGACATCTTCAACAGATGCAAATATAGTACCATTTAAATTAAATGTAAATAATTTAAATTATGTTAACATTTTTAACTAAAAACATTTGGACAGTATTTAAATATCATTTACATTTGTATCATAAAATCAAAGCATCATTTAAATAAACAGTCATGAAAACTCAATACAATAAATCCGAAATAATGAAGGCCGCCTGGTCAATGTTCAGGTCAACCGTTATCAGTTTTGCCGATGCATTGCGCAAGGCTTGGACGAATGCAAAATGTGCCACCATTGACTTTTCGATGAACGCCATGAGCGAAAACACGACTCCGGCAGTTGTAAAGACCGAACAACAACAGTATGACGACTATATCGCCGGTCGTATCGGATGGTATAAGAGAAACGGCATGTTTTAACCCTTGCCAAAACTTCGGCAGGGATAGTGAGAAACCAATAAAAAATCATAATATGAATATATTTTTGACAGAAGAAAACATTAATCGGTATAGGCGTTTAAAGCTCACTAATTATTTTTTTAATTTTCTGCGGATTGGCTCGAATTTAATCATTCTGCAAATTAGGTTGTCAAAAACAGTATCCATGTGGTTGCGTCTATTGTATCTGTAATGGTATTCAT
>JAVBNI010000038.1:0-11830 GCA_031551645.1 Bacteroidales bacterium | reverse complement strand
TGATTTGTTTGAAAATGGGCTTGTCCGATTTTTTACCTAACTTTGTACTCATGAGAAAAGTTCTTGATGGAAACCTTGGGATTTTAGTCGACCGTAAAGGTAATCATCTTTGAACTTTTCTTTTTGTTCGGACACTTATGGGATCAATCCATACATTTTACGAATCAAAGGAAACAGGTAACAATTTTTTGCTTAACTTAACCCACTATTTTCATAAGGAAGATTGATCCGGGCGAGTTTTGATACGTGAATTTTAGTTTCGTAACAATTTTACTTTGAGTGATTTAAAAAACGAATACGATGAACGGAATAACTTTTTTACATGTAAATCCCAAAAATCAGATATTGATTTTGGTGTTGTTGGTTATGTTAACGGGATCATGTTTTTTCCGGGAAACATCAAATGTACAGTACATTGATCCAACAATCGGGAACATTGCCCCATTATTGAATACGAATCGTCCGGTGGTTCATCTCCCCAACCAGATGATCCGGGTTTTCCCGACACGTCAGGATTATCTTGATGATCAGATTACAGCTTTTCCGCTGCTGGCACTAAATGTCATCACACCACAAGTTGTTTTTTCGGTAAAACCTGCGGTTGGCGAACTGACTGATACTTGTTGGAATCGGCGAATGACTTATGAACACGACCTCGAAATAAACCAGCCTTGGTATTACTCGACTTATCTGCTGGAAGATGACATCACCGTGGAATATACTGCCGGGAAAAAGACCGGTATTTACCGGTTCACTTTTCCCAAAGGAGTCAAAAAGAATTTGTTGTTGACCCATTATTATGAAAACGGCTTGTATGAGCTGGGGGCGAATAATCAGGTGTCAGGAACGGAATTTGTCGTTGACGCCCACCACAATCAAAAAGGCAAAGCGTACATGTATGGAGTTTTTTCCGGGGTGTCCCAAAATGGTAAATCCGCAGGCGAAAAGAACTGGGGTAAATACACGGTTCTGGGACCTCAAGCCAAGCCATCGCGCATGAACGGTGAAAAAGTCTGGTTCAGTTATGCCGAAAACGACTCCGAACAGATCGAATTCCGGTATGCCGTCTCGTTTATCAGTTGTGATCAGGCGAAAGAAAACTTTCAAAACGAATTGGACGGGATCAGTTTCGGAACATTAAAAAACAAGGGAAAACAGGAATGGGAAAACATAGTTGACCAGGTGAAAGTGGAAGGCGGAACTGAAGCCCAGAAACGCAGTTTCTACACGGCTCTATACCGGAGCTACGTCCGGATGGTTGATATTTCGGAAAATGGGAAATATTTCAGCGCTTACGATGGCGGGATTCATCAGGACAACCGGCCATTTTATACCGACGACTATACCTGGGGCAATTTTGCGGCCATGCATCCTTTAAGGATGATTCTGGACCCCCGGGGAGAAGCCGACATGCTTGATTCTTATGTCAGGATGTACCGGCAAAGCGGATGGATGCCCGATTATCCGAAACATTTCGGCGATCGCGAGGGAATGTTTGGATTCCATTCGGCCATCATTTTTTTAGACGCTTACAGGAAAGGTATTCGGGACTATGATGTCGAAGACGCTTTTGAAGGCATGTTGAAAAGCGCCGGTCAAGCCACTATGCTTCCGTCCAGGAACGGCCCCAAAGGTGCCTTGGAGGACTTTTACAATGAAAAAGGTTATTACCCGGCACTTCATCCCGGAGAAACCGAAACAGACTCGGTTGCTTTGGGTAAAAGAGGACAGCAGCGTTCGGCAGTTGCCGTTACGCTGGCGCATAGTTACGATGCCTGGGCTTTGAGCGAAATGGCAAAGGAGCTGGGGAATACAGAAGTTCAAAAACAGTATGCTCCCAAAGCGGAAAACTACAAAAACCTATGGCATGAAAAATCGGGCTTGTTTCTTCCTAAAGACGAGAATGGCGACTGGATCGAGATCGATCCGAAATTTGCAGGCGGAGCCTATTACAACGAAAATAATGCTTGGAGTTATATGTGGCAGGTACAGCACGATGTGGATGGGTTGATCGGACTGATGGGTGGAAAGGAACAATTTGAAAAACGATTGGACCAATGTTTTAGGGAAAGCCTAGGAAGCAGTAGATTCATGTTCTTGTCCAAATTCCCGGACATGACCGGATTAATCGGACAATTCTCCATAGGAAACGAACTTTCTTTCTTTATTCCGTATTTGTACAACTACACTGATTCTCCGTGGAAAACCCAAAAATGGACACGGTTTATTCTCGATGTATGGTTCAAGGATGATGTACTTGGCGTTCCCGGCGATGAAGACGGCGGCGCAATGTCGGCTTTTGTGGTATTCTCGGCCATGGGATTTTACCCCATTCAACCGGGAGTTCCTTTGTACACCATCACCAGCCCGGTCTTCAATAAAGTAAGTGTATCATTGCCCAATGGAAAAACATTTACGATCATAGCCAACCACTGTTCGAAGAAAAACAAATACATCCAGTCTGCCACGCTGAATGGTAAGGTGCTTCAAACGCCCTGGTTTTCACACGACGATCTTTTAAACGGCGGGATGTTAGCGTTAGAAATGGGAGACAAGCCAAGTAATTTATGGCAAGTAAAAGTAAAATAAGTACAATTAGTATAAAAATATTTACTTTGTAGTTTTTGTAATGTAAATACAATGTCGTTTAGAAAAGGTGTCGATTTTGCCGCTGTCAGGGTCAAGACCGCTGACAGGGCTACATTCCCTGACAGTGGTTGTAGACCCTGTCAGTGGAAGAAAACAATTAGCCATCTTTAAATAAACATACAATAATCTTTAAAAACACATAAATGTCAGCAAACAAATATTTTGACTTAACAGGCAAGCGGGCCTTGGTAACGGGAGCCACTCATGGGATTGGAATGGCCATAGCATGTGGTTTGGCTGAGGCTGGCGCTGAAATCGTTGTCAATGATCTTTCGCAGGAAAAGTTGGACAATGCATTGAAAGAATATGCTGCCAAGGGAGTCAAAGCGCACGGTTTTGTTTTCGATGTGACTGATGAACCTGCCGTGAAGGCGTATGTGGAAAAAATTGAGAAGGAGATCGGCCCTATTGACATCCTGGTAAACAATGCTGGCATCATCAAACGTATCCCCGTTCTTGATATGGATGTGAAGGATTGGAGGCAAGTGTTGGATATCGACTTGACCGGTCCGTTTATCATGGCCAAACAAGTGGGTAAATATATGGTAAACCGCCAGGCCGGTAAGATCATCAATCTTTGTTCGATGATGAGCGAGTTGGGACGCGAAACAGTGAGTGCATATGCAGCTGCAAAAGGAGGCTTGAAGATGTTGACCAGAAACCTGGCTTCGGAATGGGGTAGATACAATATACAAACCAATGGTATTGGTCCGGGTTACATTGCAACCTCGCAAACCGCTCCGTTACGCGAGCCGGGACATCCATTCAACGACTTTATCATCGGGCGTACACCCGCTCAACGCTGGGGAACACCCGAAGATCTTATCGGGGCGGCTATTTTTCTGTCGTCCAGAGCATCGGATTTTGTCAATGGACATGTTTTGTATGTCGATGGCGGTATTCTGGCTTACCTTGGCCAAACTCCAAACTAAGTACCATACAAGATATAATTGACGTTTTTGATATTTGTTTAAGATTGGCTTATTGCGCTTTGCGTCATTTATCATTAACCATTTATCATTGACCATTGCTTAATCATCTGTATTTCAGAATTTAATCATAATAAAATGAGAAATTTATTCATTGTCTTGTCAAGTATTATTGTACTTGCGTCGTGTAAGATAAACCAGCTAACCATCGAAGTCAGTAATCCTTCGGATGTAGATCATGATAAAACAACCGTCGAAGTGGCGTGGGCGGATATTACCGCCAAGTTAAAATCTGTCGATCCGGCCAAAATCATGGTAGTAAATGCCAAAAACGGTGAAGAACTGATGCATCAGGTTATTTATAACGGCCAACCAACTCCGCAGATATTGATCTTCCAGGTAAGTCTACATCCAAAACAATCGATGAAACTGTTGCTCAAGGAAGGTTTGTCGAAACAGCAAACAGTCAAAGCGTATGGCCGGTTTGTTCCCGACCGCAAGGATGATTATGCCTGGGAAAATGATCGGGTTGCTTTCCGTATGTATGGTCCGGCATTGGCTGCTGAAAATCCGAGTAATGGCGTGGATATCTGGATGAAAAGAACCGAAGCAATGATTGTCAACGAGTTTTATGAGAACGACCGGAATCGTAAATCGTATCATGTCGACCATGGACATGGCATGGATTGCTACAAAGTGGGACATACTCTGGGCGCTGGTGGAATCGCTCCATATGTCGACGATACACTCTGGGTTGGCGATCATTTCGCCACGCAAAAAACACTGGATAATGGCCCGCTGCGTATCACATTCATGCTTACATATGACAATTGGCCGGTAGGTAAAAAAATATATACCGAAGAAATTGTTATTTCGCTCGATGCCGGTTCTCAACTCAATAAAGCCATTGTTTCGTATGGTGGAGATTTTAGTGACATCCAGGTAGCTGCGGGTATTTCAATACATGAGGATCCGGGTAATATCAAAACTGACGATTCCGCAGGCTATATTGCTTTTGGTGAGATAGCCACATCTGATGCCGGAATACCAGCCGGCCGCAATTATGTGGCCGCAGTAATCCCTGACGGGAAAATGACCAAAAGCCTGAAACAGCAGGAGCACATATTAGCATTGGCACCCTACAAAAAAGGCGAAAAATTCACCTATTATTTCGGCGGTGGTTGGAGCCAATGGGGATTTGACAGCGACAATGCCTGGTTCGATTATGTGGCCGGATATGCCCTCAAGCTGAAAAATCCGTTGGTTTTGAGTATCAAATGAATCAGCGATAGGCCTAATAATAATCGTGTAAGTCGTCCGTCAATTTTTTGCGGGTAAAGAAAATCCGACTCTTTACAGTCCCTATTTTGAGACCAAGAATATCGGCAATTTCTTTATATTTGTACCCCTGCGTGTGCATCCTGAATGGCACCTTAAACTCGTCGCTCAAACGGTCGATTGCTTTGTTAATTTCTTTTTCCCTGAATGTTGAATCAGGTTCTTCATTAAAAGTGTCTTTGTTTTGACTGAGGAAAAACAAGTCCTTGGTGTTATCAAACGTAGTATTTTGTCGTGAACTCTTGCGATAATTATTGATAAATGTATTTTTCATTATGGTGTAGGTCCAGGCTTTCAAATTGGTTGCATCCTCAAACTGATCGCGGTACGAAAGCGCTTTTAAAAATGTGTCTTGCAACAGGTCTTTAGCGTCATCTTTATCGGCAGTTAACCGTAAAGCGAAACGATTTAATTTTTCTTCCAACTCAATCAACTGATTACTAAATTCTGAATTTGTCATTGTTTTAAATTAATTTAAAATGATAAATACACCATCTGGAATGACTGAATATCACTCCATGATTCATTTAGTGTTCAGTGTGTGTTGGGGTTTTCTGTTTTAAGACAGCTACAGGTAGCTTCGTATAAAGATTTGGCAAACATAGAAATTTTTTGTCTAAAAAAACAAGCATTTCATCAAAAATATTTTTTTCCTATTGATCCATAATGTTATAGTATAAAGAACATACAACTCGTTGGCTGATGAAAAAATCATAGGTTTACGTTAAAATCCAAAATATATAAAACATGAACATTCCCGATAAATCAAGTCTGGTTGATCGACACCATATTAAAATCAGGTTTAGCGAAGTTGATTCGATGCAAATTGTTTGGCATGGTTCGTATATCAAATATCTTGAAGACGGGCGTGAATCATTTGGCAATCATTATAAAATCGGATATAACGATGTATGCGCTCAAGGATACACCATACCTGTAGTAAAATTAAGTTGTGATTACAAATTACCATTGCGATATGGTGACACTGCCATTGTCGAAACCCGGTTTGTCAATTCGGATGCCGCGAAAATATTATTCGAGTATTCTATTTTCCGAGAAAGCGATGCTGCACTCATCATGGGAGCCACGAGTATGCAGGTTTTTCTGAACAAAAACAACGAATTGGAATTATATGCTCCTTCTTTTTTCATCGATTGGAAAAAGAGATGGAACCTATGATAATAAATTAAGAACCTTTAGCTCGGCGTAGCCAATCATGCGAATCAAGAGTTAAAGCAAAGATATAGCTTGAAAAGCTATATTTTCATAACCGGAGGTCGTTGACCTTCGGAAAAGTAACATAACAGAACATCTGCCTGTAAGGCAGGATTCTGGTTTTGATATGGTTCTGCCTTGCAGGCAGGCAAGATGTGTGTTTTTTCCTCGGGTTGCGTTTAGCTTACCCGAGGTTACGAAAATACAGCTTTTCAAGCTGATCAACAAGATCCATCCAATCCTTGATTCGCATAAATCATGTTAACCTTTAGCTCACCGCAGGTAACTTAGTGTAAGCGAGTCTGCCCGGCTACCTCATTCAGGCCGGCTCAACGGAGGTAATTTTCGGAATATCACAATTTTCAAACAAAGCAAACAAAATAAGATATTTATACAACTTTTTGTCTTTTCCTGTATTCGATCTTGTCGTCGGTTATTTTTGTGAAATTTCAAAAAAACATGTAGGTTTGTGTTTTGATTAAAATATCATTCGCGAATGAATAAAGTATTACTCAATGTATTGGGTATTTCATACAGTCAAACGCAAACTGGTGCATATGCGTTGGTTTTGGGCGAAGAGAACGGCAGCAGGCGGATCCCTATTATCATAGGTGGGTTTGAAGCGCAAGCTATAGCCATACAATTGGAAGGATTGAAACCTCCCCGTCCGTTAACGCATGATTTGTTTTTCAATTTTGCTGCCGAATATGATATCATGGTAGAGATGGTATATATATTCCGACTGGAAGAAGGTATCTTTTATTCCAAGCTTGTTTGTAATAATGGAGTCAAGAAAGTGGAGCTTGATGCCCGTACTTCTGACGCCATTGCTTTAGCGCTTCGCTTTCAATGTCCTATTTATACCACGGAAGAAATTATCGACCGGGCAGGTATCATATTCTCTTATGAATCAAATCAACCCCAACAACCATCAAAACAGGAAAAAAGCCAGAAAAGCGAAGAACTGCAGATGATGGATATCATAGAGTTGGAAAATTTGTTGAGCGAAGCTGTTATCAATGAAAATTATGAGCGTGCTTCCGAAATACGTGACGAGATCAAACGCAGGAAAAAAGATTGAAGCACAAAATCATGTTGATTTCTCCTTTTTCACAAGTCCTTTGAATGAATGTTTAAAGTGCTAAATGTGAAAAATTAAATGATGATGATGATTTTTTTTGATATACTGCTTTGGTTTAGGATTTAATTTGTAATTTTGCACCCTGAATTTTGTACGAGGTGGACAACCAGGATTTGTATATTATACCATTCAAAGGATTAGCCGTAGGACGTCATTCATTTGAATGGAATGTAGACAAATCTTTTTTTGCGGCGTATGAATCGTCCGAAATCGATGATGCAAATATCCATGTGCATGTCAACATGATAAAACACGTTCATTTCTTAGAACTTGATTTTGTCCTGGACGGTTGGGCGGAAGTGAAATGCGACAGATGTTTGGACCCTTTGAAAATCGAGATCAATATCCAAACTGATTTATATGTGGCTTTTGATAAAGAAGGCAATAATGAAGAGGTAGAGGAACGGGATGTCGTTTTTTTGTCGCACGATGAAGATCAATTAGATGTCACTCAATATATTTATGAGTATGCACATTTGAGCCTCCCAGTGCGGAGGGTTCATCCGGACGATAAGAACGGACGAAGTACCTGCAATGAAGAAATGATCAAGCGGTTGTCGCAATACCTTGTAGAATAGGATAAAGATAGTTCGGCTATCGATCCCAGATGGAATAATTTGAAAAATATTTTTGAAAATTAATATAGATTAAAAATGCCAAATCCAAAACGTAGACATTCGAAACAAAGAAGGGATAAAAGGAGAACACACGATAAAGCAGTTGTTCCGACTGTAGTAAAATGTGCCAATTGCTCGAGCACTGTTTTGTACCATAGAGTGTGCCCCTCTTGTGGCTATTATAGAGGGAAGTTAGCTGTTGAAAAGGACGTTGCATAACCCGATGAAGGGTTTTTCCTATCAAAATCTCATGAGGTACCGATTCGTTTTTTAGTCAGCTGAATGAGATTTATATGGCATATCAGGTTGACACAATCATTTTCCAGTGACCATAATTAATGAGGTTGCAAATGAGAACATTAACATTATGAAAATAGGTTTAGATGTCATGGGAGGTGATTTTGCTCCGGAAGTAACGGTTCTCGGTGCAATTTCGGCGTGTGATAAATTACATGAACATGCACGGTTGGTTCTGTTTGGCGATGAAAAAGCAATTAGGGATATATGTCGTCATGAAAATGTAGATCCTTCATGTTTTGATATTGTCGATGCTCCCGATACCATTCATATGGGAGATCATCCAGCTAAAGCTTTTGCCCAAAAAACCCGTTCCAGCATATATGTAGGGTACGAGTTGCTAAGTACCGGTAGAATCGATGCTTTTGCCAGTGCCGGGAGTACAGGAGCCATGATGGTAGGAGCCATGTATACCGTTAAGTCCATTCCGGGAATACTTCGTCCGGGTATTGCTGTAGCTACGCCCCGTGCCGATGGTAAAATCAATGTCCTGATTGATGTAGGACTTAATCCTGATTGCAAACCCGACGTATTGTACCAATATGGTTTGTTAGGTTCGCTATATGCCGAATTTGTATACAATATTCCGACGCCACGTGTTGCACTGTTGAATATTGGCGCCGAAGCTGAGAAAGGCGATTTGTTGACCAAATCGGCCCATGCTTTGATGGCAGGCTCAAAAGATTACAATTTTATCGGGAATGTGGAAGGTCACGAGATATTTATCAATAAGGCCGATGTGATTGTATGTGATGGTTTTGTTGGCAACGTGCTTTTGAAAGCATCTGAAGGATTCAGTCACATTGTAAAAGAGCGGGGAATAGACGACAACTTTTTTGAATCGTTCAATCCAGACAATTATGGAGGAACTCCCGTTCTGGGTATCAATTCGAATGTGATTATCGGTCATGGCGCTTCCAATAGTGTAGCTATCGAGAATATGATCCTGTTGGCCCAGGATGTGGTTGAGGCCGATTTACCATCCAAAATAAAAAAGTATTTTACATCGAGCGATGAACAACATTAGAGCAGCCATTAAGGGAATTGATGTATTTCTTCCCGAGTACCGATTGACCAATCAGGAATTGAGTACGATGGTTGACACTTCTGACGAGTGGATTATGCAACGAGTCGGGATCAGGGAAAGAAGAATCCTTAAAGGGGAAGGTTTGGCTACATCGGATATGATGGCCGAAGCGGCAAAAAAGCTTCTGGCAAAAACAAATACTTCTCCAGACGAAATTGATCTTGTAATAGCAGCAACCAACACGCCTGACATGTTGTTCCCTGCTACCGCGTGCGTTGTGTGCGACAAGGTTGGTATCGCCAATGCATGGGGGTTCGATTTGTTAGCCGCTTGTTCCGGATTCCTGTTTGCTCTCGAAACCGTGAGCAAATTCGTCGAATCGGGGCAATACAAAAAAGTATTGTTATTGGCTGGTGATAAGATGTCGGCTATCACCGATTATACCGACCGCAATACATGTACTCTTTTTGGCGACGCAGCCACTGCTTTGTTGATAGAGCCGGTGACAGAGGATGTAGGAGTGGTGGATAAAATATTTCATGTGGATGGCGTAGGCCGTTCACATTTGTACCTGAAAGCAGGCGGATCGCAATATCCTGCAACACACGAGACGGTGGATAACCGTTGGCATTATACCCACCAGGATGGAAAAACGGTATTCAAGTTTGCTGTATCGCGTATGGCTGATGCAGCCGTAGAATTGATGGAGCGTCATCATGTCACTCCCGAAGATCTGGCATATTTGGTGCCCCACCAGGCAAACCTGCGTATTATCGATGCCGTAGGACGCCGGATGGGATTAGCGCCTGAAAAGGTAATGATCAATATTGAAAAGTACGGAAACACTACAGCAGCAACCATTCCGTTGTGCTTGTACGAATGGGAAGATAAGCTCAAAAAAGGCGATAAATTGATATTGGTGGCTTTTGGTGGTGGTTTCACTTGGGGAGCATTATACCTGAAATGGGCGTACTAAACAATTGAGAATTGAAAATTGAGAATTGACGCAAAGCGCAGAAAATAAATAAACAATAATCAAAATTATACAAGCGGACGTGGCGTAATTGGTAGCCGTGCCAGACTTAGGATCTGGTGCCGAAAGGCGTGGGGGTTCGAGTCCCTTCGTCCGCACAACAAAAAAAGCGACAACCGGAAAACCGAATGTCGCTTTTTGTATTTATGACTTAACAGATTTACATATTGTGCTGGAAATCGCGCTTGAGTGCAGCCATCTTAATTGCGGTGACGGCCGCTTCGATACCTTTATTTCCATATCGTCCGCCTGCCCGGTCGAGAGCCTGTTCGCGGCTGTTGGTTGTGAGCACTCCGAAAATCACCGGTATTTGGAACTCAATTGATACCTGCGTCAATCCGAATGCGACTCCCTGGCAAATGTAGTCAAAATGCGGAGTCTCGCCTTGGATAACACATCCGAGGCATATAATGGCATCCACCGCAGTGTACCCAGCCATCATTTGTGCTCCTGCCGTAAGTTCAAAACTTCCGGGAACATGGCGTAAAATGATGTCGTCGGCCTCTATCCCTTGTTGGTTGAGTAATTGGAGCGCGCCTTCCTTTAAAGCAAAAGTAATTTCGTTGTTCCATTCAGCCACAACGATACCTATTTTCATGCCTTTGGCCGAAGGAATTTCGTCGGGGTTGTACTGGGAAAGATTTTGCGTTGCCATGATTAATTCTCCTTAACCTGCACGCGGACGATGTATTTGTCAATCATCCGGCCTTCGGTACTGGCAGCATAATCTTTTTTGATCCGGTTGTACAATTCACCGGCCTCTTTATATTTTCCTTCTGTTTCTAATAAAATGCCTGCGCGTAACAAATAAAAGGGAGAAGTGAAATCATTGTGCTTGTGTTCTGCCGCTTTTTTATAAAAGCTGATAGCTTTACTGTTATCGCCCTGTTCGGCATAAGCATCACCTATTCCGCCAAGAGCAAGGTTGGATAGGATAATATCTTTTGATTTGAATTTTTCCAGATACTTGATCGCTTCATCATAGTCACCCAAATGCAGATAACACATTCCGGCATAATATTTTGCCAGGTTAGCCGACGGGGTAAACTTGTATTCACTCATGATATCGATAAACCCGAGGTTATTGCCATAACCGTTCAGAGCCATATCCCATGACTCTTTTTCAAAATACTGCTCGGCCGGGAACATTTGTGCCGCTGCTTCTTTCGATTTCTGATTAACATAGAGGTGCTGGAAACCCATGTAAACAACCACAATACCTACCAATATTCCAACTATCCATAAAATCTGTTTTTGGTAGCTTTCCAGAAATTGTTCGGCTCTTGTCAGTGCATGCTCTACGCCTTCTACTCTTACTTCGGCTTTATCGTTCGTCTTCTTGGACATAAGGATTTATACAGTTAAAAAATTTGCGCAAAGGTATGAAATCTGATTGATTAATAAAAATTTTGCAAAATCAAATTTGTGAAATTCTTCGATATATATTCATAAGTGTCCGAACAAAAAGAAAAGTTCAAAGATGATTACCTTTACGGTCGACTAAAATCCCAAGGTTTCCATCAAGAACTTTTCTCATGAGTACAAAGTTAGGTAAAAAATCGGACAAGCCCATTTTCAAACAAA
>JAVBNI010000257.1:0-6219 GCA_031551645.1 Bacteroidales bacterium | reverse complement strand
ATGATTATTTTGAAATAATATTTCCCGGCGACATTTCGTTTTCGAATACGGTGATGACGGTTTTCTACCGGTATGCTGTCCCTACCGGGATTTTTTCAATTCCTCGATTTCTTTTTGTTGAATTTGCATCTGTTGTTTCAGCGCTTCATTCTGTTTTCCCTGCTCGATCACATACAGGGTCAATTCCTCGATCTTCTGCAATAGCTTTGCATTGAATTCTCCCAAGTCAATTCCTTTTTCCTTGACTTCATTTTCGGAAGGAATGTCAGGCAAATGGCTGTTTTCGATAATGTACCGTTCGAGTTCCGCAATTGAACGGAGTTGGTAATTTTCTTTGAATACAAAATCGGGAAATTCATTGAGCGTTACTTTTACTTCCTTGCTTTTCAAACTCCCATATATAAGGACATCACCTTCGAACACGCCTGCTTTACTGGCATTTCCCTGTTTGGCATATAACGCCGTCCAACCGTTTCCTCCGGCTAAGGATGGTACATGTACAATGCCGGATAATTCGGCCTCGCCGACATAAGGATCACTGTTTAAAAAGAACTTTACTCTGAAATTTCTATCATTGGCTGTACCATTGTAACCCAATATATCAAGAGTTGCAGTTGGATTATTCGTTCTTATTCCTACTTTTCCATTATTATAATAAATGTTGGTATTGGGTATTACATATTGTGCTTGAAGGTTCATCCCAAAAAAGCAAAAACATCCAACAACTGTTATTAGATATGTTTTCATCCTGATATATTTTATTGGTTTATACTCTCTATTAATGATTTAATTTCCGATTGCTGTGCATCTATTCGGTTACTTTGCGCTTCATTCTCTTTCTTTAATTCAATCACATACAGCGTCAGTTCCTCGATTTTCTGTAAAAGTTGTGAGCTTAGTTTGCCTAATTCGGAACCATTAGTTTCCATTTCCTTCGCTGGTGCTATTTCGGGTAAATGTTTCTTTGTTTTGATAAAGTTTTCCAATTCTTTTAATGACATTAATTTATAATCACTTTCAAAGACAAAATCACAGCCAGTTAGTTCTACTTTAATTTCTTTTGCTCTAATAACTCCACAAACATCAAGTTTGTAAGCTGGCATAGTCGTTCCTATGCCAACATCTCCATTATAATATATGCACATTCTTTCGATACCATCTGTTCCGAACATTAAATATCCTTGACTTTGAGCGCCTCCTCTATGAAAGTCAATAAACCCATTATTTCTATTTCCGTCAAATTCATGAATAATTCTAAAGGTTTTACAATATGCTGGTTGTGTCAATTCACTTCTTACAACTAATTTATTATTTTCGGAAGATGTTGCCAGGATAGCAGCATCACTAGATGCCCCACTGTGAATATGGAATCTTGCCAAGGGATTTGTTGTACCAATCCCTACGTTACCATTAAGGTTAATCCTCATTCGTTCTGTCAATATCATGTTAGCACCAGCCGAGCCGGAAGGCGCTGTCCTGAATTCAATAGCCCCATTAAATCCCATCCTGATCGAAGCAGCATAATTGGTGCTTCTGTACGTGTAAGTATCATTTGTCCCGGTAAAGCCTATGTTATAGCCATATTCATAGTACTGACCGCCTGAACGGCCAAGGCTTAATTCGGACAGATAGCTATTGCCTCTTACTTCAAATTTTGGGGAAGGTGTTCCATAAGGTCTGGTAAGATCCATTCCTATCCATACATTTCCAATGTCATAATATATATTGCTTCCCGATGTTTGCCACTGGGCATGGAGTGTTCCGGACAGGCCGGGCAATAAAACTGCCAGGCAGTAAAAAATAAAGGTTTTTGTTTTCATATTATTAATGTGTATATGGTTATTTATTAAGTATTTGGTTGGTTGCTGACTCTGACAGGTCCATAGGACCCTGTCAGGTCACAGGCAGGATACAACGATCAGGCGCACACGACCTGTCAGGGTTCGTTAGAACCTGACAGGGTCGCACACATGCGATGCGGAAATGCTATTTATTCCTTAACGATTTTCCACGTGCTGGCATTCTTCCCATCCAGTACGATACGCATGAGATAACTCCCCGCGGGTTGCGCGGAGATGTCAATGGTGTTGTATCCGGAAATGTTGTTCCACTGCCGCAGCAGTCCGCCGCTGGAATTATACAGATAGATACGCGCGCCGGCAGGAATTTCGGCGCCGGAGATATCCACCCGCAACAACCCCTGCGTAGGGTTGGGATAAATGATGATTTTCATTTCGGATAGTTTTTCCTCGAATACTTCCGGTTCGGTAACCGCTGCTTTTACTTCGGTTGTCACCGTTGTACTGTCACGCTTCACCGATTGTCCCGACCTGGCCATGGTGATCGTCTTATTACGTGAAATCCGGTTGCCTGCGGCGTCATAGCCATAGGTAACCGTGTTCTGGGCGCCTGCAGGCAGGCAGATACAACACACCAATGCGATCAATACGCACCGGAACAGGATGTTTTTTGTTTTCATGGTACTCTTTATTAGATTAGTTGAAGGGTTTTTCCGAAATTATTATTGCCCCAAAAATAAATAAAGTTTTTATTCATGGATCATAATTTTTCATTTTTTTTACAACAAAATGAAAAATATATAAAATAATCAACTATTAAATATATTATATTAATAATCAGTGATAATAAGTATTAAGGTTATAAAACTTAAAACTACATATTATTAGTTTTTAAAGTACTGTTAATAAGACTATTTGTGTTGATATATTTTTGTTTTTAGTGTTGATTGTATATAATGTTGTTTTGTAGAAAATATTCTAATTTTTGCTATTCGTATTAACAAATTTTTCAATACAAATGAACTTTGTTGGATTTAATATTTAACTATTCAACAATTTGTATTTGATTGTCTGTTGATAATGAGGGTTTAAATATTGTACTATAGGTAATTGACAATTGACAATTAGCTTCGTTTGTGTATGGAGACATTTTTCGGCAGCATATTCAATAATCATATTTATTTTTGTATTATCTTAATGTCGGTGTATTCTTTTATAATTTTGTATTTTTAGCCGTGTAAACAGTTGTTCACCGGTTGGCATCCTGTGTTTGCAGAATATGTGTTTCCCCATGCCGATGGATTGTCAGAGTTTTATTTAAGATTTTATCAACTTGTTTTATTGATCGTTAATAAGTGACAATGACAAAATAACATCCCTATCTTTTTCAGACAGGATTAACATGATTTACAAGATGTAAATAATCCTGTAAATCATGTTAATCCTGTCAAATGAGTAAATTATTTTGTCTTCATTCCTAACCTATTATATTTTTTAACGAACCATTGGATATGTAACCTTATTATCATATGAAAAAAAACTTATTCTTTATTTCATTGTTTTTCGTATGCACCGTGCATGCAAACGTAAGCGTAGTTAACCTGCGTTGTGAAGAGTTAACCGATCCGATAGGTATCGATAAGTTGGAACCCCGTCTGAGTTGGGAACTTGAATCCGCACTCAAAGGGGTTATCCAGACCAGCTACAGAATAATCGTCTCTTCCGACAAAACCAAGCTTGACCGAAACGAAGGAGATATCTGGGATTCGGGTGTGACGCCAGGCTCCCAGACCTTCGGGATAAAATACTCCGGAGAGACTCTCCTGAAAAACCGTTATTATTACTGGAAGGTAAAATCGTTCACCAATAAAGGCGACGCGGAGTGGAGCGAACCTGCACTATGGCAGGTCGGACTACTCCAGTTTCAGGACTGGATCGGACAATGGATAGGTTTTGACCGTCGATTCCCCTTTGACGGTGATCCTTCGGGATCGAGGCTTTCGGCACGCTACTACCGTAAGGAGTTCGATAACGGAAAAGAAATCCGGTCGGCGATGGCTTATATGATCGGATTGGGCTTTTATGAGTTGCATATCAATGGAGAAAAGATAGGCAGCCGGGTCCTGGCTCCCGCTCCTACCGAGTTTACCAAAAATGTCAAATACAATGCATTCGATGTGACGAACCAGATTCGTCAGGGTAAAAATGCAATAGGGATAACGCTTGGCAATGGGATGTATTTCACAATGCAACAATTTCAGCAACCGTACAAGATCAAGAACTTCGGTTATCCCAAAGTGCTGTTCAACCTTGTAATCACATACGCCGACGGCTCAACCGAAGTAGTGTCGACCAATAATACATGGCGGGGAACAGCGGATGGACCTATAAGGGCGAATAACCTGTACGACGGCGAAGAATATGATGCTAACAGGGAGTTTCCCGGCTGGACTGTTGCCGGATTCGATGACAGCAGATGGTTACAGGCCGAGTTTGTTCAGCCGCCCGGAGGCGATTATGAAGCACAGATGACAGACCCTATGAGAATCATGGATAAGTTAAGCCCGGCTTCTGTTATCACCAAGCCCAACGGAACATTTATCATTGATTTCGGGCAAAATCTTACGGGTTGGGTACGTTTCAACGTTAAAGGTGAAAAGGGTCAAACGGTGAAGTTAAGATATGCCGAGTCGCTGGATGCAAACGGAGAATTATTTACGGCAAATCTCAGAAGCGCCAAGGCGGAAGGTCTGTACACGCTGAAAGGCGGGGCGATGGAAACCTACGAGCCTACTTTTACCTATTACGGCTTTCGTTTTGTTGAGGTTTCCGGCTATCCGGGAAAACCTGATCCGAAAGATTTTACTGCCTGCATGGTATATGACGGACTGAGGACTGTGGGTAGTTTCAAGTCATCGGATGCGTTGCTCAACCAGATATACCACAATGCGTGGTGGGGGATTGCAGGTAACTATAAAGGCATGCCGGTCGATTGTCCGCAACGAAATGAAAAACAACCCTGGTTAGGCGATAGGGGCGTTGGGGCGATTGGCGAGAACTTTGTATTCGATAATGCCAAGCTTTACCGAAAATTGTTAAATGATCTCGCAAGGGCGCAAAAGGAAGACGGTTCGTTACCCGATCTGGCGCCTGATTTCTGGCGCTATTTCAGCGATAACATGACATGGCCGGGCATCATGTTTATTATTGCCGATATGCTCTACACCCATACCGGTGATCTTTCGCCGATATCCGAAAACTATCATATAATGGAAAAATGGCTGGCTTATATGAAGGGACGTTATATGACCGAAGGGTATATCGTCACCAAGGACAGCTATGGGGACTGGTGCGCACCTCCCGTGACAGCCGAAGCAGGCAAGGGAATAAGCGGCAATGTCAAGTATCCTGATCCCCTGATATCTACTGCTTATTACTATCATTTTTGCGAATTGATGCAAAAATTTGCGGATATGACAGGCAGGCCGCAGGATAAACCTTACTACGCCGAACTGGCAAAAAATATAAGAAATGGATTTCATCATGCGTTTTACCGTCCCGCAGAAAATTACTATGGCAAAGGTGAACTGACCTCCAATCTGTTACCCGTTGCATTCGGTATGGTTCCGGAGGGAGAACTACCCAAGGTCAAAGCATATATCGGGAACCTTATCGAGGTAAAGAACAAAGGATATCTCAGTACGGGTGTGATCGGTTGCCAGTGGCTAATGAAGACTGTTTCGGAAGAGGTCGGCAGGCCGGATCTTGCCCTTACCATGGCGACAAAGAAAACTTATCCAAGCTGGGGGTATATGATAGCACATGGCGCCACTACCATATGGGAACTGTGGAATTTTGACACGGCTGCACCCGACATGAATTCCCAGAATCATGTAATGATGCTGGGCGACCTGTTGGTATGGTTTTATGAGAATCTGGGCGGCATAAAAGCAGACCCGCAACGGGCCGGCTTCCGCAGGATCATCATGAAGCCGGATTTTCCTGAAGGTTTGGACTTTATTGAGACATCCCACCACTCCATATCCGGTAAAATAGAGAGTAATTGGAAGAGGGTTAAAAAGGGTATTGAATGGAAGATTAGTATTCCGGCCAATTGTTCGGCAGAGCTGCATTTTCCTGTAAGTTCACGCGATAAAGTGATGGAGTCGGGCGCTAAAGTAGCCGGAAACAACGACAATATCAGGTATCTTGGAGAGACGGACGGGAAACAGATGTATGAGGTTCTGTCGGGCGGCTATCTTTTCAAATTTTAAAGAATTAACCATAAGTGTCCGAACAAAAAGAAAAGTTCAAAGATGATTACCTTTACGGTCGACTAAAATCCCAAGGTTTCCATCAAGAACTTTTCTCATGAGTACAAAGTTAGGTAAAAAATCGGACAAGCCCATTTTCAAACAAA
>JAVBNI010000292.1:0-16303 GCA_031551645.1 Bacteroidales bacterium | reverse complement strand
CAACCACAAATCCAATTCTTCTGATATGGCTGATAACATTAATGACTTGAGTGATGCTTTATCCATGATGAAAGGTATTAGGTTTATTATCAGCACAAAGATACAAATTGAGAAAAATATTGCAATTTGTCATGCACCCGTATCTCCAAGAATAAAGAAAGATGAAATAAAAAACATTATTTTAGGCGGAGGTCAGAATTTGTTGAGTCCGGAACGTCGGTTTGATGCAATACTTGTAAATTCCCCTGATTTATTTGAATAATTATGAGAGTTGTTGATCTGTTTTGTGGTTGTGGCGGTCTAAGTCTAGGTTTCCAAAATGCGGGATTTAATGTTGTTAGCGCATACGACAATTGGTGTCTTGCATTGGAAATTTATAGGCTTAACTTCAATCATAGGGCGGAGTTTCTAGATTTGAAAGATGTAGAACATAGTATCGAAACGATAATAGCAGATAGACCAAACATGATTATTGGCGGTCCGCCTTGTCAGGATTTCTCTTCAGCTGGTAATAGGAACGAAGATAATGGACGAGGCGATCTGACTACTGCATATGCAGAAATTGTATCTCATGTCCACCCAGAAATGTTTGTCATGGAGAATGTAGAGCGTATTACGAAAACAAACAAATTATCGGAAGCAATAGCTATATTCAAAGCGGCAGATTATGGCCTTAGTCAGATTGTGTTGGATGCAAGTAAGTGTGGAGTTCCTCAAAAGAGAAAGAGATTTATTATGATTGGCCGACTAGGAGAACAGGACGGCTTTATAGATAATTATTTATCTGCTAGTCTCTCCGAAGCATCTATGACTATTGCTGATTATTTAGGAAATTCTTTAGGGATAGAATACTATTACAGGCATCCTCGAAGCTATGCGAGAAGAGGAATATTTAGCATCTATGAGCCCAGTCCAACCATTCGAGGTGTAAATAGACCAATGCCACCAAATTATGAATTGAGGCATAATGATCCAATCCGATCAAAAGACGGAATTAGGGCATTGACAACGATTGAGCGTAGCTATATCCAAACATTTCCCCAAACATTCCGATTTTTGGGTGGAAAAACAGACATGGAACAATTAATAGGCAATGCTGTTCCTGTAAATCTTGGTCATTACGTGGCATCTGCGATAAAAAAATATAGAGCGGATAATGGATTAGCATAGCGAGTTATGGCTGATACTTTTTCCAAAGAGGAACGTAGCGATATTATGCGGAAAGTAAAGAGTAAGCATAATAAATCCACAGAGTTAATACTTATTAAATATCTTAAAAATAATAGAATAACGGGCTGGCGTAGAAATTACAAGTTATATGGAAAACCCGATTTTGTCTTTCCCAAAGAAAGAGTGACGATATTTCTTGACGGGTGTTTCTGGCATGGACATGACTGCCGCAATACCAAGCCTAAGGATAATGAAGAATATTGGAGAAATAAGATAGCGCATAATAGGTTGCGGGATATGGAAGTAACGGCGAATCTTATAGGGAAAAAATGGAAAGTTGTAAGAATATGGGAATGCAAACTTAAAGATGTTACTTTTGTTGATGAAATATTAAGTGATGTAGGAATACATGACAAATAGGTTAACACTTGAACATTTTTCAATGAATTTAAAAAATAGTGGCATTATCTTTTTGATATCATTCCTAATAAATTAATTTTGCATATTCAAAAAAATACCAAATAGTATGTCGAAGCTTTTATTGATAGGCCCGATAACCAAAGATATCATCATAAGTGGAAGCAAAGTACATCGTTCCATTGGTGGTGCCCCATATTTCCAGGCAGCTGTTTTGACAGGACTTGGAGTAGATGTTACTGCAGTGATCACTGTTTCGCAGGCGGATGGATATTTATTGGGATCATTTTTTCCGGAAGTTGTACTACATCCGGTATATGTGGAACGAACAATGGAATTTGAAAATTCCTATCCCGAAAATAATCCGAATAAGCGCAACCAAAGAGCTATTATTCCTCATAATCCGATTCTTCCGGAACACTTATCTTCCCTTGACATTGCTTCGTATGATGCCATTTTGTTGTTGCCGTTATGTCCTTTCGATATTCCATTAGAAACCATACGATACCTCTCGAAATTTGGCCGTCCGTTGTGTTTGGGGGTTCAGGGATATTTACGGCACCTATACCAGAATGAAGTGATATTGCGTCCATGGGACGATTTGTATCAATTCATCCCATACATCACCATGATGTTTGCCGATGAAGCAGAATTAAGAATCATGACAGCTCGGGAAGACTGGGCTGTGACCCGTGTAGCTACAAGTCTCTTGTCGGATGGCCTTTCGGAAATTGTGGTAACCGGTGGTGATAAAGGATCATTAGCTTGTTCGGCAACGGGCGAAATGGTCTGTATTCCGGCATTTCCACCCGACAGCATGATTGATGCAACGGGTTTGGGCGACACATACATGGCTGTCTACATTTCCGAACGTGTCCAAAAACAAACGCCACGAGATAGCGGACTTTTTGCTGCTGCTGCATCAACGCTCAAACTGGAACGGCAAGGTGCATTGACCACCACGCGCCAGGAGATAGAGAGTAAACTCTCATGCTTCGAAGAAGAAGAAATCATTGCATTGAGCCGGATGCTTTGATCGAAAATAGATGTAATGTTTTCGTAAGAGATTGTTAGAATATAATGATTTTTTAACCAAAAAAAATACCTCCTGAAACTTCAGAAGGTATTTTTTTAGTAATCAATTTGAAAAATTAGAATCGGAAATTAATACCGACGCGGAAACCAATATTGCTTAAACCACTGATGTCGAAATAATCGCTACTATTGGTTGAATATGCATAGAAAACTGCCAGATGCAACCCCACGGCCTGGCTGGGCAGCGGCGAAATTATTGCACCTACTTCGGGCATGACATTAAAACCCCAGTTTTCTTCGTAATCTTCGAAGATATTGTAATACCTGCGTTGTTCGCTATAATTGGCGCCTAACTTCACACCAACGTAAGGATCGAACATCCCGGCGGGAAGGAAATGGAAACGTGTAGACAAACCGAAAGGCAGTTCAAAAATGGTTTGGTATTGATCCATGGTCACTGCTCCTGACGTGCTGGACAAACTGTACGTTTGGCGTCCGTCATATTTAATGAAAGTTTGCCATGAAACAAATGCCCCGATGGCTACTTTATCGGTAACAAAATAATGTCCCTCGAAGTTAGCACCCCAACCGGACGAATTGTCTGCATAATCCATTCCTGTTGGAATGCCGATCTGCCAATGGCCGGAAAAGTCACCTCTGCCCTGCCTGTCGCTGGAACCGGTTTCTTGTGCCAATGCTTTAGTTGATAAACTGCAGCACAGCACTACGCTCAGAATATATAATATTTTAGTTTTCATAACTACTATCTTTTACAATTTTTAATGATTAAATGACTTGATTAGTTAACCTTCAAATAACTGGACGACTGGGTAAAAGCCTGATCTATGGCTTCTTGCTCATAAAGCATATCATCGCCGGTATTCAACATACCGCCCAGTACCGCATTCCAACGAATAGGATGTCCTCCGGTTGAGGATGAAGCATTGGGTGATGTTTGCATGTCAATCATTTCAATCAAAGTGGTTCCTATATCATAGGTATAACCTGACATGTAAGGATAGTATGGATAATATGGATAATATCCGCCCCACCACCAATAATACGGGTAATAGTCCCAATACCAATAAGGATCGTAAGTATAAATGACGGTTTGCATATCCTTAACGGCAGTCACCGATACGTAGTATTGAGGAACATATTTATCTGTAACAGGGTCCTGGATTTGATCATACGACATATAGGTATATCCCATTTTCGCGAAGTTATCTTTTATCTCGTCGATAATTTGCGCAGATAAATCATTACTCCATTTGGGGTTGGTTGCGTCTGAAGAGATTAACGTAATCGTATCCGAAATGTAATACGTCTTAGCGTTATTCTTAAAATTATAGGTATTATCGTACTTCGTCAGTACAATAAAATCCTCATCCAGCTTCGAAAAATCCGGATCTTTTTCACAAGAGGCCAATATTAGTACCCCAAGGAACAGTGGAAAAACAACTTTTTTCATACTTCAATTTTTTATTTGTGAATACTTGCTTTAATTTTCAAATCATTAATTTTTGTGTGATAAAGTCACTTGTAATGCCTCGTCACTTAAATTAGATTCTGATTCCAGCAAGATAAACAGAAATGATCTGTTGTTTGTTCAATGTTAATTGGAGAATGTCCATAACTTTTATTCGAAAAGATAGATTAACAAGCGGTTACCGGTTGATTTTTTGTGGTAAAGATTTAGTAAGTCTCGTTTCCGGTAATTACTTGCAGCCATCAGCCAGTGTATTGTACGTGTAAGCACAAAAAGAAAAGCGACTGTCCTTGGACAGTCGCTTTCTATATTCATTCAAAAACAAGAAAAATCTGTTAGAGTTCCCTGATTTTAATATTACGGTACCAGCAGTTGTATCCGTGATCCTGCAGACCTATGAAGCCTTCTTTTGCAGGGCCATCAACGAATCCCGGCCAAGTTTTAAATTTACTTTTGGCGACAAGCTCTTTCCACTCAGGTGTCCAGAGTTCGTACTCACAAACTTTTACCCCGTTTTGGGTATGGGTAACTTTGCCGTCTTTGACACGTACCACGATGGTATTCCACTCATTGGCAGGTTTCGCATTCTGAGGCAGGGCGGGAAGCATGTCATAAAGCGAACCGGCAAGGTGGTTGGCTAACTTATTGTCTCCGGCAAACCAGTTGTCGAGAACCTGGATTTCGGGAGCTGCATAATAAATCGGTTTGTCAGGATATTCGACAATGTAATAAAATATTCCCGAATTGCCTTCTTTCTCAATTTTCCAATCAATTGATAATTCGAAGTTTTTGAATTTTTTCGTTCCGTAGAGGATATCACCGCCTTGGCCACTTCCTGCTTTTTCACCACGGATAACCTTCATTGCTTCGTCGTTGATAACCCAGTTTTTAGCCATTTCGGCTGAGTTGCATTTACGCCACCCGTCCATGTTCTTGCCATCAAACAGAAGTACCCAACCATCCTTTTTTTCTTTTGACGTCAGTGTGTTGTTTTTTTGTGCTAATACATTCATTGTACAGACCGCTGTCAAAAGCAACGAGAATATCATTATTTTTTTCATTGATGATAATTTTTTAAGTTTAACATTGAAAAACTCGGTGAAGGTAACAATATTTTTACTCGGGTAATTTCCCTGTTTAGGAATAAACCAGATTTTAACATTTTTTAATATTATTTTTTGATATCTGTTTCGGTTCCAAGCAGATAATTTCCGACCTGTTACTTTGGAGCAATGGCAAAGTAATCGATCTGATTCATTGATTTACATGAGAATGCTTTGCTGATCCTTCCTACAATGGTGTTCATATTTTGTACTCGGATTGCTTTAATTATGAGGCAATAAAAAAAACCGGATAAAATTACCCGGTTCTTTTCTTTATCTCAAAAGCTAGTCGCAGTCCACTATTTCCCTTAGATCCAAATGTATCCCGTAGAATGTAAAGGCATTAACCGTTATGGTTAGGTTTTTACCTTTATAAGTATTAAACTGTCCGGGAGCCGGGTTACCTGAAGGGGCAGAATTGTAACCTTGTATTTTCACGGATTCTTCAACATCTTGCAATGCCCAGCCATTCAAACTGATGGTAATTGTTACCTTGCCGTTGACTACTGCCGAGAATGAAGCCTTACCTGCAACAATATGTTGTCCGGCCATAATATCAATGTCTCCTATAGCATATGGAGTATACATAGCCCAATTATTTCCACCATAACTTAGTCCTTTACACCAACCGGTTTCATCATCTCCATAACATGGTTCATATGGTTCTTCACCACATGACTGTTTACAATATCCGAATTTCATACCCCATTCGATTCTATCGCCGTTACCCCAAGCCATTTCGCATGGACTTTTTTTGCCATCATTGAATTTAACAACCTCTGCATGAGCCACTACACAAAAGCAATCCGATAATTGATCCAACGGAATAACATAAGTATAGGTTTCGACGCAGGGATTACAAGTCGACCGGTATGGAGATTGATCGAATTCTGTTTTTTTAATATCGCATTTTCCAACAAAGAGACATGTTTTATCCAAAAACCAGCCATTGTCTGTTTTATATTCGACATACAGATTAACCGCATCATTCCATACGGTCACGCTTCCGGCAATGGTTTGCTGATTGATGATCAATTCAACAGTTGTTTTATCACCACAATGATCCCGTTGGCAATTTTCTCCGAATGTAAACAGTTGGGTGTCATCTTTTGTACTATATGCTACGATATTATCTGTAGTTCTGCTCGTTAGATTGTCACCCACCAGGAAAACCAAATCATTGAAGTCAAGATCAGTACTCTTACTATATATGGAATTCAAGTCTTCAAAAGCAATAATCAGGTCGCCACAAGCGCTTTGGCCTATAATATGCGATATTGCTTCATTTTCGTTCACCTCTTTGTTGGTAGCAATAAAAATGGGTTTCCCGTCTTTCATTTTTACATTTGGCAGCACGGTTTTATATTCGGAATCTGTGGTAGCACCGCCTCCGGCATTAGGCATTACACAGAATCCGATAACAGTTCCCGGTTCAAACATGTTACCGTCGTCATCGGATAACTTGAGGGTGACCCCAAATTCCAAGTCTTTGGTATGATCATAAATAATATTCTTGAAATGGATTCCATCCATTCCCGAATGATAGATACGGTTCAGAATACCTTCGCCATCGATACCATCCGTTTTTTTGTAATAATAATACCCCAGCACATTATTGAAGGCTGCAACATTACCAACATAAGTTACATACACAAATGTTTTTTTGGTAACCAATATTCCACTTGGAATATTATCTCCATCACTTACAAATAGATCCGGCATTGCTGACGGTAAATTTATTCCTTCCTTAAGGAAAGACAACGTTCCGCCAAGCCCCATCCAGTCGGGACGTGTCCCCAACAGCCTTGTATCTGCACCAGGAAGTATAGACTCGGCATACTTTACCGCCCCAATTTCATCCGTAGCAGGGGTGGTTTTCTCTTTTTGACAATTTGTCAATATACATGTTCCCAATAAGAAACATAAAACCGTTTTAATAAGATTAACTTTTTTCATAGAATTTAAATTTTATATTTTGGTGAGAGATGAGAACAATGGATAAATAGAAATGTTCCCTCATAATATAATGATTTTGACGAAAGTAGTCTTTCCATTGACGAATGTTACTATGTCCTTAGTTTTGATAAAATGAAATATACATGACAATCAATGAATACTTTATACAGCAACATGTGATAGAAGCAAAATGTTTAAAGTATAAATCAATCACACAATGTTGTCTGCTTTAAGACCCGATAAGTATAGTTGCTTGTCAGACCGCCACACCTACAACCCGTTAGCCGGCAATAACTACAAGGCTATCCTGATACAAGATACTTAAGTAAACACCATTTATTCAAGATCATACTTGTTAATTCATCATCCGGTATGGATAATTTAGATTCTGACCTTGTAGTAGTTCGTAAAAGAATTCAACAACTCCATTATTTAGGCGGAATATTCAGGTCGAGTTCAAACCGTTTATCGACACGTTTACGGTCTTCTATCCAGCCTTTTTTGATATATTCATTCCAAGTTCCTTTGCTATTCAGTTCGCGATACAATATTTGCTCGATATTGTTGCTGGCGTCAGGCGCCGGCGAAAGTACCAGTTTGCCATCAGGATCAATCAGGTAACAAGTAGGAAAAATACGGACATCGTATTCTTTCAGGACATCGGGATGATTGGCATAATGCAGAAAATCCCACAAGTAGCCATTCTTTTTACGGAAATCGCGCATGCTGCCAAACTGGTCGTCAATCGAAACTACCACAATTTGCAACCATTTATGGTGTGCTTTGTACAATTCTTTCAACTGTTCGTACTGGCTCAGGCAAACGTAATTCTGGGTGGTACAAAACATCAGGTAAACATACTTTCCTTTATAATCTTGCAACGAAACGAGTGCGCTATCCTGATTATAGAGAGAGAAGTCGGGAGGAGCGAACCCGCGCAACAATTTGGTAATATCCGAACGGATTTGTCCGGCAATTTCCTTGTGACGTTCGATTCGGGTCTGAACCATTGCCGAATCGAGTAATCTCAATAGCGACTGACGCGAAAAACGATCGGAATAAAATTCATCATAGATATTTTTCAGAATCACCAGTTCGCGAAGACTGTCGCCAGGCAACACGCCATCTTGTCCCAATAATTGTTTCAATTGACTGAAACTCTCTTTAACGTTGATTGTTTGATATATAACCTCTCCTTCCCGGGTACGTCCAAAATACATGAAATACTTGTCGTAAGTGATATTGAAGAGTTCCATGTAAGCTTCATTGTCGTATAGAACAGGTTTTCCTGCAAAATAGACATTCGAAATGTTTTTCACGCCGCTTTGCTGAGCCGCATAATACAACAGTCCTGCACGATAGGTAGCATAATCGTCGAAATATTTATTACCAATAACCGGAAATCCTTCTTTTAAAATTTGGATAATGGAATCGGCTTTGACAGGTTTTCGCCGCATGGCATCCATCGCCACCTGGTCGTAGATAGGATTATAAGTCTCATCAAATCGGATCATCCGCATGTTAAGTTCAAATTCGGGAAGTATCGTTTTCCCCTTATCGTCTTTGGCCGATAATACAAACAAATAGACCGTTGTTTCCTCAAAAAACGGACTGGAAGCCTCTTCGGGTGTTTTATCGGTACGCGGAGGTAATTTCACTTCATATGAAAAACCCCGCTGGACAATAAACCGAGGTTTGAAAATCCCCAGGTGCAGGTATACCAAACGGTTATTGGAAATTTCGAAAGAAATCTGAAAATCGCCATTGGCAGCTACCGTACATTTTCCTAATTCGATTTCATTGTTACTGATATAGTTATCGATAGAATAAAATTTCAATACACTACCGGCATAATCAGGGGCATTTCCCGATATGACAGTCTGTTGAGCCTCCACTGGCAACAAAAAAACCATCAATACAAAACAGAAAAAGGTACGTGTCATTTTATTGTTATCTCTATCCTTATAGTGTACAAATGATCAACTTTAACGCTTCAACTGCCACTGTCAATTACTTATTGACTTGACTTTAAATGGATATACTTTTGTACATTAATTCCTTTGGGAACAAATCGCGAAATATCGCCGCCATACCGCAAAATTTCACGTACCACCGACGAATTGATAGCAGTATGTTCCGGAAGGGTCAGCATAAAAATGGATTCCACTTCGGGTAACATGGCTTGGTTAACCTGAGCAATCACTTTTTCGTATTCGAAATCGGAAGAAGTCCGCAAACCACGAAGCATATATTTTGCTCCTACTCGTTTACAAAACTCTGTAGTCAGGTCCTCATAATACTGGGCTTCTACTTTATCATTTCCGGCAAACAACTCCTGAATCATTTCAAGGCGCTGTTGAGCAGAGAAAAAAGCAGTCTTATTAGTATTAGAACCGATACCGATGATAATTTTATCGAACAAATTGATTGCGCGCAGCACGATTGATTCATGTCCCAGCGTAAAAGGATCGAATGAACCCGGGAAGACTGCAATTTTATCCATTATATGAGCATTATTTCTAAAGTTTCCTTCTCTCCAAATTAATAACGATGGAACAAAATTTCTGAGCTTGTTCCGTTACGCTATTTATCTGGGAACAGAATAGGGCGGCAAAGGTACATAAATTTTATTCTGCTGATTGACCTGTTGTTATATTTTGACAATTCATATTTTTAATTTTTTTTAACTTTTCGACGCAACGTTTTGCGTTTTCCACGTCTTTAACATGTAATCTTCTATTAAGTTTTTGTAATATGAAGTTTTTAAATCAACCAAAACAAATCGGATTTATCGTTGCGGTGGTTTTAGGAATGCTGGTAACAGCGTGTTCCAACAACAGAACTAATGTTCTTC
The DNA here is from genome assembly GCA_031551645.1 of Bacteroidales bacterium. GTDB lineage: Bacteria > Bacteroidota > Bacteroidia > Bacteroidales > UBA4181 > JAIRLS01. The sequence goes on along the minus strand of JAVBNI010000292.1, from coordinate 6,279 downwards.
CAATAGAACAACAAGACAGGCTTGATAATTATTTTGAAGCAGGAAACAAATATATTTCGGGTATTTTCGAAAAGGAAACTGTATGTGAAGGTGTCCAGCCGGCTTTAACACGAACTGAACTGAATATATTAGACGGTCTTGCCGGTCAAATTGATCATCATGTTTGTCGTGAATTTGATCATAAATATACGGCATGGCTCGATTCATGGGTACATCTTGACCCGAATCTGTTTTATGGAAACCTGGACGATGCACTAAAACGCAATAGTGCGGAATATCGTGACTTAATCGATTTCTGCCGGCAACAAGACGACGATATTTTTCTGTTATTTTATCAGTTAGCCTCCCGGGCCATTTGTCCCTACGATCAGTTTTTGCTGTATCCCACACATGATTTATTCGGGAATTTTCCTGAATTTAAGGAATATTGGGAAGGAGTGAATGTATCTTTAAGAAATGAAAAGCCTAACCTGGAAGACAGGATATGTAACGAGTCTACCATTTGGTGTACCCGTAAAATACTTGAAACCAAATATGGACATACCTATGCGAGCAGGTTTGCAATTTTGCTAGAGGCTCGCAAGTTGTTACTAATGACCCGATAATAGCCCTTAATTGCTCACGAAGCATATTGCCATCAAAGAAACGGCTTGTACGAAGATAGTACAGGCCGTTTTTTTATGTGGCAAAGCAAAGTTGTTTAAACTTAATTTATAATGATATCAATGAGACAGCCACAAAGGCACGAAAAAACTTAGTGTCTTAGTGCCTTTGTGGCAAAATATGATAAATTCATTACATTGATAATAATATATAGTACAAAATTCAAGCAGCATCTTACAAAATTATGGAAAATCTCATAGTTTTTCAAGCGATTCAATCCTCCTTGAGCGGACGAAAACCTTCGCCCAGGACATCATGTGCATCCAGCACCGAAACAAATGCATTAGGGTCGATATCCCTGACGTAGGCCAGCAATACGGGTAATTCCCGCCGGCTCACATTGGTATATATCACTTTTTTGTTCTTTCCTTCATACATTCCTTCCGCATTAAGGTAAGTACCGCCCCGTTCCATATTAAAAAGTATTTTCTCGCGTATGTCTTCATGCCGGTCGGATATGATAATGACCACTTTGTTGACGCTAAGGCCTTCAATTACCGTATCGATCACTTTGCCCACAATGAAAATTACCAGCCAGGAATAAAGGGGAATTTTCCAATCCTGGAAAGCAATCAATCCGATCAGTACAATTCCCGAATCGACATAAATTAATGATTGACCCAAAGGTAGATGGGTATATTTACTCAATATCATTGCCACGATATCCGTACCACCCGAAGTTGCTTTCGAACGGAAAATCAATCCCAAACCCACCCCGACCAATACTCCGCCGAATATGGCCGAAAGCAATGCATCGCCTTCCACCAGTGGATTGTTTCCCCAAATGCGGCCAAGTGTATCTACAAACACTGCTGTCAGGATAATACCTACAAATGTTTTGATGCCAAACTGTTTGCCTAATACTTTGATGCCTATCAATAACAAAGGGATGTCCATACACAGGGAAACCAGCCCGATAGGCGTACCCAGCAAGTGGTGAATCACAATAGATATACCGTATACGCCACCCGGCACTAATTTGTATGGAGCGATGAAAAAAACCATCCCCACGGCCATCGTAAATGTTCCGAAAATAATCAGAAGAGCGTCTTTAAACCACGATTTTGAAAATATTTTATCCTTGTAAAGCATGGGATGAATTGTAGGAACCGAACGACACAAAGTTAACAAATAAAAAACCTATATTTGCAAACAAAAATTTGACGAGTGAATTTTCGGGTAACGGATTGTGACAAAGGTAGTGCGGCGCGGTGTGGAATTCTTTCAACCGGACATGGCGAAATAGAAACACCCATTTTTATGCCGGTAGGAACACAAGGTACGGTAAAAGGTATCAATCAGCGCGACCTTGCTGACGATGTTCACGCACAGATTATTCTGGGAAATACCTATCACTTGTTCCTGCGCCCCGGTTTGGATATTCTACGGGGAGCCGGCGGTTTACATCGTTTCATCGGCTGGAAACTACCAATACTAACGGATAGCGGCGGTTTCCAGGTCTTTTCATTGTCAGATATTCGTAAACTCAAAGAAGAAGGAGCTGAATTTCGCTCACATATCGACGGCGCCAAGCATTTTTTCACACCCGAACGTGTGGTGGACATACAACGTATCATTGGTGCAGATATTATGATGGCGTTTGATGAATGTACGCCTTATCCTGCCGATTATCCGTATGCCAAGACATCGATGGAGCGTACGCTTCGTTGGATGGATCGTGGACTGAAACGTTTCAGCAATACCGATCCGGTATATGATTACGAACAGGTTTTCTTTCCCATTGTACAGGGTAGCATATACCCCGAACTGCGCCGTCAGTCAGCCGAAAGGATGGCCGAAGCCGGTTGTCCCGGTAATGCAATCGGCGGATTGGCTGTTGGTGAGCCGGTAACACAAATGTACGAGATGATCCATCTGGTGAATAGCATTCTTCCCGAGGATAAACCCCGTTATTTGATGGGAGTTGGGACGCCGGTCAATATTCTGGAATCCATTGCCTTGGGTGTGGACATGTTCGATTGTGTGATGCCTACACGTAACGGTCGTAATGGTTCAATCTTCACACGCAATGGGCAAATCAATATCAAAAATGAAAAATGGAAGGCCGATTATTCGCCTATCGAAGAAGGAGGAGCATCCTTTGTCGATGAGATGTTTTCGAAAGCTTACCTGCGCCACCTGATCATCTCGAAAGAAATTCTGGGTGCGCAGATTTCCAGCCTTCACAATGTCGCTTTCTATCTCTGGTTGGTAAGGGAAGCCCGGAGTAAAATCAAGGAAGGTACGTTTGCCGGATGGAAAAAAGAAATGGTTGAAAAATTATCTAAAAAGGTATGAAATGGCTTCGTAAATTAAGCTTAGGCAGAATAGACTGGTATATCATCAAGAAATTCCTGGGAACGTTTTTCTTTACGATATTGTTGATGATCGTGATTATTATCGTATTTGATATATCCGAAAAAATAGATGATTTTATAGAGAAAAAAGCGCCATTAAAAGCCATTGTATTTGACTATTATGTCAATTTTGTACCCTATTTTATCACCATGTTCAGTTCGTTGTTCATCTTCGTTGCGGTGGTATTCTTCACCTCAAAGATGGCCTATAACAGCGAAATTATTGCCATATTGAGCAGCGGAATCAGTTTCCGGAGGTTCCTTTACCCATATTTTATCAGTTCGTGTATCTTGGTGGCATTCACATTTTTACTGAATAATGTGATTATTCCGCCGGCGAATGTGAAACGACAAGCATTTGAAGAAACATATACCAAGTCGCCCGTAACATATGTGCACCAAAACGAACACAAGCAGATTGAGCCCGGGTTGTTCGCTTATTGGGAATCATACAGTAATTCGGCGGAACAGGCTTACAGGTTTTCGTTGGAAAGATATAAAAACGACCGGATGGTTTCAAAATTAATGTCGGAAAGGGCAGTATGGGATAGAACGAAAGAAAAGTGGAATATCCGGACTTATCATATCCGGGATATCGATTCGTTGGGAAATGAAACTCTCACAGTCGGGACCAGTCTTGACACTACACTTAACTTAACCCCTGCTGAGTTTAAGAGGCGTGACAACTTTACGGAACAAATGAACATGAGGCAATTGAAGGCATACATCAATGAGTTGCGAATGCAAGGCGCCGACAATATCAATCAGCCCATTGTCGATCTTAATGAACGGGTTTCCGGTCCGTTTTCCACGTTTATTCTCACGTTGATAGGTGTTAGCCTGTCGACGCGTAAAGTGCGGGGCGGCATCGGAATACATGTCGCCATAGGTATTGTTATCTGTTTTCTCTATATCCTGTTCATGCAGTTTTCGTCAGAATTTGCCATTAAAGGAAACTTAAGCCCGGTGGTTGCCGCTTGGATACCCAACATCATTTTTGGTTTTGTGGGGATATTTTTATATCGCTTGGCGCCGAAATGATATCGGTAACGAGAACTAAGGAATATTGAGTATCGATGATTGAATGTTATTCCCTTCGGTCATGAGACCGCTTCGCTATACTGCTTACGGTATAGTTTTATGCATTTCAATTTGAGATTACCTGCGGTGAGATCGCTTACGCTAAGTTGCTTCGGCTTACGCCTCGTAATGACGGCCGGCAACAGTGCGTCATTGCGAATCGCGAGGCACGAGCGATGAAGCAATCCTGTTTTGCACAAAACTTGACCGTGAAAGGTATAAGTTGAATATTTGCCCAAAGTGAACTAAATCTGCACTGATTTGTAACGTTGACTTATGGAGTTTTGCATTCGTTTGACGAAATGAGCAGACTCATTTTCAACCTTCAACTACTTCGAAACATAAGTTGATGATTTTTTTGTCTTTCCTTTGAAAATGAACCCAATATTCTTGCAATTTTTTGCCGGAATATTTTACCTTTGTCGGTGAACAGGATCTGTATAGATACATGAGCGACAATATCGAACAAATCTTATGTTTGATATGATGTAGGCTAAAAAAATCAGAAACACTATAAAACAATTCATTATGGAAAAAGTAAATATTATGTTGGCCATTCTCCTGTTGGTATTGGCAGGATGCAGAGGCAACAGACAATCAGGTAATAATAGTGATGGTTTCATCACGGTTGACGTTACGGCAAGTTATCCCAAAAAGGAACTGATTCTCCAGGACTTTATGGATGTGGAATATATTCCGTTGGAAACCGTTAACGAATTTCTTTGCCAGGGTGTTCTACAGGCAATTGGTAAGGATATAGTAGTGGTAAAAAACTGGGTTAACGATGGGGATATCTTTATCTTTGACCGTACCGGTAAAGGTTTAAGAAAATTTAACCATTTGGGGAAAGGCGGCGAAGAATATGCTTATATTTTAGGAATTACTCTGGATGAAGACAACAATGAAATGTTTGTCAACAGCCATTCTACAAGAAGAATTTTGGTGTATGATTTGTTTGGTAATTTTAAAAGAAGTTTCCGGCATAAAGAAGGAGCCTTGTATAACAAAATATATAATTACGACAAAGAACATTTAATATGCCAAGAAGACTATTTTCCAACTTATGACTCTGAAAGTAATAGAAATTCAATTTTTATTATATCCAAACAAGATGGGAGTATTAAGGAAGTGGAAATTCCATTTAAAAAGAAAATATCAACGATAATGATGTTACAGGACCAGGGAATGATTCATTCTAACGGACCTCGTAATTGCAAGATCACACCTTTTCAAAACAATTGGATAATAGCAGAACCCTCATCTGATACTGTGTATAGGTATCTACCAGACGACAATATGCGCCCTTTTATTATGAGAACTCCGTCCGTACATTCTATGGAACCTGAAGTTTTTCTTTATCCGGGGGTTCTTACCGACCATTATTGCTTCATGCAAACCGTCAAAAAGGAATTTGACTTTGCAACGAGTAGAGGATTTCCAAGTACAGAGTTGATGTACGACACACAGGAAAAGACCATATTCGATTGTACAGTGTATAATGGCGATTATACCAACGAAAGACCTGTCAATATGTTTCGTGATCCTTTAAATGAAGAAATAGCATTTTGTCAAAGTATAAATGCCGAAGACCTTATTGAATCTTATGAAAAAGGGGAACTAAAAGGCAAATTGAAAGAAATTGCTGCGACATTGGAAGAAGAATCCAATCCGGTGATTATGCTGGTAAAGCATATGAAATAAACGTTTGACGTAGTATTCAATTAAGTGCCACACAAGATATAATTGACGTTTTTGATATTTGCTAAGCTTGACTTATTGCGCTTTGCGTCATTTATCATTAACCATTTATCATTGATCATTACTTACAATCCGTGGCCTTACCGGGTTAACCTCCGGCATTTACCTGGTCCATTTCCTAATAGTGTGGTTCGGCTACGATGTGGTACAGATTTATATTCCATCTCCGTACCTGCAAATCCTGCTGACATGTGAATATTAATTTGTAAAGCAGACTTAGTATATTGCAAAGTGAGCTTAGCATATCACAAAGCAAACATAGTATATTACAAATTAAATATAACCATAAGTGTCCGAACAAAAAGAAAAGTTCAAAGATGATTACCTTTACGGTCGACTAAAATCCCAAGGTTTCCATCAAGAACTTTTCTCATGAGTACAAAGTTAGGTAAAAAATCGGACAAGCCCATTTTCAAACAAA
>JAVBNI010000033.1:0-40005 GCA_031551645.1 Bacteroidales bacterium | reverse complement strand
CACGGTGATCGAAGCGATTTCGTAAGTGTCTTCTTTCAACATAGTGAGCGGTAATTCAATGTTTTTTTCTTGTACTTCTGTAGATAGAAACAGGGTTTTGTAACCCAGAAAAGAAATTTTCAACAGATAACGACCATGTGTGATTTTCGGAATCAGGAACCTTCCTTCCATATCAGTGGTGGTACCGGTGATGTAAATGGAATCAATCTGGTTCAGCAATAAAACATTTGCACCGGCAATCGGTTGTTTGTCTTCATCGATGACGGTACCCGTTATGTTCGATATTGCAATTTGAGCTTTGATTTCTGCTGGTTGCCAACATAATATCACGATGATCGGGATAATTTTAAAAATGTGCATGTGTATTTTATTTTTATTTCATGCAAAATTATCCTGGGGAATATCGGTTGTCAAATAAACATGACCGGTGGTAAGTTTTTCTTGACGATCGGTATGATGATCGAAATTTTTCCCGTAAACGTGTTTGACCTTACGAGGCAAATGTTGTTCCTGTTTTATAACAAAAAAGCCTTTCCGGAGTTTATTACGGAAAGGCTTGGCACATATTAAATAAACGTCTAATTACGACCTACCGATACAGCTGTATACCAGCCCATTTTCTGTTAATTCGTTTTTATCATATATGTTACGTCCGTCAATTACAAGCGATTGCCTCATAGTTTTCTTTACAACCGACCAGGTGGGCATACGGAATTCGGTCCATTCCGTGACCAGAAGCAGCGCGTCGGCGTCGATGGTTGCTTCATACTTGTCCTTACAATAAGTTACAGGATGTGATGTCCGTCGCTTGGCCTCTTCCACAGCTACAGGGTCATAAGCCCTGACTACGGCTCCTGCATTGACTAAACTGTCGATTAATACCAACGAGGGCGCCTCGCGCATGTCGTCTGTTTCAGGTTTGAATGAAAGACCCCAGAGGGCGATGGTTTTTCCTGTCAAATCGCCTTGATAATGTTCTGATAATTTTCTGAATAAGATATTTTTCTGATCTTCGTTTACTTCTTCCACGGCTTCGATCACCCGCATCTTGTAACCGTTCTCCTTGGCCGTTTTGATCAATGCTTTTACATCTTTCGGAAAGCAAGAACCGCCATATCCACAACCGGCATAAAGAAATTTAGAACCAATACGACTGTCGGATCCCATACCTTTGCGTACCATATTGACGTCGGCGCCCATGATTTCGCACAAATTGGCAATATCATTCATAAAGCTGATACGTGTTGCCAACATGGCATTAGCAGCATATTTAGTCATCTCGGCAGACGGTACATCCATAAATATCACCGGGAAGTTGTTCAGCAAAAACGGGTGGTACAGGCGTTTCAGAATGGTTTCAGCCTTTTCTGATTCTACTCCAAGGACGACCCGTTCGGGGTACATGAAATCACGAACAGCTGCTCCCTCTTTCAGGAATTCCGGATTCGAAGCAACGTCGAAGTCCAACGATACGCCCCGTTTATCTAATTCCTGCTGTATAGCTTGGCGGACTTTCTTTGCAGTGCCCACAGGAACAGTACTTTTAGTGACTACCAATATATATTTGTGCATATTGGCTCCGATGGTACGTGCCACTTCCAACACATATTTCAGGTCGGCGCTGCCGTCTTCGTCGGGTGGCGTCCCTACAGCGCTAAAAACCACTTCCACTTCATCTAAGCAGGCTGCCAGGTCCGTTCCGAAATGTAATCGTCCAACCTGTACATTTTTGTGTACCATTTCTTCCAATCCCGGCTCATAAATCGGGATGATGCCTTTGTTCAGATTGTCTATTTTTCGTTTATCGACATCTATACAAGTCACATCCAAACCAACTTCAGCGAAACAGGTACCCGTAACCAATCCCACATAACCTGTCCCAACTATAGCTATTTTCATATAATATATTGATATATAAAATTATAATTTAAAATTATTGTCAAATTTCTTCATATAAACATGTAATTATACGCATTTTTGATTGATTGGTTACATATTTTCATCGATTAATCAAGTATTTCAACTTTCAACTTTTCAACCTTCAACCTCAATTGATTTGCTTGGCTGGTGGCAATATTTTTTTGAAGATGGAACTAATTGTATCGGCTTTTTTTAACACCATCAAATGGTCTCCACCCTCGACAGGATACACATTCTCTAATTGTCCATACGGAAATATCTGATCTTCGGTTCCGTGAATGTGCAACAGGTTGGGGCATTTGCTTTCTGGTATCCATTGGGTAATGGTTTCTACAGCCCATTTCATATACAATGGGTCCGTAACGGTCATATATTCTGACAACTGCTCGTTCGGCATTTTATAGACAAACCTGTTGAAGGCGTTTGTAATAAACTCGGTGTGCGAATAAGTATTTGACGGAATCAATTCAGCCAAACGGGCTTTTTTCACAGCTTTAAATAAAAGTGGTATTTCTTTTTCGTCTTTGAACGATGATATGATGATACTTTTTATTGGATGTAGAAATCGGTTCATTTCCTGCATGATTACTGCTCCGAAAGAGTATCCGACGAGGATAAAAGGACGCTTTGTATCAATAGATTCGGCCATTTTGTGAACATATTGATCGAGTGAGATTCCCGGTTCAGGAATGATCCATTCGATATACTTCTTGCAATAACCTTCGGGTAATTCTATTTGATCAAACACTTTACAATTATAGCACATCCCCGAGATGAAATATGTGGGTATGTCGGGCTTTGATGTCTTAAAAATCACTTGTATCCATCTTCTTACTCTCTCTCCGATTAGTTTTGTGATCATAAAAACGAGATGAATTTATCGATATAAAGATCGGTCTTTTTCGAAATGTATGCAATAGTTAATGGGTTTTTACAATGTCAAAAGTTTCTTTTTCGATGATTGGGGTATAACATCGTATTTCACTAACTCATATTTCACTATACTGCTCACGGTATAGTTTTATGCATTTCAATTTGAGATTGCTTCGGCTAACGCCTCGCAATGACGGCCGGCAACAGCGCGTCATTGCGAGAGCCTACCCCAAAAAAATGTGGCACAATGCGGTTATGACAGATTATCTTAAAATCAGCGATTTACGCAAATCTGTCATTGGTAATCGCGAGGCGCGAGCGATGAAGCAATCCTGTTTTGCACAAAACTTGACCGTGAAAGGTATAACATTATATTTTTATGTGTTAAATATCATTAAAATTGAATTAGGTAATTATCTTTGAATGTAAAATCCGAGAATCATTGAAAACAATTTATTATATTTGTCAGATTATGTAGAAGCGTTTAAATAATGTCTTAACAATTCTTAAATTTTGAACAATGAATACCAATGAAGTATCGCGTCGGTCATTCCTGAAAAAGGCCGCTATGTTTTCGGCGGCGGCAAGCGCACTGCCCACAATTTTATCTGCTCAATCGACTTCAACCAAATCAGTTTCTGTAAAACTTGCCAGTGCTAACGAGCGCGTTAACCTGGCCTGTTGCGGTATTGGTAATCGTGGTGGCGAAATAATCCGCGACTTGTATAATACCGGGTTATGTAATATTGTTGCTTTGTGCGATGTGGATATGGGAGCCCCGCATACCGTCAAAATCATGGAACAATTTCCTAATGCCAAACGTTTCCAGGATTTTCGTGAAATGTTCGACAAGATGGGAAACGAAATCGATGCAGTAACTGCCGGTGTACCCGATCATTCACATTTTCCTATTGCGATGACAGCCATGCGTCTTGGTAAACATATTTATTCTGAAAAACCCCTGGCACGGACCTTCAACGAAAACGAACTTTTGATTAAAGCAGCGCAAAAGTACAAAGTTGCTACCCAGATGGGTAACCAGGGCCATTCGGAAGCCAATTATTTTCAATTCAAAGCGTGGGTGGATGCCGGTATCATCAAGGATGTAACTGCCATCACTGCACATATGAATTCGGCACGCCGGTGGCACACATGGGATCCGAACATCAAGAGTTTTCCGCCTGCAGAGCTTATTCCCTCAACCCTCGATTGGGACAGGTGGCTGACTATGGCACAATATCATGATTATAACCACGATTACGTGAACGGACAATGGCGGTGCTGGTTCGACTTTGGACTGGGTGCGCTGGGCGACTGGGGAGCACACCTGATCGATACCGCCCATCAGTTTCTCGATTTGGGATTGCCTTACGAAGTGACCCCTGTTAAAATGGAAGGCCACAACAACTTCTTTTTTCCAATGGCATCCACCCTGTTGTTCAAATTTCCCAAACGGGGTAAAATGCCGGCTTGCGACATCACCTGGTACGACGGACAGAACAATCTTCCGCCCATTCCTGCAGGCTACGGCGTATCGGGCCTCGATCCCAATATTCCTCCTCCAAGCACAGGCGCTATCGAAGCCAAACTGAATCCGGGTAAGATCATCTACAGCAAAACGCTTACCTTTAAAGGAGGATCGCATGGAAGCACCTTATCCATCATCCCCGAGGAAAAGGCTAAGGAAATGGCCCCGAAACTTCCCGAAGTACCTCAGAGTCCGTCCAATCATTATAAAAATTTCCTCTTGGCTTGTAAAGGACAGGAAAAAACACGCTCGCCGTTCGAAATATCCGGACCGTTGAGCCAGGTATTTTCTCTGGGCTGCCTGGTGCAGAAACTCAATGTAAAGATTGAGTTCGACCGTAAGAAAAAAGTGATTACCAACAATAAGCTGGCAAATGACCTGCTTGCTGGACCGCCACCACGTAAAGGCTGGGAACAGTATTACAAGGTATAAACCCGTTTCGTCATGAAATATATTCTCGAGTGCCTTGCCATTGTGTGGATATGTTGTTCGTTTACTGCGGATAATTTGTCTTCTGAAGGTTTTCCGCAGACCGAAATCACAAATGGTATGATCCGTGCAAAATTGTATTTGCCGGATGCTGCGCAGGGTTATTATCAGTCGACAAGGTTCGATTGGTCGGGAATGATACCCGAACTCGAATACAAAGGACATCAATATTTCGGGAAATGGTTTGGCGGATATAACCCCAAAACTCACGATGCTATTTGTGGCCATGTGGACGAGTTTGGCGTGATTGGTTACGATCAGATTGGGGTAGGAGGCGAGTTTCTTAAAATTGGTGTCGGAATATTGCGCAAACCTGACGATAAACGGTATAATGCTTTTACCCTGTATGAGATTGTGAATCCGGGAAAGCGGACAGTCGAAACTTTCCGTGATAAAGTGGTTTTTACACATTCGCTGGAAAGCGGTGAATATGGATACCATTATACCAAAACTGTTGGTTTGACCGAAGGAAAACCCGAACTGACGCTGGAATACGTTTTGAAAAATACCGGGCGACAAACATTGGAAACCACTGTGTATAACCATAATTTTTTCACTATCGACCATCAACCTACAGGGCCTGCCATCACCCTTAAATTTCCCTTCGAACTGAAAGGAAAATGGCGGATAAATCCTGATCAAGTAGCGTTGTTGGGCAACGGGCAAATCGCTTATGCCCGGGAATTTAAGAAAGGCGAAAGTGTTTTTGCCGACGATTTGTCAGGTGCAGGTTATGGTGCAAATGATTATGATTTTAAAATCGAAAATTTGAAATCAGGTGCAGGTGTTAGAATTATCGGCAACCAACCTTTACTTAAAGTGGTTTTTTGGGCATCGCCGACTACATCCTGCCCGGAACCGTACATTCGGATATCTGTTAAGCCCGGAGAGGAATTCAGATGGAAAAATAGTTATGAGTTTTATACCTTTGAACCTGTTGTGCCATAAGTTTTTTCTTTTGATTATCAGGATATAGAAATTGGTCAAGAAAGACCAACTATTGGAAATGAAATTTTGAGTATTGGCTGATAGTTTGTTTGAAAATTATATTTATATTTGATTATCAATATTTTAATAAATGCCGAATCTATTGAGATTGCTTCGGCTATCGCCTCGCAATGACGTGCTGGTTATGTCATTGCGAGAGGCTACCCCAAAAAAATGTGGCACAATGCGATCATGACAGATTGTCTTAAAATCAGCGATTTACGCAAATCTGTCATTGGTAGGACGAAGCAATCCATAATCATTTTGAAACTCAAAATTTAAACAATTTCAGATAAATAATCGATATTTTTACTTTTAACATTGTCAACATTCAACTGTCACTGCTGATTGCTACCACCAACTTCCAACTTTCAATTACTTATTGCACGTTTTAACTCTCGAAACGATTATCTTTGTCCCTGACAGGATGTAGCCTGATGGCCGCCTGTTGTAATTAACAAATTTATCGTTCAGTAAAATGTCCCAATCAAAAATTTCGTCTCACCATCCTTTCCGTAAGCTGGTGAATTATTTCCTGCAGGGATTATTGTATATTGCTCCCATCGGGATTACCATATTCATTATCTATGCTTTATTCGGCTTTATTGACGGGCTGCTTCGTTCATCCATCCAGGAATTGTTCGATATTTACATTCCGGGCTTAGGCTTGGTTATCATTTTATTACTGATTACTTTACTCGGATTTGTCGGGCAAACAGTAATTGCCCAACCTATTAAACGTCAGATTACGAGAATGTTTGAACAAACGCCTTTACTGCAAACAGTTTATACAGCTATCAAGGACTTTGTAGAAGCGTTTTTGGGTAAGGAAAAAAAGTTTATACATCCGGTATTGGTCAGGGTTAACCGTTCAGCCGATTTGGAAAAAATCGGTTTCGTGACCCGTACCGATCTTTCGGATTTAAAGATCAAAGATAAAGTCGCTGTATATTTTCCGCATTCATATAATTTTTCGGGTGAATTATTTATTGTTCCTTCGGAAAATGTTACTCCCCTTGACATATCGCCCAAGGATGCCATGAAATTTATTGTTACCGGGGGAGTTACAAAGATAAAAGAATGAATCTGGGACCAATACCAAGATGTTATATTCAGACAAAATTTACTTATAAATTATTGTTCGTGTACGTACACGGAATGATAAACTTTTGTCGTGTGCGCACATAAAGTATCATATTGTAAGCAAAGCTTGATTTGAATAATTGACAATGGAAAATTGAAAATTGAGAATGATTGTCTCGTCGTGTTCATAGGTTCGGTTGACACCTGCCCGTCATGGTCAGTCGGGTAAAGTGCACAAAATCGATTTGCAAACTTGAGAAGTTTGGATCGATCTTGTTAGGAATTTATTTGTTAGGTTAGAAAATTGAAGATATTATAAGAGATTATTTTTGAATTATTTGCATGATGTTTAAATTATATTTGGAGTTAGGATTAGAACACATAGCCGACTTGCAGGGTTATGACCATATTTTGTTTGTGACCATGCTGTGTGCCGTGTACACTTTCAAGCAATGGAAACAGGTGTTGATCTTGGTAACAGCTTTCACAATCGGACATTCAATTACACTGGCGTTAGCCACATTGAAAATAGTTCGCATTCCGGTAGTCTGGATCGAATTTCTGATACCGGTAACAATTTTTATTACGTCTGTTTGGAATATGATTTCGGGCGGACAGGATACAGCTTCGGCGCGGATTAAATATGCTTTGGCCTTATTCTTCGGATTGATACATGGTCTGGGTTTTTCGACGTACTTGCGTAGCCTGCTGGGTGCACAAAAATCGATACTGGTACCCTTGCTCGGATTTAATATTGGGGTGGAACTCGGACAGATCATGATCGTTCTTTGTGTGTTGATTATGACGATGCTGATGCTTCAGCTGTTCAAGGTGAAACAGCGTGATTGGATATTAATATTGTCAGGAGCCGGGGCGGGAGTTTCGTTGATTCTGATGCTGGAACGATGGCCTTGAGTCTGGGAGTTGAAAGTTGGCAGTAACAGTCGGCAATTGAAGGTTAAAAATTTGTTATCCTCATCATTCATCATTCATAACTCATAATTAAAGGGTTCGGCTATTGAACTTTTATCCCAATTCAAAGTTGTATATACAAGTTGGAAACTTTTTCCTATTTTTGAGCGATAGAATTTCCGAATAAAAATAAATTCAAACATAATAATCATGAATTATGATTTAATCGTTATCGGCAGTGGGCCTGGTGGTTATGTAGCAGCTATCAGGGCGTCGCAACTCGGGTTGAAAACTGCCATTATTGAGCGTGAACATCTGGGTGGCATCTGTCTCAATTGGGGATGTATACCTACCAAGTCGCTGCTTAAAAGTGCACAGGTTTACCGTTATTTCACCCATGCAGCCGATTATGGAGTTGCCCTCGAAGGAACAGCCCGGCCCGACTATGCGGCCATTGTCGCCCGCAGCCGTGGCGTTGCCGAAGGGATGAGCAAAGGCGTACAGTTTTTGCTGAAAAAAAACAAGGTGGATGTCATCTGGGGAACCGGGAAGTTGGCTGGGAAAGGTGCTGTGGAGGTTACCGATGTCGATGGAAAAACTTCAACCGTAACAGCCGGCAATATTATTCTGGCTACCGGCGCCCGTTCACGTGAATTGCCAAATCTCCCGCAAGACGGTGTCAAAGTGATCGGTTACCGGCAGGCATTGGCTTTACCGAAACAACCTCAAAGCATGCTGGTAGTGGGTTCGGGCGCAATTGGAAGCGAGCTGGCGTTTTTTTACCAGTCTATTGGCACGCAAGTCACACTGGTGGAATTTATGCCTCAGGTTGTTCCCCTTGAAGATGAAGAAGTAGCCAAACAATTAGAACGGTCGTTCAAAAAGGCAGGCATGAAAGTGATGGTCGGTTCGACTGTCGAATCGGTCGATACTTCGGGTGAAGGATGCAAAGTAAGTGTCAAAACCGCCAAAGGAGTCGAGACATACGAGGTGGATATTGTTCTTTCAGCAGTAGGGATAGCACCCAATACCGAAAATATCGGATTGGAACAACTGGGGATTGAAACCGACAAAGGTCGCGTCAAAGTGGATATCTGGTACCAAACCAATGTAGCGGGAGTATTTGCCATAGGCGACATCATTGCCACCCCGGCATTGGCTCATGTGGCGTCAGCCGAAGCCATCACCTGCGTGGAACACATTGCGGGTTTGAATCCTGGCCCGGTTAATTACAAGAATATACCTGGTTGTACCTATACTACGCCTGAAGTGGCATCGGTAGGTATGACCGAAAAGGCTGCGCGCGAAGCAGGCTATAATATCAAGGTGGGGAAATTTCCATATACGGCTTCGGGTAAAGCAGCGGCAGCAGGAGCAAAGGACGGTTTTGTGAAACTGATTTTTGATGAACAATACAGCGAATTACTCGGTGCACACCTGATTGGAGAAAATGTTACCGAAATGCTTGCTGAATTGGTGGTTGCCCGTAATTTGGAGACAACAGCACATGAGCTGATCAAATCCATCCATCCGCATCCGACGATGTCCGAGGCCATTATGGAAGCAGCCGCAGCCGCATATGGCGAAGTGATACATATATAGTTGGCAGTCATTAGTGGCAGTGGGCAGCTTGCCCGAATACGAAGTAGGCGGGTTGAATAACTGAATAACTGAATGATTGAATTTTGAAATCTTTGAATTTTTGAATTGTTTAGCAGTAGTTTAATGATTTTTTGAAAGGAATAGGTTGGAATGATGAAATTACTTGTGCGTTTTTTTCTTTTGCTTGTCCTGGGAGTAGGGAATATGGTTTCCCTGGCGGCACAGGATTTTCCGAAACGGCCTGTTCCGCCGAGGATTGTCAATGACCTTGCAGGCATATTGTCAGATTCCGAACGTCAGTCGCTTGAACGTAAACTGGTCGATTTCAACGACAGTACTTCCACCCAGATAGCTGTTGTAACAGTAAAATCGCTCAAAGGATATGATCCTGCCGATTATGCCGTACGGTTGCTGGATTTATGGGGAATCGGCCAAAAAGGAAAAGACAACGGCATATTGATCCTTGTTAAGCCTAAAACGGCTGACGAAAAAGGACAGGTAGCCATATCTGTAGGATATGGCCTGGAGGCTGTGGTTCCCGATGCTACAGCCGATATGATCGTGAGAAATGAAATGATACCATCCTTCCGGGAAAATGATTATTACACAGGTATCGATAAGGCAACGGATGTATTGATACAACTTACCCGCCGGGAATACACAGCTGATGAATATTCCCGGCGCCGGCAAGAATCCGGCGATTCGGGAGGCGGTTTTTCCATCATCGTATTTATTATCATCATCATTGTCATCATTGCAATTTATTCGGGTCGGAAAGGCCGTGGGCGCGGTATCCGTAATATGAGCGGATTCCCTCCCTACTGGGGAGCAGGCGGATTTGGCGGTGGCCGGGGAGGCGGAAGTAGCAGTGGAGGCGGTGGTTTTGGAGGATTTGGTGGCGGCCGGGGAGGCGGTGGCGGTGCAAGTGGTAGCTGGTGAAAACCTGAAAACAACCAAACCGATTGTATGTTTCTTTTACAATGGCTCTAACTTGAATGATTTATTCTCGTTTTAGCCGCTGACAGGGTCAAGACCTCTGACAGGGCTTCACGACCCTGTCAGAGGACGAGATAAATATACCTTTCACGGTCAAGTTTTGTGCAAAGTTAGATTGCTTCATCGCTCATATTTCGCGATTCGCAATGACGAATGGTAGCGCGTCATTGCGAGGCGGCAGCCGAAGCAATCTCAAAGTTGAATGCACAAAACTTGGCGACGCGAAGTATAATATCCTATTTTTGATTTTTCAACCTGGAAGCACAGATATGGCTTTATTCCAGCGCCTGGTACACCGATATCATAAACCTGTCGGATACGCTGGGATTATTCCAATTCCGGGCGTTGGTGTAGAACAGGAGAACCATGTTCTCCTTTGTGTCGATAATGTATTGGGTACCGTAAGCACCGCCCCATAGGAGTGAACCCACTGAAACCATGTTGTGGCTAAAATTTCCGTCGTTACCAATTTCGAATCCTAATCCGAACCGGTAATCGCCGGGTATGTTGCGTAATTGGTCGGCAGCCATGAGTTCAACAGTCTTGCGTCCGAGTATTCTGTGATTGTTGAATTCACCTTTATTCAGGATCATCTGGCAGAATTTGGCATAATCTTCTACAGGGCCGCACAATCCGGCGCCTCCGCCATGATAGGGTTGGTCGGAAGCCAGGAGGTAGTTCTGTTCCAACGTATCGGGATCAAGGCTATAGCGAACATCATTCGAGGGACGTACATACAATTTAACTAACTGGTCATGTTTTTCCTTTGGGAGATAAAAATAGGTATCGTTCATTCCTAACGGTTCAAAGATCCGTTCCGTCATCATTACATCCAATGTTTTCCCCGAAAGGACTTCGGCCAGGTAACCGGCAATGTCGATACTGTAGCCATAAGTGAATTTTTCGCCCGGATCGTGCATTAATGGCGTGCGGGCAATCCGTTCGACGGCTTCTTTGGTGGTAATGGGTTCTGCGTAACTAATCCCCCGTATGTTTTCGCCGAAGCTGTTGTAACTATAACCCGAGGTGTGTGACAGCAGGTGCCGGACAGTAATGCTGCGGCTGGCCGGACGGGTTACCAGGTCGCCTTTTTCGGCGCTACCCGAAACGTATACCTGCGGGTGGGCAAATATGGGTAGATATTTTTCGATGGGATCATCCAGCAGGAATTTGTTTTCTTCAAACAGGGTCATCAATACTGTAGTGGTAATGGCTTTGGTTTGCGACGCCCACCTGAAAATATCCGTAGTTTTCACGGGGACATTGTTTTCGACGTCTTTATAGCCATATGCCTTGTGGTGTACCACTTTTCCGTCGCGGGCGACAAACGACACGATGTTGGGCGTGACGCCTTCGCGTACATATTTTGCCATCAATGAGTCGACACGTTGCAAACGGGTAGCATCGAACCCTGATGTTTCAGGACTTGCAGTAACAGAAAACTGTTGCGGAGCAATACATTGATTGCTATTTTGATTGCAGGATATCAGTGCGATAAAAGCCAGGAAAAGGAATAATGATTTGGTCATGGTATGATTTTTTAGCATAATGATGGACACAAATGTACAAAAATGATTCGATTTTTCCAGACGAATTTCGTGTTTGTTTTTCATCCACGAATTACACGAATTAACACGAATTTTATATTAACACGAATAAATTTCAGCAAAACTGAAATTCTAGTTAGTGAAAATTTGTGTAGTTACCTCCGGTGAGCCTTTCAGGGTTCGTGGATAAAATTTTTGATGCGGTTGCCCTGTATGTTATATGCTTTCAACTGAAAAATTCTTGCCAGCTTTCACCTGACACCTTGTATACAACTAAGATAGAGAAAAAAGCGACAGCGATGATCATCACAAAAAAGTAAACGACGGCAATCACTCCCAACTTGAATATGGCAGGTATCATCCTTGGTTTGTAGAATACATATACAGCAATTAGTATGTAGATAAATGGGACGAGCAGGAGATACCCGGACAAGACCGACGGCCAAAAATCAGAAAGGAAAACGGTGATACCGATGAACAGATAAATAAATGCATGGAAATGCAATGAAAACATCAGGTGGTAGGAATATTTTCTCATGTATTTGCGAAAGAAAATAAACATGAGGAAGGAAAAGAATGGGATCAATACCAGGGTAACATAAGGTGCGTATGCCAGGAATGTGCTGAAAAATTGATCTATATTAAATTTTTTATTGTCCCGATGTTGTTTTCCTTGCCCTTCGCTTTTGTGTGAAGTTTTGACGCTGTCGGCAGGTTGTGCTAAAGCTGTTGACTCTTTCCCATTTACCGAATCATTCAAAACTATTGCCGGATACGAAGACGTGTTTTTCTGCCCGGAATCTTCGTCATGATAGTCGGATTCGGCGCCTTCTAAATTGAAGTTGATTGATTTATTTTTTACCGACACAAATCCGGTATCCTTTTTATTTTCTTTTGCATTGTCGAGCCGGAAAGAAAAGAATAAAAAGAAAACGATAGAAATAAACCAGAATAATTTGGATGGGTGCACATAACGGATAATACGCCCCTGGTAATATTCCAGGGTTAGTTTTCCAGGATAGAACAACAGTAGTTTTAGCGTGTCGAATAACTTGGTATCAACGGCGTATATGCTATCCAGGAAATTATACACAATTTGTCCTGAACCGCTTTTTCTCCCGGCAAAAAGATCCTGTCCGCACATATGGCAAAACCGGCCATGCATCTGGGCGCCACAGTTCCGGCACTTTAATTCAATGGGCTTGTCTTGTTTTTTGGTTTTGACAGAACGGCGTAATTTGTAAATCCAGTTTTTCAAAATATCAGAATTTGTATTAACCAGTTATCACAGGCCAGCACAGATACAGGATATTGGTGCAACAGAATATCGGAAAGTATTTGGCCATAATGTATATTTCGGTACAATTGTTGAAACAACTGCGCAAATATAATCGTAAATTTACTTTTTCATAAATCGGTTGTAAAAAAATTAGAAGTAATGCTTTTCTAAAATGAGTGTATTTAACATCGTTGAGGGCTGCACTGTTCAAATTGTCGCATAACATTTTATAAGTTTCCATCAAGAATTAATTATATTTAATAAGCCCGCGAAGCGGGCAAATATGAATAAACTTGGGTGAAACCCGTGGCAGAGAGGTATTATCCTTGCGTCCCTAGGGCAGAGTTGTTAAGTTCTAATTTTCATTGCCGTTGGCTAAAGCCAACGGATAACATGAGAACCATATTTTGTGGGTTTAGCCCGAAATGTATCTTGGTTTTGGGCTAAAGCCCCTCTATTTTTGTCAAATCACTATCCGTCAGTTAAACTTAGCGAAGCGGTCTCATGAGCGTTAGCGAGTAAACTGACGGCAATGAAAAGCGTTTAGCAACCAATTTTTACTTAGAACTTAATAGCCCTACCTGATAGGGGGCGAACGGCGTAAATACGATATTCGCCTCCCTGCAGGGACGAAAGCTGACTTGTTTGATTTTCCGTGAGTTGTACTCACGGTTATTATTCGCTATCGCTCATGAGAACGCTTTGCTAAGTTCATATTCAGCATTAAGTCGGTAGGCTGTAGTTAAATATTGCGTTGTTGTTTTAGGTTGCATACCTACGGCATGCAATACGAGGCAGAATTGAAAATATTTTCTATCGATATTTTATCCCTAACGGGATACCTATTATCCCGTAGGGATAAAATATCGATAGAAAATGATGACCACACACTACGCAGCATGCCGTCAGGTATGCGACCTTACCGATATAATTCATCATTTTTACAACACATTTCTTAACTACAGCCAGTCGGTAATATAAGATACATATTGCCGGATACTTATTCTTTCTGACAGAATTGCGGAGTACACCGTCGCCAGGTTTTTTGTATGCTCCGCAACTTTGACGCACACTGTCGTTACGATTTTTGTATGCTCCGCAATTGCGGAGGGTATTGTCGTCACGGTTTTGATGTGTTCCCAAATTGCGGAGTACACCGTCGCCAGGTTTTTTGTATGCTCCGCAACTTTGACGCACACTGTCGTCACGGTTTTTGTATGCTCCGCAATTGCGGAAGGTGTTGTCGCCATAGTTTTACTCTCATCCGAAAAAATAATCAGTCATTTTTATTCTATTTTACAATTCGTACTGAAAGTAATAAGCTCGATATTACATTTTGCCCCATTGGTAGTTGAGCCTTCAATAGTCGTCTTTGAATTATTTTTATCAGATATGAATCTGGATTTGAAACTGTCGGCAGAGACATCCTTTTGACCATATGTTCGGTTCAAATTTGCCCGTTTTGCGGACACATAATGGAAATATCCGATATTCATTTAGCATATTGAACGATCCTGTTAAAAAAGTAGGTTATGGTTTATCTTACATCATACCTTACAAAAGCAAAATATACCAGCGCGAACAATATCCCCAGCCAAAGTAATAATATGGCCATATCCGTGCGGCTGGCATGTATCAGCGTGAGCATACCCGGCGATTGATAGGTAAACACCGGCACATCGGCCGGGTCAACGGCAACCTTTGACATATAATCACGACAGTGCCCCCCCATCGTGGAACGGTCCCGCCAGATCAGGTGATGGCTTTCGGGATCGGCGGCATCCTTATCGATTATGTAACTGCGGTAAACTGTTTGGTAAGCAATGGCTTGTTGTTGGAAATTGCGGTAACCGTAATAATTGTTGTCGGCAATACGATCACCCACCCAGCGGAAAACCGAGAAAGGCGATATTTTTGACAACGCGATGCTCGCATCTGTTTGCCGGAACAGGCTGTTACGGTATTCTTCCCATATTTCCCTGTGGATGTTTTCTATCCGGTCACGTTTGTTCTTCCATTTGTATACGTCTTCTGAATATTTCTCCCACTCGTACTTCCAAGAGTCCGACCAGTATATTGTCTTGTCGTCAGCATCCTTTGTCAACGTTTCTTCGCGGAGGTTCTGCTCGGCGATGCTGGGTACTGGTTGTAGTTTGCCTGCTACCAGCCAACTGGTATTAGGGAGAATAAACACCAGCACGATCCATGCCAGTAAGCATACGATGGAACTGATCGAAGCGCGTGACGTGAAGATGGATATGGCAAAAAACAACAGGATATTGATGCCTATGAATAGAATGGCTACCAGTAAGAAAGCTAATATCTTGTAATAATCAGCAGCGAACAGTACAATATCAGTCGACAATTGGGTGATCAACAGGTGGGTTACAACACCTACGATAACCGGCGTTATTAGAATACACCACAGTGCAAGGAGCTTTCCCAACAGGATTTTCCAACGCGGGACGGATGATGCAAGCATTAACTTGAGTGTGCCCTGTTGTTTTTCACCCGAAAAAGCGTCATAGGCAAAGCACAGGCACACGAAACTGAGGAAATACATGATGATGTTGGCCCAGTCCAATGCCACAAACGGCCGGAAATACTGGTTGAAGGCACTGTACGTTTGCGGAATGCCCATCCTGAAATAATCCATCTCTAACCCATTAGGCAAGGCACTGTTGTGTGAGGCGATGAACGAGAGTTTTGAGGGTTCCTTACTGATATTGCGGGTGACGAAAGGTAAATCATTCAGTCGGAATTTCAGATATTCGTTAATTATTTCCTGAGGAATAGCGATTCCCTTTTGCTTAGCATCGTCAAAAGCTTTTTGCCTGTTTGCAATAACTGCGTCTAGGTTTTGTCTGTCTTGCAATACAAATTCCTCATATTCGCGTTGCATGCTGCGGTAACGTTTTTCGAATACCAGTCCGCCCACTACCATTAATATAGCCAGCACTAAGCATGAAACCACCAGTCGCTTGTTCAACAACGCGATCTGCAATTCCTTGAAAAAAATATATCGTACCATAAACATTTCGATTATTAATTTTTGATTTTCGATTTTTCTCTGTGCTTTCTCTGTGGCTCTCTGTGTCTTCAAGATCGGATTTTTAGGACACAGAGAACCACGGAGGACACACAGAGAGCCACAGAGAGAAGTCATTGTTTTTGAAATATCCCCAAACCAATCATAAATAACAAGACATTCACACTCAACAACAACGGTAAGCCGACCGGGAAGTTAAACCTTTCCACGAAGGTGAAAGCCGGTACGTCAACCATCGACAGGCTCGGATAGTTTTCCTGCTTTTGGTAATTGCCATAAACCTCTTTTTCTGCGGCAGTGTAATCGTTCCAGTTGTCCTTCCATAGCTCTTTGGGAAATTGTGTAAAGAATTTTTCGGTGAAAGCTTTCTTTCCATCCAAATAATCAAACATCTGGCTACGGAAACGCCGCAGTTCGCCGCGCAGGTATTCGTCGCGATAACTGATACCTGTGTTGGCCAGTGAAGCAAGCGATTGTTCGTACAACACATCGGGCAGAAAACAGGTAAAGGTTTGATTGTTTTTTTGTTGTCCCAATTGCTTTTGCCGCATAATGTCATTTTGATCCTGTATTTCTTGTTGGTGCTTCCAAAGGATAGGCCACATGTTTTCCCAATTTGCAAGTTCGCTGTCGAGCACGGCCTTTTCGCTCATGCTAACCACAGCGTCCATGTGCGACCGGGTCAATAGTCTTTGTTCCGGTATGTTTGAATCAAAGTTGCGGTCAAAAGGTATATGTATCATTTGTAGGCCATGTTCTTTTCTTATTGCTAAAAACTCTTGAACATTGTTGTCCTCAATGCTTTTGATCTCCCGGTTGACAAGTCTGTTTTCAGCATCCAATGGTTTATCGGCAATGGTGCTTACCAAGTTGGGATAGATGAACGAAATACCAATCCAGATGAGCACGCCCCAAAGTACGGATGTACCGGCATATTGCGAACGTGCTGATACAATCAACCCCAGCGCGATGAATACCGAAAGGTAAAGGAAAGAGGTGAGGAACACCAATCCCAGCCGTCCCCAGAATATTCCTGTGGTTTGTACCATCGGGTTGGCCACAATGAGGATGCCGGTGGCAAAAAACAAGACGAACAGCGACAGCAATGCAGAGATACCTGTAGCACAGAACTTGGCAAGGTAATATTCGAAACCCTTCACCGAGTTGGCAAAGATCAGGTGGTAGATACGGGTTTCGCGTTCGCCCGAGATGAGGCCGGCTGCCAATAGGAGTACGAAAATGCTCAGTATTTTCACAATACCCGAAATGTCCAAGTTGGCAAACATCGCCAGGAAAGGATTGCGCCGTTGCGAGCTGGTTTCAAAGTCGGGCAACCGTACCGGCGAAATGATGGATTTGTTGCCGATACTTTCGTCAATGCCGCGGTAGAAAATTGACATTGGATTTGGAGCGATCAGCACGGGGATGGTAAATTCCGAATACGCCAACGCTTCTTTTTGCTGTTCCTGGCTGGTGCGCAGTTCTTCCTGGTACACGGCCTGCCGCTCAGCGAAATCGCCTACCTGGATGTAGCCGCAGATAAAGGCCGTAAGCAACGCTACCAGCATCATCAGGACAAAAATGAACGATTTGCTTTGCTGCTGCAATTCGTGGATGAATAAGGTTTTGAAGTTTTTCATGCGATTATGTTTAATGACTGCTGAATTTACCTAATTGAAGATGTCTCGACTCTCCATCGTTACGCTGTCATGTACTAAGCAAACGAGGCCCGCCTGAATGGCGTAGTCGGGCAGGTGGAGACAACTTTGAGCTATTTTATCTTCTTTAAGCATTGTACTATTATCTTTTTAAGCTTTCACTTGTCAATTGACTGTATCTGGTTTTTTTACACATTACCATTAAACGGGTTGGCGTTTTTAACAATACATATCCCTCTTCTTCGTATCGTTTTACCATTGCTTTATTATCTGCCTGAACAAATTTTTCGTATTCACAAGCCTCGGCAACCCCATTCTCAAATGGATTAATATATACGTATTTAAAATCGATAATCTGCCGGTTGTTTTTGTCAATATACCCGATGTAATCATTTTTCATGGCTTTAGAGACATCGTTCTCAAAGCCGCCCATATGATCATATTCTAATGGGATAATCAATTTTCCGACAGAATCAATTCCACCCCACTTATTATCTTTACAAATCCTGTAAAAATCAAAATCTTCAACAATGATATCATACCCAAACGGGATAATTATTTTCCCTTGATGATTCATTATGGCGAATTGATCTTTCCCATTCCCTACTCGTATTGTTTTGTTGGCTGAAATATTCCCAATATATGCATATGAACACGGGATTATTTCGTTACCACGAAGATCTATGATCCCGAATTTTTCATTTTTTTTCACCTGATATAATTGATCAGACATTTTTTGAAGGTACTCGTACTCACCTATCATAATACCTTTACTATCAATTAACCCATGTTGATTTTTTTTACGTACTTCAAACACATCTCCATTTCTTGTTATGTGCAAGTACTCTTCAGGTATGACTATGTTTCCTGCTGCATCGACTACGCCACACCGATAATTCGCATAAAGAATATATTTTCCATTATGGGATGTTACGTGATTGTATTTTTTGCCCAATGGTCTTGACCATGAAGAGGTATCTACAAAATCGTATTTGCACACAATACTCAAACCATCGGGGAAGGTTTGGTTTTGGGTGAACTGAGCGAATGCTTTATTTACGGATATTGTAAAAAGTAAGACACAAGAAAACAATATGGCATATTTTCTATATTCCAACATTACCGTTAAACCCGGTTTTGGTCGCATCTCCTTTGAGGAAATTTTTAACTTTTCCATGTGATTATTTTTAATGATTATCTTGAAAAGGTGCCTAATCGTTGTTTGTTGATGTTCTAACGCACATCGTATCGTACAAAAGCCATAAAAACCGCTACAAACAACCCGATACACCACAGGCACAGGATAGCCACATCTATAAGGCTATCGGTAACCACCTCGCCGAACGAAGCTTGCTGCATGGCAAATTCCGGTATTTCGGATGGATCGACCTTTTGTTGTGACATAACTTCTCGGCAGAAACTCTCATTCCAGATGATGTGCTGGCTTTCGGGGTCAGCGTTATCCTTACTGATGATATATTCGCGATAAGCCAACTGGTAATTTTTTACCTGTTCGAAAAAGGATGCGTACCCATAATAATTGTTCCCTGAAATCTTATCGCCAAGAAAACGGAACAAACCGAACGGGCTGATTTTCGACATCCCAATAGCCGAGTTGGTTTGGTTAAACTGCATATTGTGATAGCTGCTCCACAGTCCGTTATGAACGGCGGTACGCCTATCGTAACACTCTTTCCGGGCAAGAACTTTTTCTATGTTTTTACTTCCGGACCACCCCATGAAACAATCTTTTAAAGCACCCATTTGTTGATACTCCTCCTGCCGGATAGTGGTTTCCGTGGGGATTTTATCGGTCTGCCGGGTAATAATCCAACTGATATTCGGGATAACGATCGCCATCATTGTCCAACATACCAGGCATATAATCAGGCTGACGTATGATTTCTGCGTCAATGCCGACACTAAGAAACCTGCCAGGATAGTAAGGCAAATTAATAAGGCAGAAACCAGGAAGAAATAGGCGATTTTGGCATATTCGACTTGTCCCATATCGAATACAGGGAAAAATTCAAATACCAGGCAACTGATGATAATACCCAGCAATACCGGTATCAGGAAAACTACTAATAATCCCAAGAATTTGGCTCCAATAACGGAAGAACGGGACAAATTGTTTGCAAGCATCAATTTAAGCGTCCCGTCCTCCCGCTCGCCGGAAAAGGCATTGTATGAAAAGCAAATACAAAGGAAACTGATTACATAAATCATCACGGTAGTCCAATCGATGGAAAAATATGGGTTCATGTAAGGATTGTAATGAACAAAAGAAGCAAATTCAGGCTCCTCGAAACAGTTCATATTCGAACCGTCGGGGACAATGCCCGCCGTAGTACCCGATACGAAAATAAGTGGTGGAGGTGGTTGCAATATTTCTTGCAACAAAGTTACCATAACGGGCAAAGTGTTCACCTTTTCGAATGGTTTACCGGTAAGTTTCGCTTCCATTTCGCGATACCAACCTATCTTCGAATCATATTCCAATTGCTGGTGATTCTTTTTAACGATTTCTTCATGTTTTTTTTGCAGATCACCGTATTGGAATACCGATACCGAAGTATTCAACACAAACAGGCCGATGATCAATACCCACGTAAATACCATACTCCTGTTCAGCAGGTAATATTGGAGTTCTTTAAGAAATATATACATCATCATAATCCTGTATTTTATTTGAATGATACATATTTGTTGTATATCCACAAGGATAAGGCTCCAAAGGCCAAGTTCATCAGTAGTAAGCCCGCCCAGGCTACCGTCCCGCCCGAATGATGTGGTATATTGAATTGGGGGAATTCAGTAACATTGATCTTAACCAAATTCTCTTCCTCGCAATATCGTTCTACAACGGCTGGTAAATACTCTTCATAATTGTCGCGCATTTCCGGTTCGGATATCTGGGTGAAAAACGGATACCCAAACCCATCTTTGCTCTGCATATAACGGGTTAGTTCCAACCTGTAATTCTTAACTGCTTCGGTAAACTTTTTTTCACGAAAGTCATAACCGGTACCTGCCGATTGTTCGCACAAATTTTGGTATACACGGTCGGGGATAAAAAATGTAGTCCGGTTGTACCAATCCTTTTTACGAAGTAAACATTTTTTCTGGCCATCTTTGATGGCCTCTACTTGGTTGAGTCGCTGGAACCAATTGGGCAAAGCGTAATCGAGCAGCCGTTTGGCCTTTTCGAAATATGTTTTTTCTCCCAGCCAGTATTCAGTAATTACAGCTGGGATTGTACCATCACTGCTCTGAGAACACCAGCCCCGGTTTACCATAGCATCATTTTCAAAAGCAAATAAAATGGTTTTTTTCCGTATATCTTGGTCTATTTCATTGATTTGCCCAGTCACAATATGATCCGACGGTACTTTTACCAACCGGTCAATCACCGAATTGGCCGTAAACGGATAGATATATGTCAGCGTTACCCATACCATGAGACTTGCCAGGGTAGCAACGGATACTTTGGGTGATGTTGCCGATATGGCTAAGCTGATGAGTACAAACACAGACAAATAGAGAATACTGGATAACATCATCAATATAATAGAACCGGTGTTTGCCAGCGACAAGTCTATCCGCGGGTCAAACCACATCCATACAACCGGTACCACGAATGTAATTAATACCATAATACCGGCAATGACCATCAATGCGGTGTATTTCGAGAGGTAATATTCCAATCTCCCGGTACTGTTGGCAAAGATCATTTTACCGGTTTGCTGTTCACGATCTTGGGCAATGGGGCAAGCAGCCATCAGTACGATAAAGATGCTCAGGATACGAACAATACCCGTAATATCGATACTGCTGAACAACCTGATGAACGCATTGCCCCGTTGCGAAGCGGTAGTTAGCTCCGGCAGATCGAGTGCAGAAACGGTGATCTTGTTGCCGATACTTTCGTCCAATCCCTTGGCAAAAACCGACAGGGGCGAAGGTGGCATATACACATCCACTTTCAGTTGCGAGTAGAAATGTATGTTGTTCAGTTGTTCCTGTGACTGCCGTTGCTGTTCCTCGTACACCTCGTTCCGATCTTTGTACGAGGTCAATTGGAGGTTGGTCACCAGGATACTTACCACCAGCGCCACAGGGATCATCACAATGAACGTGAAGGTCCGCATTTGTGCCAGGAGCTCCTGAGTAAGAAGTAATTTAAAGTTTTTCATACAATGATATTTATTACGGTTCTGACCCTGACAGGTCTGTCGACCCTGACAGGTCGTTTACACAACCACCTGTCAGGCTGCGAAGCTGCTGACAGGGTGGAAATGGAGTTTACACGATCTTATCGAAAAAATTAGTCGGCTGCCCCATGTACTCCAGATACAGTTTTTCGAGGTCTTCCTCCAGGAATTCCTTGCGGGTGAGTTGCTTCACCATACGCCCCTGTTTCATGATCCCCACTTCATCGGCTAATTCTTTGGCGCGGAAAATGTCGTGCGTACACATCAGGATCGCTTTGCCCGCCTTGCTTTGTTCTTTGAGTAGATTCACCAGTTCGGCCGCAGCTTTGGGGTCGAGGCCCGAAGTTGGCTCGTCCAGCAGCATATTGTCGGCATCCTTGGCCAAAGCGATGGCTAACCCCACTTTCTGGCGCATCCCTTTCGAGAAAGTTTTCAACTTCTTTTCAAATGCCTCGTCCTGTAAACCTACCTTACGGAGCAGGTCATAATAGTTGGCCTTGGTGAGTTTGGTTTTGCCGCCGAGTTTGGCGAAAAAGTCCAGGTTTTGCCGTGCAGTGAAGTTACCATACAGCATCACGTTTTCCGAAAGGAATGATACATGTTGCTTAGCGTCCAGAGGGTTCTTGGTAGCATCGATACCGTTGATGGTTGCTATACCCAGTGTAGGAGTAATAAAGTTGAGGAACAGGTTGATCGTGGTCGTTTTCCCGGCGCCATTGGCGCCCAGCAGGAAAAAAATCTGTCCCGGTTTGATTTCGAGGTTCAGCGAATCTAAGGCTAACTGGTTGTCCTCATACCTTTTGGTGAGCTGATGTGTTTGAAGCATAACTTTTTAAATTAAGAATGAAAAATTAAAAATTAAGAATTGAGGGTGGCGGATTAAGAGTAAAAAATGTTTTTATCTTACATCGTATTTCAAAAAACTAACGAATTTCTATATGGTAAATTTTATCCTGTATTTCGCGTCTGATTAAGGTAAATATCATATTAATAGATTAAAGTGATCAATAACAAGTGCTAAGTAAAAAATTGTTTTAACTATTTTTCAGAAAATAGTATCCTCTTTCTCTTAGGTTCTCCATATGCCCTCTGTGGTTCTCTGTGCCTGGAAACTCACAAAAGAGGACACAGAGCCACGGAGAAAGGTACAGAGAATCATAGAGAAAATTTGAAGAATAGAATAAATTATTTTTTGTCATCATAACATTTTATAAACCTCGGCAGATTTTGAAATCTGCCGAAGCTTAAACAAGTTTTATTAATCTAAGTGAAAGCATGAATATAGAAAAATGTTCACTATTATTGACAGATAGACAAATATAATGCCTTGTTTTTAAAGTGTTGTAATATAGCTCTTTGCGTGAATGTGTTTTAAAATAAAACTTCAATTTGGGTAATACTATTTACACAATTTGGGTAATCATGTCACATTCATGTACTCGATAATTATTCCGATAAACTATTTTTTAGTACATGACAAAATTTAGGCATTCCTTATTCTATGCCTGAAAGGCGAGATTTTCATAACCACAAGTAAGCGAAGCGCAACTTGCAGATTGACAACTAACATAGCCATTGCCT
The DNA here is from genome assembly GCA_031551645.1 of Bacteroidales bacterium. Taxonomy (GTDB): domain Bacteria; phylum Bacteroidota; class Bacteroidia; order Bacteroidales; family UBA4181; genus JAIRLS01. Next base: position 16,287 of record JAVBNI010000033.1, on the reverse strand, counting down.
GCAAGGCAAGACGTATTCTTGTTCTATATGTCTTGCCTTGCAGGCAATAATTGTCTGTTGCTTTCTGCAGGTCGTTGACCTGCGGTTATGAAAATCGGGCTTTTCAAGCCTTATAAATATTTTTATCATGTACTAAAAAACTATTTACAAAATAATTTTGCTTAAACGTTTAAGCAAAATAGTTACGTTTGGCTGTAGTTAAATATCGCGTTGTAATCCCTTCGGGTCAAGATCATCCCAGATTTAAGCCCGGTAGAAATGTATTCCCGAACCTGCTTCGTGTAGCAGCTACCTTAAACCACAACGCAATATTCTACTACAGCTTTTTCAACTTTCAACTTTCAACTGCTTACTGCCATTGCCTACTATCGACTTTCATAACTGTACTATTCCTGATCTAAAATATTTTTGTACTTTTACATCTAAAATTTGTTATCCTGTTACCCTATATTTTTGTGCGGATATTGACTGTTATATGTTTGAGAGAGTTATTCGTACATACAAATGAGCTGATATCCGGATGAGATCCATACTTTTTCTGGTATTTTTTATTTTATGCACCCGTGCGTTTTCGCAGGAGTCGGTTGTTCCTCTCGATAAAGCGTACAAACGAGTATATCAGGCAACTAAAATTAGTGGTAATCAACCTGAGATAGATGGCAACTTAGACGATTCTGTCTGGCAGGAACAGGGTGAGTGGACAGATACTTTTGTACAAGTCGCCCCCTATGAGCGCGTGCCTTCAGCTTCACCCACCAAAGCGAAGGTTTTCTATGACGATAAATATATTTATATAGGGATAATAGCCAAGGACGCTCATCCTGAGACGATCAACCGGTTTATCGGCAATCGCGACGATAATTCGATAGGCGACTTGGTGAGCGTGGCGTTCGATACCTACCACAACTTTTGGGCGGCGCCCGAATTCAATATTAATGTAGGTGGAAATAAAACAGATTTGGTCGTTACTGATAAATTGACGGTCAACCTGAGTTGGAATGCGGTATGGGAAGGACGTACCCGTGTCAGTTTGAAAGATTCATGCTGGACGGCCGAGCTCCGCATACCATTCAGCCAGTTGCGTTATAATCAAAAGGCGGCGGACGATACGTGGGGGTTGCACATACGACGCATTATCAGACGAAACGGAGAAGTTCAGAACTGGAGTATGATCCCTTTAAAAAATAACGGCCACGTCTTTTCGTTCGGGGAAATGCACAACATGACCGATTTACCCAAACCCCGTAATATTGAATTTCTTCCCTATACGATGGGTAAAATCCGACAGGAACCGATTATTCCGGGTGATCCGTATCGTGATGGCGCCCAGTGGAGCGGCAATGCCGGTTTGGATGCCAAGTTCGGGCTTTCCGATTTTACGTTGGATGTGACCATTAATCCCGACTATGGACAGGTGGAATTAGATCCTTCGGTCATGAACCTGACTGCCTACGAAACTTTTTACGATGAAAAGCGGCCTTTCTTCCTGGAAGGAAAACATATCCTGGATTTTGCATCCGGCAGCGATATGATGTTCTACACCCGCCGTATAGGCGCTACACCTGCATACCAACCGCAAGGAATAGACGGTTCGACAAGCTTTGCCGAACGCCGGGATGCTGTCCCGATTATTGGCGCACTGAAATTGACCGGGACCAACAACCGCGGATTGACACTGGGTGTGGTACAAAGTCTTACAGCGCAAACATCTGCCCGGGTAACGCGCAATGGCAAGGAAGAACGCGAAACAGTGGAACCGCTTACCAATTATACGGTGGCCAGAGTACAGAAAAACTGGAAAGGCAATACACAGCTTGGCGGTATGTTTACTTCGGTCAACCGCTTTATGGATACGCCAAACCTTAAGGATTATTTAGTTGCAAATGCTGTTGCGGCGGGAGTCGACTTTACGCAATATTTCAATAACCGGTTGTATTATATCGATTTCAAGGGAATGTTCAGCACCCTGGATGGTACCCCTGCGGCCATCGTCCTGCGGCAACAGGATCCAGTACATTATTACCAGCGTGCTTCAGCTGATGATTATTTAGGCGTGCGTACCGAAAACCATACCATGTCGGGAACCGGCGGGTATTTTAAAGTGGGTCGGAAAGGGAATGCCAAATGGACATTTTTTGAAAGTTTTGCATGGCTGACTCCCGGTTTCGATCTCAATGATATGGGATATCTGCGCGAAGCCGATATGTTGTCCAACGAAACGGAGGTTTCCTACAGACAAACCAACATCTGGAAAATTTTCCGCTCCAATACCATTGCTCTTAACCAGATCAACAAATGGACGTTCGATTCCAAAGCATTTGAGAACAGCATGGCATTGAACGTTAGAAGTATGTTTACAAACCGCTACGTAATAGAACTGAGTGAAGAATATGTCTGGAATAAGCTGGATACCCGTATACTCAGGGGTGGTCCCGATCTCAGGATGGATCCGTATTATTTAACAACAGTCAAAGCGAATACCAACAAGGCGAAACGTGTGATGGGATCGATACAATATACCGGCGAACACAACAGTAACGGCAACAGCTCGTTTAACTCACTGGTGCCCGGCATGACTTTTCGTTTGGGCAACCATATCCATCTGTCGGGAAGTTTCAACTACCAGTGGAATAACAATACCTTGCAATATGTCGGGCAGACTGTCGGTAGCGGGGGAAATATGCGTTTCCTGATGGGAAACATGGAACAGAAAACTTACGGGTTAACGCTGCGTGTGCAGGCGAATATCACCCCCGACATATCCATCCAGTTTTATGGTTCGCCTTTTACTTCGACAGCGATATACAGCGATTTCAAACGTGCCGGTCAAACGACTTCATATGAATACGGCCAACGTTTTTACGAGTTTCAGGCCGGGGAAATCACGCTGGCAGACGACAGTTATCATGTGTTGGAAGGAGGGGAGACCTATTCATTCAAATCGCCCGATTTCAATTTCAACGAATTCCGTTCCAATTTTGTGGCGCGTTGGGAATATTTGCCCGGATCAACCATTTATTTTGTCTGGGCACACAGCATATCCAACCGAGACAATACTTATGTGCGCAATTGGGGCGATAACCTCGACCGGATGTTTGGTCTACCGGCTACCAATATCTTCATGTTAAAGGTAAACTATTGGTTTGGCCTTTAGAGATGGTGTAGAAATAACTTGACCCTGTCAGTGGCGAAATTTATAACTGAATTTTCACCCATCCTTTAATCATCGCTGATGAATGACAGGATATTGTCTAACGTGATTTGTTGTTGCTGCTCTCTCGTTATATCGGCCCGGTTATCTCCTAATTGAAAACCATAGTATCCGAATTGTGAATGGTTGGCTCCATTGATCGTCACATATTTTGTGCCGGAAGGTAATTTCGATTTATTCTTTTCAATATCATTCATATCGGCCACCCCATCCTTTGATCCGTATATCTTCATGATTGGTACTGCTACATTCGAAAGGTCAATATCTCTCGGATGTGTAGTAGCTATCAGGATAAGTTTGTCAATTAACGAGGGATTTTCGTACACAAATTGTCCGGCCATTTTCGCCCCCTGCGAGTGTCCTGCCAGAATATATTGTTTGGTAGTATCAGCACACAAATCTAACTGTTTAGGTATGTTGTAACCTTTTTCCGCAAGCCGCCAGGGCATTTTTATCAGAAGCACCTGATACCCATTATCAGATAATTTCCTGCAAAGTGGAACGTAGGCCTTGGGATCAACCAATGCTCCCGGATAGAAAATGATAACTTTCCGATAATCGTGCGTCGGAGTGAAAGAGTATAAGTTTTTGCTTTCAACAACTATTACCGATGGGCTATTCTCAAAAAAAATATCAGGAATACCTTTTGACTGATATGAATATAATAGCCAGATAATAAATAATATACCAAATGTTATCCAAATAGTACGGAATATTTTTCGTACCGTCCATTTTTTCGAGTATGCCATTTATCAGTCCATTTTTCAATGCAAAATAACTGAAATTTTAAGGCAAAAACAATTCGTCATCGGTTTTTATTCGTTCATGGATGTTATTCATTCGTAGATCAAAATGAGGCGAAATAAGCAAACTGCTTTTTTGTTTTACCGTATTATTTAGTAAAAGTGGTTTAAAAAAAATCGAATTTAGTAATCATTAAATATAAGGTATATGAAAAGGGTTTTGTTTGTTTTTATCGTTTTCCTGACAGTATCGTGTGAAAAAGATATCAGGTTGATGTCGATCGAAGTTGCTCCGGTAGTGGAAGCTTACACAGGATACCAGACTACCTTGTATGTATCCTGTACGCCTGCTGAAGCCGTTGCTCCAGGCATGTATTATTATAAATCAAACGATGAATATGTTGCATCTGTTGATAAAGAAGGTGTGATTGTGGGTCACCACGTTGGGACCTGTACCATAACAGTTGCTACGGCCGATAAGCACTACACGACGAAATGCGAGGTCAAGGTGGTAGCTCAAAATAATTTGTATGAAGAACCTATTGTTGATTTTAGTCTCACCAGAGCATCCGTTAAACTGGAAGAATCAGGCAAGACTATTTTGTATGATACAGAAACAGTTCTTGTATACAAAGGTGAAAAAAGCCCGGTAAAACAAATCATGTATATGTTCGACGACAGCAAGAAGTTGATATCCTCCGGGGTTCAATTAGAAACAGGATGGTCTTCCGAGCTTACCGGCTTTCTGGCGGAACGGTATGATGCATATGGATCCGGAAGTGGAAATGGCTTTTCCGTATGGAAAGGAAAAGAAATGGAAGTTGTGTCAAAAACTTCCAATGATGCGGATTTCATTGTTTATAACCGTTATCCGGATACCAAAACTTATGCAAATTCAAGGAATATGATCGAAATTATCGGATCCATTAAGTAATGGAAAATTGAGAATTGAAAATTGAGAATTTAGCGTTAGCAATCTCACAGAAGGTAATTGAAAATGAGTGCGATAAACAATCTATATTTTAACTTTGATACATAACGCGCTTTGCACGCCTGAAAAATCTGTCCGATTATATCATTCAGGCGTTCATTGTCCATTTTCCATTATCAACTGTCAATTAATATTAGGGTTAGTAAGTAAAAAGGCTGTATGAAGTAAATCCATACAGCCTTTTATCATTTAATATTTTGGAAATTATCTCCGTCGGTCGCGACGGTCACGGTCACCGTAACGGTCGTTACGTTTTTCCGGACGATCCGAACGATCCTTCGGCGGACGTTCCACATAACCTTCCGGTTTTTCCAGTAATGCTTTACGTGACAAACGGAGTTTTCCCGTTTTGGGATCTACTTCAATCAGTTTTACTTCTACTTCATCGCCTTCGGCCAATATTCCGTCGAGATTTTCGAGGCGTTTCCAATCCACTTCGGAAATATGCAACAACCCTTCTTTCCCGGGAAGTATTTCTACGAAAGCGCCAAATGCAACAATCGATTTTACTTTGCCCTGGTACACCTTACCTACTTCAGGAACTTCGATAATAGCATTGATCCATTTCAATGCAGCGTCGATAGAATCGCGATTTTCTGCAAAAACATCCACCACACCTTTGTTATCTACTTCTTCGATAACAATAGTAGCGCCGGTAACAGCCTGGATTTCCTGGATGACTTTTCCGCCTGTACCGATCACCGCGCCGATACAATCTTTCGGGATAGTGATTTGTACAATGCGTGGCGTATGCGGCTTGTAATCGGCACGAGGTTCCGACATGGTGTCGGTTATCTTGCCGAGGATATGCATACGTCCATCTTTGGCTTGTGCCAGCGCTTTGGCCAACACTTCATATGACAGACCGTCAACTTTGATATCCATCTGGGTGGCGGTGATCCCGTCTTTGGTTCCGGTTACTTTGAAGTCCATATCGCCGAGGTGGTCTTCATCGCCGAGTATATCCGAAAGAACGGCATATTTACCTTCTTCCGAAATCAATCCCATCGCAATACCAGATACAGGTTTCTTGATTTTCACACCGGCGTCCATTAAAGCCAGAGTACCGGCACACACGGTAGCCATAGATGATGAACCATTGGATTCCAGAATGTCGGAAACAACGCGTACAGCATATGGATTTTCTTCGCCTGTGGGCACCATGCCTTTGAGAGCACGGAAAGCCAAGTTACCATGACCTATTTCGCGGCGTGAAATACCACGCGCAGCCTTGGCTTCACCTGTTGAGAACGGCGGAAAATTATAATGCAGCACAAATTTTTCAGATCCTTGCACCAACACTTCGTCCACCATTTTTTCGTCCATTTTGGTGCCCAGTGTAACGGTGGTAAGTGATTGTGTTTCACCGCGGGTAAACAATGCTGACCCATGTGCGGCCGGCAAGTAATCCACTTCGCACCAGATAGGACGAATATCCGTAGTTTTACGGCCGTCCAGACGTATGCCTTCGTCAAGAATCATACGGCGCATGGCTTCTTTTTCAACATCGTGATAATAGCGGGCTACCAATGATTTCTTTTCTTCGCGTTCTTCTTCAGGTATGGTTTCGAGGAATTCGGTTACAATAGCTTCGAAAGCATCGGTACGTTCATGTTTGGGAAGTTGTGATTTGGCTACCCTATATACCTTGTCATAAGTAGCTGCACGGACTACTGTACGTAAATCTTCGTCGTTTACTTCGTGACAATAAGTGCGTTTCACAGTTTTACCGACCATCTCGGTCAATTCCATCTGTGCCTTGCAATGTTTTTTGATTTCTTCATGCGCAAATTTCAGTGCTTCGAGCATGTCGTCTTCCGAAACTTCTTTCATTTCGCCTTCCACCATCATGATATTGTCATAAGTGGCAGCGACGATGATGTCCAAATCAGCTTTTTCGACTTCCTCGAATGTGGGGTTGATCATCATCTTCCCATCGATTCGGGCAACACGAACTTCCGAAATAGGACCACCAAAGGGAATATCCGAAACGGCTAAAGCAGCCGAAGCAGCTAAACCGGCCAATGCGTCAGGTTTAATATTTTTGTCAGCTGAAATCAGGTTGATGGTTACAAATGTTTCAGCATGATAGTTGTCGGGGAAAAGCGGACGCAAAGCACGGTCGACCAAACGGGCAACCAATATTTCGGAATCGCTCGGACGCGCTTCACGTTTGAGAAAACCACCGGGAAAACGCCCCGATGCAGCGTATTTTTCTTTATACTCGACCTGAAGCGGCATAAAGTCAACATCTTCTTTGGCTTCTTTGGCTGAAACAACCGTTGCCAACAACATGGTTTTGCCTTGACGCAAAACAACGGAACCATCGGCTTGTTTGGCTAATTTCCCTGTCTCAAGGATAATTTTTTCGCCATTGCCCAGTTCTATCTCTTTCTGGATAACGTTCATTAGATTTAATTTAGCGGATTTTTAGAACAAAAAACACCTTGAAATGCAAAAAAAGGCAATCGAATAATTGCCTTTTATTTAGTGCTTTATGATGATTATTTACGGATATTCAGTTCTTTGATAATTTCACGATAGCGATTGATATCCTGCTCCTTGAGGTAGTCAAGCAATCTTCTTCTCTTACCGACAAGTTTCAACAAAGCCTTTTGAGTCCCGAAATCTTTCCGGTTTCCTTTCAAGTGTTCCGTTAAATGGTTGATACGGAACGAAAATAATGCAACTTGCGATTCGGGTGAACCGGTATTTGCAACATCCTTACCGTATTGTGTAAATATTTCCTGCTTTTTTTCGGCGGTTAAATACATTTTTTCTTTGACTAAATTTAGTTTTACTACTTCTTTTTTATGACCCGCAAAAGTAATCCTCTTTTTTTGAATTACAATACCTTTTATCAAAATTTTTATTCAGCTTACTTTAATAATTGAGAATTGAGAATTAGTGCCCGAGACTGGATAGGCAGATGCCATTTATCATTAACCATTACTTAAGGCGTCGATTATATACTCAAGAGTATTTATACTTCGCGCCGCCAAGTTTTGTGCATTCAAATTTGAGATTACCTGCGGTGAGATCGCTTTCGCGTCATTGCGAGAGGCTACCCCAAAAAAATGTGGCACAATGCGGTTATGATAAATTTTCTTAAAATCAGCGATTTACGCAAATCTGTCATTGGTAATCGCGAGGTACGAGTGATGAAGCAATCTAACTTTGCACAAAAATTGACCTTGAAAGGTATAATTCAAAAAATAGTTTTGTAAACTTTTTATGATCACTTTTAGAGATAATGGTTGATACAAAAAGTCCGGATATATACTTTGATATCCGGACAAATTCGCAACTATGCATTAAGGTATTATCCTCTTACGATTTCTTCTTTATCCTTATCCCAGAACATGGTACGTCCTTCAAGATAAGCGCGTGTACCCATATGAGCGGCAATGGCTTCTTCGAATGCAGCATTGATATCGCAACTGGGTTTCGTTCCCTTACGGATGCACTCTATCCATTCGCGCATGTGCAGGTAAGTGGTGTCGTAACGTCGTCCGTTCACGTAAGCATATAATAAGCCGCGTTGAGCAAAGTATAACTCGGTGGCCGAACTGACGGCATCGACATTGGCCTGTCCGGGAACATAAGTAATCAACGGAGTGTCCGGTTTAATCACACCTTGTTTAATCTGTTCGGAATAACGGGTCGAACGGGGATCGACTTTTACGGTAAGTGCGCTGGATACTTCCATCGATGCATCATGTCCCATGAATACTTTGCCACGGAAACGCTGGCTGGCCAACGTGGCGCTATACAACATGGTCAGATTCTTATCAGGGAATTCGAGTGATGTTTGCAACACATCGGGAACCGTCCGTCCATCCTTGAAGAAATAAACTCCGCCCGATGAAGTAGCCGAATGGGGGATACCCACACCCAGTATCTGGTTGACAGCGTCGAACTCATGAGTCAACAAGTCGCCGCTCAGACCGGTACTGTAGTCCCACCAGCAACGCCAGCGGAAGAAACGTTTCAGATCGAACTTATCTCGCGCTTCAGGGCCGACATAACGAGCCAATCCGTTTTGGGTCATGTATTCCATGTATTCGCGAACGCGATCTTCGTTACCCTCAAATTGTTTCCAATCAATATTGTTTTCATTGGCGGTTTCGTGGATTTTATATACCCACGCACCATTGGGGTCGTTACGATTGGTACATACTTCGATAAGAGTGACAGGACCGAGTATTCCTTTTTCGACAATCTGTTTGGCCTTGAGATAACTGTCGGTTTGTCTGCCCTGGTGTCCGAATTGGAATGTAATACCGCTTTGCTTGATTACATCGCGGATCATGTAAGTTTCGGGGACAGTCCACGACATCGGTTTTTCCAAGTAAATGTGCTTTCCTGCTTTGGCTGCATCCATGGCCATGGTACCGTGCCAGTGGTCGGGCGCTGCAATAATAACGGCATCTATATCGTCGGCAGCCAACAGATCCTTATAATAGCGGTAACGTTTAGGCTGTGTGCCATACTTACCGCTTGCGCCTTCGCGGTTGATATTCGAACCAGCCAAAACAGCAGCTTCAGCGTAAGTGTCGAAAATGTCGCACACTCCGTTTACCACTACGTTCAGACTTTCCTGGTTCATAAAATCCTCATAGCGTGTATCTTTTGAATTTTTCTGTGTAGCTTCCTTTAGCTCGTCAATGAGGGAAGGTTCGGCAAAACCGGCTGCTTTCAGCAGATGCCTTCCACGGATACCGTACCCGATAATACCCAAACGGATGGCTTTTCCATCGGGTTGCATTTGTTGTGCAGATGGGGGAGTGATCGGGTCTAATTTAAACAAGTCGCCAAGGTTTCGTTTTGCCTGGTCAAACTTTGTTTTTTTGTACACTCCATATGCCATTGCTCCCAATACAGGAACGGAAGCCAGTGCCTTCAGTGCGTCTCTACGGCTATTAGAAGCCGGTTGGTCTTGATTGGTTGTATTTTGATCTGACATTTTATTCTATATTTTAGAAGGTTTGGTAATTATATTGAAACTTGTTCCTGGGTTACTTTGGGTTTAAAAATATAACCGTCTAAACCGAAAACTCTCGATGTAGGAAAAACATACATAACTGCAAGCGCTGCCAATTCAATCAGGTTTTTGTCTATCCAGAGATAAGATCCTTCCCTGGGCAACATATATTCGGCACCAATAAACGGCGGGTGCGACAAATAATAGAATGCCAGGAGAACAATTCCGCCAATGGTTGCTACACGAGTTAAGCATCCAAGGATCAAACCGAGACCGATCAGTACCAATCCCCATTCGTTCATGAAATTAACTGTGTTCAGAACACCCTGATTATTGGCCATCGACTGAAAGATGGATGCAAACCATCCTTGTGAATCAGACAAATAAGCCATTGAAGTCCATTTGGGATTTAATATTTTGACAACTCCTTCGTACAGGAAATGCCATCCAATAAGCATACGCAAGGCTACCAGCCAGAAAGTTTGTGTTTTTGAATAATTTTCCATATATTGAGATTTTGATTTAATGGGTTTATATTTATTTAAATGGAATTCAACTTTAAATATTCCACAGCATTAACCGGCGTTTTCATTTTATTGATTACCAAAGTGGTGTCGTAATCAATAAACATCAATTACTTATTATGAGCAATATACATTGCATACCTTTTATTAATACACGTCGGTAAAAATACCGACTTTAAATTAATAAAGGGATTAATATTTGAGTTAATAATTGTTAAAATCTATTAAAAATGGGGATTTATATGTTAATCCGGCAAAACTTACAATGTCCCTTTTGTACTGGGTAGGTTATAATGATATATGTCTCTGCGGATAGCCATTTTCAAAGCACGTGCGAATGCTTTGAATGTCCCTTCTATTTTGTGGTGTTCGTTGGTGCCTTCTGCTTTGATATTTAGGTTCATGCGTGCGGCATCGCTGAGCGATTTGAAAAAGTGGAGAAACATTTCGGTAGGCATGTCGCCTATTTTTTCACGCTGATAGGTGGCATCCCACACCAACCAGGGGCGTCCCCCGAAATCAAGGGTTACAGAACACAGGCAATCATCCATCGGCAGGCAGAATCCATAACGTTCTATCCCCCGTTTGTCTCCTAATGCGGTATGTATGGCTTCACCCAGGGCAATGGCGGTATCCTCGATGGTGTGATGTTCGTCCACTTGTAAATCACCCTTTACGTTAATTGTCAGATCTATACCTGAGTGTTTTCCGATTTGATCAAGCATATGGTCGAAAAATCCCAATCCGGTGTTAATATTAGATTTTCCGTTACCATCAAGATTCAATTCCACATAAATATCTGTTTCTTTGGTTGTGCGTCGGATAACAGTACGTCGTTCTCCGGCGAAAAGCAGCTCGGATATCCTGTCCCAATCTGTTGTAACCAAAATACACGTTTCTGTCAGGTCGGGACGGTTTTCAAGCGAATGTGATTTATTCAACAGGATAGCTTTGCATCCCAGATTTTTAGCCAGTTCTACATCAGTAAGCCTGTCGCCTATAACAAACGAATTGGCCAGATTATATTCTCTCGAAAGATATTTACCAAACATTCCGGTACGGGGTTTGCGCGTGGGAGCGTTATCCTCCGGGAATGAGCGGTCGATCAGTATATCATCGAAACAGACGCCCTCGTTGGCAAAAGCCTGTAGGATTTTGTTGTGTGCTGGCCAGAATGTTTCTTCAGGAAATGATGTTGTACCCAAACCGTCTTGGTTAGTAGCCATTACCAGTTCGAAATCCAGGTTTTTGCGTATAAAGTACAGGTTCCGGAAAACTTTCGGGTAAAACTCCAATTTATCCAGACTATCCAACTGATAATCAACCGGAGGCTCTATTACCAATGTCCCGTCCCTGTCAATAAATAATGCTTTTTTCATGTATGGCATTGAATCAAAAAAATATTTTGGAAAGATACAATAATCCGGAACTATTTTTCGTTTTTATCGTAAAATAAATTGTTCATTAAATGTTGATGGCCTATGCCCGAAAATTTTACTCTTCTTCTTTTGTCGCAACATTATCCTAACCCGCAACAAATTCAAATTTTATCGTGTGAAGATGTTTCTGCCGATGTCGATGTTGCGAGTTTCCTACAACAAGCCGAGCAACAGGTAAGCCAGAATACACTCGATGGAGTTTATGCTTACGCGGCAGAAATTGTTGCAGGAAAATAATATAAGAACTTCTAAAAAAATGCCATTGCGGGCTAAGTGTTAGCGATCTTATAAACGAGGCAGAATAGCATTGACTATTCAAAACTCCTCGGATGACGCTTATTTTCATTATTGGACACCAATAAATGATTTGCTATCAAACAAAAGACCTTTCATATGAAAGGTCTTTTGTGATTCTATACATCTGAATTTTATCAGAATAATTTCAGGATGATTGATTATACTTTTCCGGCGCTTCCTAATACGTTGGTTACTTTATGCATATAAAGTTTCTTCAACGAATCGCGGGCAGGGCCTAAATATTTACGTGGGTCGAATTCAGCCGGCTGGTTAGCGAAAACTTCGCGAACAGCAGCTGTCATGGCTAAACGTCCGTCGCTGTCGATATTGATCTTACATACGGCCGATGAGGCAGCTCTGCGCAATTGCTCTTCGGGAATTCCGATGGCGTCTTTCATTTTACCGCCATACTTGTTGATAATGGCCACCAAATCCTGAGGAACGGATGATGCACCGTGCAATACAATCGGGAAACCGGGTATACGTTTTTCAATTTCTTCGAGAATGTCAAAACGTAACGGGGGTGGAACTAAAATGCCATCAGCGTTACGGGTACATTGTTCGGGTTTGAATTTATTGGCGCCATGTGATGTCCCGATGGAAATAGCCAATGAGTCGACACCGGTTTTCTTTACGAAATCTTCTACCTGGCTGGGTTCTGTGTATGTGTGGTGTTCAGCAACTACATCATCTTCGATACCTGCCAAAACGCCCAATTCACCTTCGACAGTTACATCGTATTTGTGAGCATATTCAACCACTTTGGCGGTTTCTTCGACATTTTTATCGTAAGGATGATGTGATCCGTCGATCATTACCGATGAGAAACCATATTCAATACATGATTTGCACAATTCAAAAGTATCGCCGTGATCCAGGTGAAGTACAATAGGTATGTTGTATCCCAATTCCTTGGCATACTCAACAGCGCCTTGTGCCATATACCGGAGCAAAGTTTGATTGGCATATTTGCGGGCACCGCTTGATACTTGCAAAATAACCGGAGATTTTGTTTCGACGCAAGCTGATACGATAGCTTGCAATTGTTCCATATTATTGAAGTTGAATGCCGGAATGGCATATCCGCCCTTGAAAGCCTTGGCAAATATTTCTTTTGAATTGACCAAGCCTAAGTCTTTATAAGAAACCATTTTAATGATTTAATTAATGATAATTACTATGAATGTATTTTTCTACAAAATTAATATAAAATATTGAATAACGAAATACATACTTTTATCGTTTGATATGATGTTATACCTTTCACGGTCAAGTTTTGTGCAAAACAGGATTGCTTCATCGCTCGTGCCTCGCGATTCGCAATGACGCGCTGTTGCCGGCCGTCATTGCGAGAGCCTACCCCAAAAAAATGTGGCACAATGCCGTTATGACAGATTGTCTTAAAATCAGCGATTTACGCAAATCTGTCATTGGTAGGCGTTAGCCGAAGCAATCTCAAATTGAAATGCATAAAACTATACCGTGAGCAATATAGTAAAGGTCCGGTTTTATAATGATTATTGCTGGTTTTGTACATGACAAAAATATTTATAAGGCTTGAAAAGTCCGATTTTCATAACCGCAGGTCAACGACCTGCAGAGAAGGCAACGAACTATTATTGCCTGCAAGGCAAGACATATTAGAACAATAATACGTCTTACCTTGCAGGTAATGACGATGTTAGTTGTCAATCCGCAAGTTACGCTTCGTTTACTTGCGGTTATGAAAATCTCGCCTTTCAGGCATCGAATTAAGGAATGTCTAAATTTTGTCATGTACTAAGATTGCTGGTATTCAATCAAACAAAAAACTCAACTGGAGATTTTTCGTGTATTGTTTTCTTACGAAAAAGTTGCATATTGCATTCTGTTTTTTATCGTAATAAATGATGGGGGGATATGCGGAGAATCACAGAGAATGGTGATGATATTTCCTGAAAATAGTTAAACCTGATTTTTGCTTGGCACTTAAACAAATAAATCTTCAAACAAGAAACAATGACCTTTCATTTAAGAAAATGGAATGAAGCAGATTTGGATAGCTTGGTAAAGCATGCAAACAGCATAAACATAGCTAAATGGTTGACAAATGGATTTCCTTATCCGTACACTTATGAAAGCGGAAAAGCATATCTGTCAATGATTGTAAATGATAACCCAACAAAAATATTTGCAATAGAAGTGAATGGAAAAGCTGTCGGTTCGATTGGGCTTTACCCTCAGTCAGACATTCACGAGAAAAATGCTGAAATGGGGTATTGGTTAGCCGAAGAATATTGGGGAAAAGGAATTATGACGAAAGCAATTCGGGAAATAGTTGACTATGGATTTGAAACATTCGATATTATTCGAATATTTGCACGACCCTTTTCTACCAACCTGAGATCTCAGCGAACATTGGAAAAAGCAGGATTTAAACTTGAGGCAAGATTATACAAAGCGCTGTTCAAGAATGGCGAATTTATGGACGAGCTAATATACGCAAAATTGAACGGTTGACATGAGATCATCTGTCATCTCTGTTAGTGTAAACGGAACAATAGTAAAGAAATCAGTATAAATCGAACGTCACCAATTGTTCTTCGTTCACATCCGTGCAAATGACTTCACCTGACGCTTCGTTTACGAATATCCCCGTGACATGTCGATCAAGCTCGTATCTGCGGACAGGATTGCCTTCCAGGTCGAACACATGGATATATTTGCCTCCTTCGACGGTAATTTCACCGCGGACAATTTTTTCGTATTCGTGCCCCCAATACAGTGCGTAAATATACATCTCGCCGACAAAAACATCGCCATAACCCAGAATGCCGTTCGGGATGGCATTGTTTCCTTTGAATCTGCACCGGGGTTCGCCTCCTTCACCGATAATAACCTGCGTGCGGTCGTTGCGGGTGTCGTATATTTCGAGTACCTCTCCATATTGCGTGACCAATGCAGCCACGCCGTTGCGGGGATTGTACGAAATGAAGGCCTTCCATGCCGATCCCAAAGCGGCTTCGGGCATATTGCCTGCATGTTCCTTCCCCGGAATGACACCTGTTTGACGAATAATATTTCCATGCCAATCAACGAAGACCACTCGTGACTGACCGCTGTGATCGGGAAAAATGAACACCGAGTCGTTGTACAGTGCAAAGTCGGGGTAATATAGCATCTCTTCGGGTAATTCAACAGGTGAAGCCATTTGATCGCTTTCCCTATCGTACATATATATCCTTCTCCCGAAATCGTTCAGTACATATACCTTTCCTTCGGTGTTAACGGCAATATTACCGATACTGATCAGCTCGCCAGGTGCTTTCCCTCTGCGGGCAAACGATCGGACAAATTTCATCGACGGGTAGGTAAACTCGTGACAATAGTAACCGTTGGGATGCAAATCCATCACATATAAAACAGTGTCAAATAACCGTACCCTATATGGATAATGCATATAAACACTGTCGAAACCCTGTTGACGGGTAACTATGGAAACAGTTTCGGGAAACTTGACAAAATGGTTATTCGAACAAGAACTAACGATAACCGACAAAATAATAAATCCGATATAACCATATCTTTTCATTTATCGGGCAACTTTTAGTTTATACAATCCATTACCACAAGCAACACTGCCACTTCCAATACAGTCATTATTTCCATTCTCACCTTGTGTTAGTGTTTCCATATTGGTTAGAATAAAATTCTTGCTGTCTGTTATGTTGTATTTCAGGTTAGTATGAATCTCTACTATCCAAAATTTCAATTTTTTCATGTCTGTATGTTTAAAATGGGAAGGCAAAAATACACAAAAATTATAGGGTTTGTGGTATTTTTGAAAAAGTTTTTCTCATAATCGACAACATGTAACTGTTTTATGTAGTTTTACGAAATTTTACAAACATTCGTTTAATCGTAACATGATTGCGCACGTGATTGCATTCATATATAAAAAAGGTACTAGGCTTTTTGTGGGTGTATGACAAATTGCATCAAGCGGCCTTTTTAATTTGGTCAATGACTTCTAGCCATCGGTTACTTTTTTTGTAAACCCTGAGATTCGCTATTGTTTGCGCTCCCTGTACCGACCACCTTTGTCCGGATAGTTTGAGT
>JAVBNI010000132.1:0-18484 GCA_031551645.1 Bacteroidales bacterium | reverse complement strand
GATGAATACCATTACAGATACAATAGACGCAACCACATGGATACTGTTTTTGACAACCTAATTTGCAGAATGATTAAATTCGAGCCAATCCGCAGAAAATTAAAAAAATAATTAGTGAGCTTTAAACGCCTATACCGATCTGATTTTTTCAATCACAACAAAAGAGGAATAATAAATTCCTACCAATAAACATTGACAAGAAATACTTTGGTTACACTTTCGACTAATTTGTCTTAAGATGTAAACAATTTATTGAACCAAAAAATAGTTTTTTCATTTTGTTTTTCCATAGATGCAGCCGATGTCAATGATATAACCGGAACAGGCGATTCGTTAATAATTTGGTGCGCTACTGCTCCAATATACTTATCAGATGTGCTGATTTCTTGATGCGTCATGATCATCAATGAATCGGCATGAATAGTATCTGCATATTCTACTATAACCTCATGGGTAGCGTGATGGCTTTTTTTGTATAATTTTTCAGTACATCTCACACCATTTTCCTCTATCATTTTTCTCATACGCTGCATTTTCTTGTAAATGCGACTTTTCCGCTCAGCTATACCACCCATCACAACCGATACCAGATGGATAGTTGCATCAAAAAACAATCCAAATGAGATAGCATTGAATACTTCTATACGTGTTTGTTTGGTAAGGTCTATCGGCAAAACGATATTCTTAAACTCTGTATCCTCACGAGTACTGGGTATCGTAATAACCGGACAAGTCGAATCACTTACCACGTGCATGGCATTGGAACCAAACCGTGAACCGGAAGACTGAGTAGATGTACGTCCCATTACAATAAATCTGGGTCTTTTTTCCTTGGCTACAGCCAAAATACGTTCATATATCTTGCCTGTTTCTATACAGAATCCTACAGGAACACCAGATTCCTTAGAAGCTCTGTCAGCCACTTCCTGTAAACGTTCTGACAGTGCTTTGTGCATGGCGTCAGTAATTTTATGTTTCAAATGTTCAGAATGCTCATCCTTGAATACATTGGCAAGTGTTAGCACATCAGAGTCATTCATAACTAAAACAAGCAAAATACCACTATTAACAAAATGAGCTAATTTGTATGATTGTTTCAGTGCTGCTTCAGAAAGTTCCTGAAAATCGTAAGCTACAATAATTCGATATTCGTTCATGCTTTAGAGTGTTAATGATTACGTATTACCTATAATTTTTATTACCAATCTATTTTACAAAGTAAGGAAATTTTTATGATTTTTTTACAAAAAAAAGAATCTTTCCACGCAACAAATCCGTAATATTGCATCTTATAATAAAAGGAACATGTTATGGTATTCTAATATAAAACATGTTAATTACTTTTATTGTTCATAAATTTAAGGTGAATAATAAAAATAAAAACCATTGGCTGACCTTTTTTCTGATATAATTCGGCGGTGTAAACGTGGAGACAGAAAAGCGCAAGAATCCGTATATAATCTTCTTGCGGGGAAAATGTTTGCTGTCTGTTTGCGTTACTGCGCCAATTATGAAGAAGCGAAAGATGTGTTGCACGATGGCTTTGTAACTGTTTTTACAAAAATCGGACAGTTTCAACACGCTGGGAGTTTTGAAGGTTGGGCTCGCCGGATTTTTGTGAATCACGCACTGGAGCGGTATCGCAACAATACCAAAATGCCGGTTGATCATATCGATGACACTGATTATCAACTGGCGCAGCCTGATGTGGATGATGAATGGGGCGCTTATCAATTGTCTGAGGCCGATTTGTTGGCACTCATCGACAAGTTGCCTCAACAGTATAAAGTAGTGTTTAATTTATATGCGATAGAAGGACTATCACATAAAGATATAAGTGAAATGCTCGGTATAGCGGAAGGGACATCGCGATCGAATCTGTTAAGAGCCAGGAGTATTTTACAAAAACAAATTAATGATTTGGTTGATTCTATATCGTACAAGCAGCAATGCAAGTGAATGACGAATATATTGACGAATTGTTTGCCAGAAAGCTGGGGAGTGTAGAAGCGACTCCTCCAGAAGATGGATGGCATCGTCTTGAAAATGAACTGAACCGCCGCAGTCGAAACACCCGTAGGTTTTGGCTGGCTGCAGCATCTATCGCCTTGATATTGGGTGTAGCAGCTTCGGTTGTTTATTTACAAACTAATGGAAATACAACCGGCACTGAGATAATTGCATCAAACGACCAAGTATTGGTCCAAAATGAATCCGCACAACAACTAATTTCCGACAAATCCGAAACGAATAAACCTGTCGCAGAACAAATCATTACAAGTAATAGTGGTTCTTCATCACAGGAAACTGATCAGGCGCTGACAGAATCTATCCAGTCCAGACAAAACCGGCAGACAATCCGACCGGACAAAACCATATCACCTGCTCAAGCAGTTCAATCTCAATCCACATCCCACCAACCCGAAGTTATAGTTGCGGAAAGTTTACCGTCCGCGACCCTGTATGGAACCAATCGACAGACCATAACAATGCCTAAACAGGAAAATCAGCCGAGTTCAATTTCGTTGACATTGCCCGAATTGAATAATGCCCCCTCGAAAGATTTAACTTATACCGATTCATGGAATGAAG
This sequence comes from Bacteroidales bacterium, assembly GCA_031551645.1. Classification (GTDB taxonomy): domain Bacteria; phylum Bacteroidota; class Bacteroidia; order Bacteroidales; family UBA4181; genus JAIRLS01. Next base: position 15,892 of record JAVBNI010000132.1, on the reverse strand, counting down.
CCACCCGCGAACAGTTGTTAAAAATGAAACGGTTAGAGTTTATGGCTGGGAAAATTACAAAAGCGCCTGACTTACATTTGAAGGAGCCAACCGCGCCCACGTCTGTTCCGGTGTATGACGATTATGCTTTTATAGATATCGCGGAAACGGCAGTAAAACCTGATAAAGCTAAAAACAAGTGGGAAATATCGGGTCAATTTGCTCCCATGTATTCTTACCGGGTTATAACCAGCATGCCCAACAACCTGAATAAGGGAGATTTCGATGATGCAGAGAGTGCTTTACTGGCATATTCGGGAGGAGTAAAGGTCGCATATCAGGTAGTACCCAGACTCAGTGTGCAAACAGGCGTGTATTACACCCAAATGGGACAAACGATTGACAAAATATCGCGGGTATATAACATGTATGCAGCCATCAGCACCAACAATGCTTACGCAAAAAATTTCGTACGGACTTCTACCGGTAATGTCACTGTGGTATCCGGCCTGAAAGCCGATGCAAACACCAATTATGCCAATTATTTCAATGAGGAAGGAGTACAAACTAAATCCAGTGCTGTGGTAAATACCATGTCTAACGCAACTACCTCGGAAAATACAAAATACCAGTTGATTGAACGTTTGGATTATATAGAAATACCCGTACTGTTGCGTTACAAGATCATCGACCGCAAACTAAACTTTTACCTTTTAGGCGGTATGAGTACCAATATATTGATCGACAACAATGTATTTATTGATAATGGCAGTAATCTGACAAAAGATGGGATCATACTGATGGCCAGACCCGTAAATTACAGTAGTTCATTGGGCTTGGGTCTTAGCTATCCAATAACCCGAAACTTGCTATTCGATATAGAACCATCGTTTAAATACTTTTTACGCTCATACAGTACTAATTCCAATGATATCTCCACCAATCCCTATTCATTCGGATTATATACCGGTATCATATACCGCTTTTGATCGATAAACATATATCTTGTTTGTAATAGACACATTACAAATACAATGCATGTGCCCTTTCAAATTCCCGGAATCTTTTTGTTACAAATATTTATTTTTTCTAAAAAATAATGTAGGTTTGCACTTGTAAAGTTTATTCATATATGAGTACTCAAGAGCAAATTAAACATGTACCAAAATTTGATGACAGTGAGGATGAAAAACGCCATCTGATTCTTCATAATGATGACGTTCATACCTTCGAATATGTGATTAAATCATTGATAGATATTTGCGAACATGATGCTTATCAGGCTGAGCAATGTGCATATATTGTACATCACAACGGAAAATGTGACATAAAAAGTGGCTCATATGATTTCCTACATCCCATGAAGGATAAATTAACCGATAAAGGTTTGAGTGTTACCATAGATTAAAGATATGTCCGTTGCGTTGGTTGTCATCCTGATTGTCCTGGGCCTTGCTCTTATTGTCGTTGAAGTTGTTGTGCTTCCGGGAATAACTATTGCGGGAATCGGGGGGATAATCATGATTGCAAGCGGTATATTTTTTTCATACCGGAATTTTGGAAATACCGCTGGAACTTACACTCTGATTGGTACGAGTTTTTTGTTCATTGTATTCCTGATATATGCTTTACGATCGAAGACGTGGAACAGACTGTCACTCCATTCCGAAATCGACGGTAAAGTAAATGTGGTGGACACAAATCGGATTAAAGTGGGTGATAAAGGAATGACAATATCGCGATTGGCCCCTATAGGTAAGGTACTTATCCACGATGAAGTCGTTGAAGGAAAATCCGTATTCGGGTTAATCGATGAAAATAAAGAGATAGAAGTAATTCAAATAGACACATCTACCATTGTTGTACAGGAAATAAAACAATCATAACCTAAATTATATATCATATGGAAGGAATTGGTTTTTATGCCATCGTATTAGTTTTAGCGATAGTTCTTTTATGGATTATCCTCTATTTTGTTCCATTGAACCTCTGGTTCCAGTGTATCCTCACGCAGGTAAGAATATCATTGATACAGTTAATCTTAATGCGTTGGCGTAAAGTTCCGCCATCCATTATTGTCAATGCCATGATCAATTCCAAAAAGGCAGGACTTAATCTGAGCGCCGACCAGTTGGAGGCGCATTATCTGGCAGGCGGCCATGTACAAAAAGTGGTAAATGCATTGATTTCGGCCGATAAAGCCAATATACCACTTGATTTTAAAGCGGCAACAGCTATAGACCTCGCCGGGCGCGATGTATTCGAAGCTGTACAAATGTCTGTTAACCCGAAAGTAATTAATACACCGCCGGTGGCTGCTGTTGCAAAAGACGGTATCCAGTTGATAGCCAAAGCCCGTGTAACGGTACGCGCCAATATCAAGCAATTGGTGGGAGGAGCCGGAGAAGAAACGATTCTCGCCCGTGTCGGCGAAGGCATTGTATCGTCGATCGGTTCGGCCGACTCGCATAAAAAGGTACTCGAAAATCCTGATTCTATTTCCAAAGTAGTGTTGAATAAAGGCTTAGATTCCGGCACGGCTTTTGAGATACTTTCTATTGATATCGCCGATGTGGATGTAGGAAAAAATATCGGCGCGCAATTGCAGATGGATCAGGCACATGCAGATAAAAATATTGCTCAGGCGCGTGCCGAAGAACGTCGTGCAATGGCTGTAGCTCTCGAACAGGAAAATAAGGCCAAGATACATGAAGCCCGGGCCAAAGTGACTGAAGCTGAAGCTGAAGTTCCTTTAGCAATGGCTGAAGCATTTAGAAATGGAAACCTGGGGATCATGGATTATTATAAGATGAAGAATATCGAAGCCGATACCACCATGCGTGAATCCATTGCTAAACCGGGAAATACGACCAAACAACCGGGAAGCGAAATATAATATTGTAGCCGGACAGTAGGTCTGTCCGGCCATAAGATTTAACCTACCTGTTTTATTTAGGTAGAATCTATAATTTAAAATTTATAGATATGAAAAAGGTAATTTTATTATTAGGATGTTTTTGTTTGTCCATAACAGGAATCTGGGCACAAACGCAGGATGAAGATATTGCGCCCGTTCCGCAAACAAAATTCAAGCCCCATTATGCAGGGACTTCAATTGACGCAGGATTTATGTGGACACCTGGTTTTGGTTCCGCATATTATATGGCGCCGAAAATCAGTTTCCAGGCAACACCCCGACTATTCCTCAATACAGGTATCAGTGTGGTACAGTACAGCTTATTACCATCGCAAATCAATCCCGACATTTCTTTACAGCACTCGACAACAGGTATTTACGTGTTTGCCGAAGGAGCATACTTGTTGAATGAAAAATGGAGTGTAAACGGCTCAGTGATGAAAGAAGTAAGCGCCGGACCGTTACGGCAAGTGAGTCCGTATTGTGTGCCAAGCGAAGCTATGCACATTGGCGTTGACTATAAAATTACGCCAAATATTACTGTTGGAGCAAGAGTAGGGTATTCAAACGGCGGCCGAAACAGTATATACGGCCCATATTCTCCTTTCTCCCCATTTTAATATCTTACGGATCTAATGTTGAAAGCTGACATAGGTGATTTTCTGTACATCCTCATAGCCATTGTTTTAATGGTAGCAGGCGGCCTTGAAAAATACGTCAAGGCGAAAAAACAGCAACAAAACCAAAATATCCCGCCGCAACCATCGCATGATTACGATGAATATGAAGAAGGTGAATCGGCCGAAAGAGAACCGACACGGCCACAAAGCCTGGAGGATATGGTCAGACGAATGCTGCAGACTACCGAAGACCAGGATGAGATAACTGAAACTACCGTTTATGATGAAGCACAATCTTTAGAAACAATACCTGTAGAACCGGTAAGAAGAAGTTATCAACCCATAACAGATAATTTCTCTAAAGAAGAAGAAATCATATATTCAATTAATACAACGAAAGAAGATATTAAATCCATTTTATCGGAAGAGCGGTATGATTTTGATCTTCGAAAAGCTGTTATTGCCAGTGAAATACTTCAACGGAAGTATCAATAATATTTTACAAATAATTAATTCACATAATGAAATCTAAGTTTATGCTAGGCATTGATATTGGAGGTTCCGGTATCAAGGGGGCGGTTGTGAACGTAAAAACGGGGGAAATGAAAACTAAAAGGTTCCGTGTACCGACCCCTAATCCGTCGACTCCGGATGCCGTAGTAAATGCTATTACCGAAATATCCGAAAACTTTAAATGGGAAGGCCCCATTGGAGTTGGTTTTCCGGGAGTTATGCAACATGGAGTGGTCAAAACTGCTGCCAATATCGATGATGGTTGGTTAGATGTAAACCTCGAAAAGTTGATGAATGCACATACCGGAAATCCATGCATTGCTGTGAATGATGCCGATGCTGCCGGTTTAGCCGAAATGAAATTTGGAGCAGGGCAAAAAAATAAAGGCGTAGTTGTCATGTTGACAGTGGGTACAGGTATTGGTTGTGCCCTTTTTACACGAGGGAAATTAGTACCCAACTGTGAATGGGGGCATATCTGCCTTCCCGGCAACATTGCTGACGCCGAAAAATGGACATCTGATGCGGCCAGGAAAACATATGAACTGGATTGGGATGAATGGATGTCGCGTCTAAAAATATATGTCAACTATATTGAAGAAATGTTCTGGCCGGATTTGATTATCATAGGTGGTGGCTTGGCAAAAAAACTAAGCAAAACCGGGATACCGTTTGAGACACGTGCTAAAGCTGTTCCGGCGCAATTACTTAACGAAGCCGGTATTATTGGAGCTGCCGTAGCTGCCAAAAAACTGCTGAAAGAATAACATCTCTAACAAGGCAGTATCAGTGCCTAATCATACTTTTGATGTAAATTCTTTTCGGATTAACATAGATTGTTATTTGCCGATTATTATTTATTTAAACACATGTTGGATAAAATACAAAATACGGTTGCTTTTATTGAAACGCATACCAATACATTCCGTCCCGAATGGGGTATTATACTCGGCACAGGGTTAGGAGGACTGATCAACGAAATAGATATTGAACATACTCTTGAATATAAAGATATTCCAAATTTTCCGGTATCAACAGTCGAAAGTCATCATGGACGTTTGATATTCGGGCAGTTATCAGGAAAAAAGGTTATGGCGATGCAGGGACGCTTTCATTATTATGAAGGATATACTATGCAACAGATTACCTTTCCGGTACGTGTCATGAAACGCATGGGGATCAGTCGTCTTGTTGTATCCAATGCCAGTGGTGGCGTCAATCCCGACTATGAAGTGGGTGATGTGATGATACTCAACGACCACATCAACCTGTTACCCAATCCGCTGATCGGCCCAAACATAGATTCTTTGGGACCGCGTTTTCCGGATATGAGTGAACCTTACGACCGCAAGATGATTGCATCGGCATTAGAAATTGCCGGAAAAATAAATATTCGTTGTCATACGGGTTGTTATGTCGCCATGTCGGGCCCAACCCTCGAAACACCCAAAGAATATCATTATGTCCGGGTCATTGGAGGCGATGCTGTGGGTATGTCAACTGTTCCCGAAGTGATCGTCGCCCGCCATATGTCCATTCCCTGTTTTGCTGTATCTATCATTACAGACTTGGGCGTTCCCGGAAAAATCAGGGAAGTAAGTCTGGGTGACGTACTAAGTGCAGCAAACGGCGCTGAACCTAAAATGACGAAATTGATAAAAGAACTCATCCGGATAACCGGTCAATAAACATTTTACCCGGTTTACATGTGGTAGTATCCAAACATGAAAACCGGATAAATTATATTATTTGACTACTGATTACCAGAGCGGACTGGGGTAAATACCTTCGTTTGTTAGTTTTTTCAAGCGATTGACGACATATGAACGATCTTCCTTATAGGTAATACCGAACCATTCAGCATTGCTACTCAACACCTTAACACTCGCGCTTTTCTTGTTGATAAAATCGCTGAGAACGGTAGGAATGTATAACTCCGCTTTCAAATTATCGCCATTTGCATGGATGAAATTTTCAAAGGAAACTCTCAAATCCTTGAAAAAAGCAGGAGTAAAACCCCAGAAATTCATGGAAACAATCTGATCGTCGGGCAACGGCTGGTTAACTTCTTGCGGGTCTTTGTAGCAAATGACACTACCAATACGCTTAATCTGGGTACATTCGGTAACTTTCATCAACATATCGTTGGCGTCGGTAACGCAAATCCCACGCGATACAAAACCATAATCGGACAAGGTACGAGCCAACCGGTAACCCACCATACAATAATTGGTATCGTTATTATCTTGTTGGGAAAGATATCCGGACATTTCTTTAAATGCTTCCGCACCGTAAAAATCGTCTCCATTGATTACGCAAAACGGCTCATTGATCACTCCGTCAGCCATCAAAACAGCATGTGCCGTTCCCCATGGTTTCACACGTTCGGGATTATATTTCATCCCCTCGGGGACATATTCGATTTCCTGAAGCACGTATTCGATTTCGATCTTTCCGCTATATTTTTTGAAAAATACCTGCTTAAATTCTTCTTCGATACTTTTCCTGATCACCATTACTACTTTTCCAAATCCTGCACGTATTGCGTCATAAATGGAATAATCAATAATAGTTTCGCCATTCGGACCGAGGGTATCAATTTGTTTCAAACCACCATAACGGCTACCCATGCCGGCAGCTAAAACTAAAAGAGTTGGTTTTGCCATGTTTGTCGATTATAAATATTTACACTCCATAAAAAGTTGCTAAATGTTGTCAAAAAAAGGATCTCACATAGCTACACCTAACAACTAAAACTGTACAAAATTAATGAAAGATTTTTATTTGGACAATTCCGTTTCTCTTAAAATAGAACTTCTCCTGTAATAAGTAAAAATTGACAGTTAAAAATTAATGCCTGATTTCTCCTACTATCTTGTAAAATAAATCATTCAAAAACTACTTCTTTAAACCCGAATGTCCGTCGTTGATTTTCGGATGTAATCATTTCGAGCATCCCATATTTATTAACCCCTGTAATGCGTGCTTCAAAAATTATCCCATCTGCTCTATAACGATGCATTTCTCCCACCTGGTACATATTTTGCAAATAATAATCGTTTAATAATGTAATATTTTTTTGCAACATTTGATATCGCCAGGCGATACATTCGATCAATTCGTAAAGACAATCGTCCGTGCCATACGATTTTCCGGTAAGTTGCCACAAGGAAACCGGATTGGGAGCATCACCAACAAATTGCTTCTGGTTGATATTCACGCCAATTCCTATAATACTTTTCGTTAAATAAAGACCTTCGATAAAATTTTCAATCAAGATACCGGCAATCTTTTTGTTTCCAACGTACACATCATTTGGCCATTTGACAGAAACCCCCGTTACTTGCCGGGACAAAAAGTCCCTGACTGCCAGCGAGATCATTTTCGACAATAAAAACTGAGTAGCGCCCTTGACAAAAGTCGGGTATACAAGTATGCTAAAAGTGAGATTCGCACCCGGTTCACTTTCCCAAACATTCTCACCCAGTCCTCTTCCATGTGTTTGATTGACTGCTATGACAACCGAACCTTCGGGCAGTCGTTCTTTACGGGACAGTTGCAACATGTCGAGATTAGTTGATTCTGACTGTTCCAACCTGATTGTCCGATGATCCGGAAAAATTAAAGACGTGGTCACTTTATTTTGATTATTCAATAAACAAAATTCTACTATTTTGTATAAAACCGCCAAGGTTTATCTTTCCATTCGCCGGCATAATCAACACCGATACGTGTTCCGGTATGGTATTCCGGGACAAAACCATCGTCTTCAAGCCAAATACGCTGCGAGTCAACCATATCTTCGCCATAAAAACTCCGGTCGATTTGTAATCTGCGGGTTAATCGACCGGGACCATAAAGACCCTCCAGTCCGCGGATCAATGCTGCTTGCGGTTCGTTTTCTACACCCGTAACCACATTTAGCATCCAATACATACCGTAAATAAAATACATATACACCAATCCGCCCCTATGGAACAAGACTTCTGTACGCGATGTCCGTCCTTTACTAGCATGACAGGCCAAATCGCTATCGCCGCGATAAGCTTCCGTCTCGGTGATCCGATAACGGATCAACTCCTCTCCTACCCTACAAACCAATATTTTACCCAATAGCTCGGGAGCTACCGACAAGACATCGCGGGTATAAAAATCCCGACCTAACCGCACAAGCATTTTTCAACAAATTTGACCGCAAAATAAAGCATCTTATCACAAACAACCATGCTCACCAATGTTGTTTTTACCAATATATTCACTCAATTGTGCATATATGTTCTGCCAATCAGGGTGATCCGCCAGAATATCCAAATGCTTTTGCATCACTTTCCGGTCATTACGGATAGCCGGTCCTGTCTGTACTTGACGTGGATTACCGGATGCAATGGCTTTAGCGGCAGTTTCGATAATCAGAGGCGACAAGACATCAAAATCAAAACCGGCTTGTTGCAATATTTGTGAAGATATTCCATATAAATAATTTACAAAATTACATCCGAATACTGCCGACAAATGAAGATACAAACGCTGTTCGGTGGTAGCCTGATATACTTTTTCGGATATATTTTTTGCTATTTCGGTAATTTTTTGTAAATTTTCAGATGTATTGGCTTCCAGAAAAACAGGAATTCCGGTAAAATCAATAGGACGTGATTTCGAAAAAGTTTGCAACGGATATAAAACACCGTAATTCTGTAGTTTGCCTGATAATGTATCCATTGGAACACTACCTGCCGTATGTATGACCAACTGATCGGTCAATGGCAATTGTCCTACCAAACAGGCAATGACATCGTCGCTCACGGACAAAACATACAGCAAAGCATCAGTTCTTAGCGCGTCGATAGAAGTGGTAAACTGTGTTTGCAATATTCCGGCAAGTGCCTTGGCCGAAGTTTCGGAACGACTGTATACTTGGGTAATGTTGAATCCTGCATCTTGAAACGCTTTTGACAAATGTACGGCGAGATTACCCGCCCCGATCATAACAATTTCCATCTTTCAATTATTGATTATTTTAAATGTTCATTTTATTGAACCTGTATCTTTCATTTCAAATTTCGAAACTGTAAACCACACTATTATATAGTCAACGTTCTTTTTTCCAAATAATTATCCATCACTTTGTGTACTGCATAATGATGGATATCTTTCCAGAAAATCTCAATTTGTCCTTGTGTTGACATTGGTTGATCAATAAGAATTTCGTAAAATCGAATCTTCAATACCCGATGGGTTAAGCGATGTGTCAACTCGGTCGATATGGAACGAACATGCAGGATTTGCCCTTTGAATAACGTCTGCCACATATCCGAACGGCTTAATTCTTCAAGTGAGGCATCTGCACCGGTCTCAATCATTGGAAATTCATATAACCCAGTCCAGATATCGCCGCCTGGACGACGTTGTATATAAGTTTTATCGCAATAGGTTACCACCAGATAATGGAAATAACGCATCTTGATAGTGGGTGGTTTTGACTTTACCGGCAACATATCTACGAGATCTTTTGCGTAAGCCACACAGACATCATTCAATATGCAATGCTCACAATCAGGACTGTGAGGCGAACAATACAATGCACCAAATTCCATGATGGCTTGATTATATGTACCGGGAGACTCAGCAACCATCAATTCTCCGGCATAACGACGTACGATTTTTTTCCCCTGTGGCTTGTCGACTGGGTCCTGTATGCAAAATAACCGGGCGATTACGCGGTTGACATTACCGTCAACCACGGGAACGGCTTGACCGAAAGCCATTGAAGCAATAGCAGATGCCGTATAATCACCAATACCTCTAATAGTTACCAGCTTATCATAGGTTTCGGGAAACTGTCCCTGATGCATTGTTAATATATGTTGGGCCGCAGCGTGCATATTACGTGCTCTTGAATAATAACCCAAACCTTGCCATATTTTCAATACATCGTCGATATTTGCATTCGCTAATGAAAATATATCGGGAAATTGCTCGATGAAACGATAATAATAATCAAGCCCCTGATTAACCCTTGTTTGTTGTAATATTATTTCTGAAACCCATATCAGATAAGGGTTTGAAGTATCCCGCCAAGGTAAATTACGCTTATTGGCTTCGTACCAAGCAATTAATTTTTTACCAATCATTTCGAAAAATATATATTTTTGCATAAAAAATACGCAAAAATGTGTGTTATATTTTAATAATCTATAAGAAAGGTATATATTTGCATCCTGAATTTTAAAACCTAATTAATAATAACAGTTAAAGTTAAAGACATGACAAAGGCAGATATTGTAAACGAAATTTCCAAAGGGACTGGAATAGAAAAAGTTACCGTACAAAAAGCAGTAGAAGCTTTCATGGAAAGCGTAAAAGGATCGTTGGCAAAAGACCAAAATGTTTATTTGAGGGGATTCGGCAGCTTCATTGTGAAAGAAAGAGCTCAAAAAACCGCTCGTAACATTTCCAAAAACACAACTATTATTATTCCGGCACACAATATTCCCGCCTTCAAGCCGGCTAAGACTTTTGTAAATCAAGTTAAAAATAGTGTTAAATAAAATTGGTGTAAACCAATTTGGAAATCTGTAAGAAAATGCCAAGCGGAAAAAAAAGAAAAAGACATAAAATGGCAACCCACAAGCGGAAAAAACGCTTGAGAAAGAACAGGCACAAGAAGAAATAAACCAATGCTTTATTTGTGTCAATCAATTTAAGAACCTAAAATTTTCTATGTGAAAATTTTAGGTTTCTTTCCTTTTGGATATTATTTTATATATCATTTTATACTTACCACTTGCTATGAGGTTTGGAGAAAAGCGGACGGTAATTTCCCGCCCGATAAATCTCCACCCAACGGTAATGCAGAAGCAATTTTCTGACGAAATAAATAATATCCGGATTCGCATTCAAGTGGCGAATACTCTGAATATAAACAGTTGACATATTTCGATGTATATATGCTATTTATGGCACATAATTGCGAATATTTACCAATCAAATGTTTATCAAAAATATTCATCAACTTGCAAATTGGGACAATAAGCATAATAATAACCTCCCCAAAATATTTAACGGGTTGTGAGTAACGAATTAATTATCGACGTAACTCCGTCTGAAATTGTAATTGCACATATAAAAAACAAGCAGTTAGTTGAACTGAGCAAAGAGAAAAGCAATCTACAATTTTCAGTAGGAGACATTTACCTAGGCAAAGTAAAGAAAATCATGCCCGGGTTGAATGCTGCATTTGTAGATGTAGGATATGAAAAAGATGCATTCCTGCATTATCTTGACCTTGGGCCCCAGGTACAAACTTTGCATAAATACCTGGAAGCGGCCTTGCAACGCAAAAATAAAGCGCCTTCAATGCAACGGTTCAAGGCTGAACCGGATATTGATAAAAAAGGTAAAATTGCCGATATCCTTAAATCCGGGCAAACGATCCTGGTGCAGGTAGCAAAAGAACCTATATCGACCAAAGGACCACGCCTGAGTTCGGAAATATCCATCGCCGGGCGTAATCTGGTCCTGATTCCGTTTTCGGATAAAGTGTCTATTTCCCAAAAAATTTCGTCGGCAGACGAAAAGAAACGTTTACGTACATTAATACAAAGTATTAAACCAAAGCACTATGGTGTGATTATACGCACTGTGGCCGAAGGTAAAACTTCGGAAGTTCTCGACGAAGAATTGCGCGAGCTGGTAAAAAAATGGGAAGACGCTTTTGAAAACCTGAAGGATGTCAAACCTCCCAAGCTGTTCCTGGGCGAAATGAGTAGAACATCAACCATTTTACGCGATCTGCTTAATGGTACGTTCTCAAGTATCTTCGTAAACGACGATCATTATTATCAGGAAATCAAGGAATATATTAATTCCATCGCCCCGGAAAAGGAAAAAATACTTAAGTTGATAAAAGGCGGAGTACCTATTATGGAACGCTTTGGTATCAACAAGCAAATCAAGGCGTTATTTGGAAAAACGGTTTCAATCCGAAACGGTGCATATTTGATTATCGAACATACTGAGGCTTTACACGTCATTGACGTCAACAGCGGAAACCGCACCAAGTTAGGCAATGACCAGGAGACAAACGCATTAGAAGTCAATCTGATAGCAGCGCAACATATTGCCCAGCAACTGCGTCTGCGCGATATGGGTGGGATTATTGTTATCGATTTCATCGACATGTATACTGCCGAACACCGGCAAAAGCTGTACGAAAAGATGAAAGAAGCGATGGCTGACGATAGGGCAAAACACAACATTTTGCCTGTCAGCAAGTTTGGCTTGATGCAAATTACCAGGCAACGTGTACGCCCGGAACTGAATGAACAAACCATAGAAAAATGTCCGGTATGCAAAGGAAGTGGTGAGATCACGCCCAGCATACTATTCGACGATGAATTGTTCAATAATCTGTCGTATGTGGTGGAGCAGGATAAATTGAAACATGTTACCATCCGCTTGCATCCCTATATCGCTTCGTATCTGACTAAGGGATTGTTTTCGCTGCGTCGGAAATGGGCACGTAAGCTACATTGCCACATCAAGATCGAACCGATTTCGACGTATTCATTCTTCGAATCGAATTTTTACACGAAGGATGAAGAAGAAATCATCCGGTAAAAATTAACCATGCAGGCACATAAACTTATCTATGTGCCTGTGTGTTTTTAAAACAAAGCTAATATGATGAAGAAGTTTGTATTTTTTCTATTCCTCATAGCTGCAAGCTTGATAGACGGGACGGCGCAAATATTTGATCCTGTAAAATGGACAACATCTGTCGAAAACCTGACAGCTACCGAAGCGGAATTGCAGTTTACGGCCAACATTGAGTCGGGCTGGTCAATGTATGCGACTGACATTCCTGAAGGGTCGGCCATCCCTACCTCGTTTACATTTGAATCTGCACCTGCATTCGAACTGGATGGGAAAATAATACAGGTTACCAAACCGGAAATCAAGAACGATGCTTTCTTCAATATGAAAATCGGGCAGTTCAAACACCTGGCTGTTTTCCGGCAAAAAATAAAGATTTTACAAACGCAAGGATTTTCGGTAAAAGGCGAAGTAGAATACATGTGTTGCGATGCCAATACTTGTCTTCAACCTAAACAGGTAGCTTTTGACATGAAAGTAAATCCGCCAAAAGCAACATCAGAAACAAAGACGGAAAACATCCCCACACTCCAACGTGCCGAAGGCGGAGGATTATCTCCAGAAAATTCTGCCACAACAACCACGCCATCAGAAAATATACCAGCCGAAACAAAAATTTCGTCGCCCACCCCCGAACAAGGAACAACAAGTGAATCAAACGAGGATAGCTCATCCTTATGGACATTTTTTCTAATGGCAATATCGGCAGGTTTGCTGGGTGCACTCACTCCGTGCGTGTACCCGATGATACCGATGACTGTTTCTTTCTTCATGCGTGATGAAAAAAAACGTTCCGGTGGTATCATCAAAGCACTTATTTTCGGACTATCCATCGTGTTGATCTATACAATGGTCGGCGTGATTGTCGCATTAACCAAGCAAGCTGACCTGACTAATCGAATTGTAGCCGCCCCGTTGACCAACCTGATTTTTGCTGCAATTTTTATTGCTTTTGCCTTATCCTTCTTCGGACTATTTGAAATCACTCTACCGAGTTCATTCGCCAACAAAATAGATCAAAAGGCGGATAAAGGCGGATATATTTCGGCTTTTTTCATGGCCTTGGCTTTGGTGGTGATCTCGTTTTCGTGTACCGGCCCTTTTGTCGGGGGTATTTTGGTGACCTCTGCCCAAGGATTGTCCATCAAGCCTATTGTAGGAATGTTCGGGTTCGGGTTCGCATTTGCTTTGCCATTCACGCTTTTAGCATTTTTTCCGTCATTAATGAAAAAATTGCCAAAATCGGGGGGCTGGATGAACTCCGTAAAGATTGTATTTGCTTTTGTGATGCTGGCTTTTGCCGTTTATTTTCTATCGTATGCAGATAAAGGATTGGGTTGGAATATTTTTACACGCGATGTTTTTCTTTGCATCTGGATCGTGCTCTTCGCTTTGACCGGATATTACTTGCTCGGAAAAATCCGCTTTGCACATGGCAGCGAGGTTCAACATCTGGGCATAACCCGTTTGTTTATAGCCTTCATAAGTTTTGTATTTGCTTTATACTTATTTACCGGATTGCTTGGCGCACCACTTAATGCCGTATCAGGGTTATTGCCTGCCGCTAAAAATAACCGAATAGGTACGGTCCAATCTACGGGGCTTACACCATCGCCCGATCATTTGTGTGGTGTCCCAAAATACAGTGATCACGCCAACCTGAGTTGGCCGCTTGGCCTGCAAGGTTATTTCGATTATGAAGAAGCATTAGCTTGCGCCAAAGAAAAAAACAAACCTGTATTGATGATCTTCAAAGGCCACGCCTGTGCCAAATGCAGGGAAATGGAGTCGACTATCTGGCCGGATGCTGAAGTGCTACGGCTTATGAACGACCAGTTTGTGTTGCTTGCATTATATATCGACGATAATACTTCCTTACCCGAAAGCGAATATATCACTTCTACTTTCGACGGAAAGGTAAAAAAGACGATGGGACAAAAAAATGCCGACATGGAAATCACACGATATAAGGTCAATACTATGCCTTATCACGTAATTCTTAATACTAATGGTGAAACGATTGGCCAACCAATGGGATATACCTCAAGTGTAGAAGAATTCAAGAACTTTTTGAAAGCAGGGTTGAAATAAATAGCAACAAACTGATCGCATATCCTTTCAGACAAGATTTACCAGACCATATAGATTCCAAGCTTACACAATAAATCTATCATTGAATTGGTTTTATTGGTAATTATTTCATACGGAATTATATGTAATTTTGTTTTTGCGTATTCCGGCACAAAACATGTAATACAAATAACTTGTTGCTGACCAGACATGAAAGTTGTTATTATTGAAGACGAGGTATTTGCATCGCAAGCCTTGGAAAATCTCATTCACGAAATCGACCATGAAATAGAAGTCGTAGCTGTGTTGCAATCTATTGACGAAAGTGTGGAATGGTTTAAACTCAACCCGCTACCAGGTTTGGTATTCATGGATATTCATTTAGCTGACGGCTCTTCTTTTGCCATCTTCGACGAAGTAAAGATTACATGTCCTATCATATTCACTACAGCCTACAGCGAATATGCCTTAAAAGCCTTCGAAGTCAACAGCATTGATTATCTGTTGAAACCCATCAGTAAGAAAGACATGGAACGTGCCATAGGAAAGTACAGGAATATGTCAGCAACTTCGGCGACTCCGGATACAGATGCGATCCATAAACTTCTTGCAAGTCTGAGGCAAAACGAACGAATCTATAAAACATATTTCCTCGTTCCTGAAAAAGATAAACTGATGCCACTTGCCACTGCCGATATTGCTTACATTTACATCGATGCAAAAATGGTGAAAGCAGTTACTTTCACAGAAAAAACCTACTATCTGGACCAAACACTTGACGACCTGGCGACATTACTTAATCCTGTCGACTTTTTCCGTGCCAACCGACAATTCATCATTGCCCGTAAAGCCGTTAAAGACTTATCTATGTGGTTTGGCAGCAAGATATCAGTTAATTTGTTGGTTTCCGTGCCCGAACGCATTATTGTCAGTAAAGCCCGGGTGGGAGAACTAAAAAAATGGGTTGTAGGATAAATATTTAAAAATATTATTATTTAGGGTGTATGACAAATTGCATCAAGCGGCCTTTTTAATTTGGTCAATGACTTCTAGCCATCGGTTACTTTTTTTGTAAACCCTGAGATTCGCTATTGTTTGCGCTCCCTGTACCGACCACCTTTGTCCGGATAGTTTGAGT
>JAVBNI010000262.1:0-15593 GCA_031551645.1 Bacteroidales bacterium | reverse complement strand
ACTCAAACTATCCGGACAAAGGTGGTCGGTACAGGGAGCGCAAACAATAGCGAATCTCAGGGTTTACAAAAAAAGTAACCGATGGCTAGAAGTCATTGACCAAATTAAAAAGGCCGCTTGATGCAATTTGTCATACACCCTGGAGATACAAGTTCCGGACTATAGAGCAATGGATATGACACCGCGCCGCTTATTGCAAATGCTTTATCATTCTTTGTTCCATAGGAAAGGTCATTTATGATTCCATCATAATCAAAGTGTCCGAACACATAGAAATCAAACAGCATTTTATATAGCCATATGATACTTCTATTATGTCGCGCCATTTTATTTATAACTTTCTCTCCTTGAGTGCACATATGTATAGCGGCCAGATTTGACCACACAAATACATCTAAACAATCATCTGCAAGTTGAGATTTACGTCCCTTTGTTTTCCAGATAGGTTGTATTATCAGTGGAGTTTGATATTTCCACATATCCACAGCGACGTTTGAAATCGCATCTACTATCTGGGGGTAATACGAAATAACTTCATCTGCAACATCCCAATGCTTAATATTAGGAAATTGCCCTAATAGTTTTTTAAGCTTATCTTTCCCCTGTTTACTATTATAATGATTACAGATACTACAAGCCAAATAACAAATGGTACTAGGACGAATAACAAGCTCACAGCTATATTTGTCTTCAGATAGACAGTCTGTTGTACTATCAGGCAAAGCGGTCAGTTTAATTTCTAATCCTTTGATCGTCTCATTCGTATAATAATTCGAGAGAACAAGATCTATATGTTCTCGTTTCCCAATATAATGCTTTTCATATGGAATGTATCCAGTCTCAAAGTCATAGTACAAATCGTCAGAAAGAGGATCAATACCAAATAAAGTATTACAAGTGATATAGCTATGGAGAATTTTGTTCTTCTTGTCAGTAGAGATATAAACAGGATCAATATTTTTTGATGACATATATGCCACCAAAGAGGCAGGGAAGGAACTATTAAACTGATTTTTTCCCCAATATTTTGCTTGGGTGTAATCTCTACTAGCATGTTTCTGCCCGAATAATCCAGCCTTTATCTCACAAGAGTTATTATCCATATATATCTTATCTAGTTTATTACGCAAAGATAATATTAATTATCTTAAAGGGCGTTTTCTATCGAAAAAGATCATTTTATTCCACTGCAATATCCCGAACCGTTTATTCCATAATATCTTGTTTGGCTCGGATCATTCGGATCAGGCTCATAGGTTGCTGTTCCATAATAAGTGAAACTCAAATTAATATCATGGGCTGTTATGGTTCCCGAACCCGATTGAAAAACCTGGAAAGTGTAATGAATATCATCGCTTTCCATGTCAATCTCTCTTTCTTCGATAGTCAATATATCATCATTAATTTGTGCCGAATAGCTGTCTTCGCCGATTTGTATGTTAAGCCGGTTAATATCCGATTTATCTTTATCGACAACAATCGCACCGGTTCCCGAAGTCACATCCTCAGTGAATCCGACCACATCAACCATAATAGCTCCGGTATAACCATCTCCGTTATAGGTTCCTACATATACATCCCGGTAATCATCGCCTTCACCACAAGCAAACAAAACCACAACGGATAAACACATCAAAAAATTCTTACATTTCATCAATCAAAATATTTAAAAGTTACATTATTCTATTCGTGAACACAAGTCCCTTCGAACTATAACATTTTTTTGAGGTTTAAAGTTTCGATGACTCAAAAAAATCGATACATTCCTTTTGAGGGAAATCATTATTTTTGCATATTAGTTGATCAAAATTTTCGAATCAAATGAATCAAAATAACTTACTCGTTTGACAGGATTAACATGATTTACAAGATGTAAATAATCCTGTAAATCATGTTAATCCTGTCTAAAAAAAATGGGGATGTTATTTTGTCATTATCACATAAATATCCAGCATAAATTAATTTATACTTTTTGTCATCAATATGGATTTACTGAATTTTAGAACAATCAAAAATCATCAATCAAAAATTGGCAATTACTTAAATTCCTTTAACATGAAAAACAAATTTATCTACCTGTTGTTGTTTGTCGCCCTCGGGCTACAGGCCCAAGAAAAACCGCTTACCATTGAGAAAATCTATTCATCGGGAGTCATCCGTACCAAAGGCATCCAGATGATGAAGTGGATGAAAGACGATAAAACATACAGCCGTATAGAAAACAACGCTGAAAAAAATGCACAGGAAATTGTGAGTTACGATGCGGAAACCAATGCCCGGAAAGTACTGGTACCTGCGGCCTGGCTTGCTGACGAAACCGGGAATACACTCAGGTTACAGGATTATTCCTGGAGCAACGACAACCAAAAGATGCTTTTATACCATAATGCACAACGGGTATGGCGTTATCCCACACGTGGCGACTACCTGGTACTGGATATGAAAACCGGTAAACTCCAGATTCTGGGCAAAGGATTGCCCGAAGCTTCCATGATGTTTGCCAAATTTTCGCCCGACGGCAAATACGTGGCTTACGTAAGCCGCAACAACATATACGTGGAAGAATTGGCTACGGAAAAAATCACACAACTGACATTTGATGGCAGCAACGACATCATCAATGGTACTTTCGACTGGGTGTACGAGGAAGAGCTTGACTGCCGCGATGGTTTTCGCTGGAGTCCAGATAGCAAAAATATTGCTTTCTGGCAGTCAGATACCAAAGGTACGGGGATTTTTTACCTAATTGATAATGTCGATTCCATTTATTCCAGGCCGATTCCTCTCCCCTACCCCAAAGTGGGCACCACTCTTTCAGCTGTAAAGGCCGGCATCATTCCGGCAAACGGCGGCAGAACACAATGGATCGATATCCCCGGTAATCCTCGTGAAAACTATCTTCCCCGGATGGACTATATTCCCGGCTCAGACGAGTTACTGGTACATCAATTCAACCGTTTGCAAAACACCAACACAGTATGGCATGTAAATGCAACGGGACAAGCCAGTGTACTTTTTACTGAAACCGACAAAGCTTGGGTGGATATTTGTGACGATGTCCATTGGTTGGATAAAAACCAGTCATTTACATGGATGAGCGAACGCGACGGCTGGCGGCACCTATACAAGATCAGCAGGGATGGCAAAAAAGCACAATGCATCACACCGGGTGACTTCGATGTGGTGGATGTTGCCGGAATAGATGGAGATAAGGGTTGGATATATTTTACCGCAACACAGGAAAATTACACACAACGTTATTTTTACCGGGCATCGTTGGGTACTAAAATCAAAGTAGAAAAAGTGAATGATGGAGGGAAAAAGGGACAACATTCCTATCAGTTTTCACCTACCGGAAAGTGGGCGGTACACAGCTTTCAAAATGCGGAAATACCTCCAATATATAGCATGGTGCGGTTTCCGGACAATAAAACAATCCGTGTCTTGGAGGATAATGCTGAAGCCAAGCAAAAGTTCGATGGACTGGGTCTGGCAAAAAAAGAATTTGTCAAAGCGGATATTGGGGATATCGTCCTGGATGCCTGGATAATGAAGCCAAAAGGATTTGATCCGTCGAAAAAATATCCGGTAATTGTAAGTATCTACGGCGAACCTGCCGGATCTACCGTGCAGGACAGTTGGAGTGGCGGCGACATGTGGCACCGTTACCTGGCCCAGGAAGGCTATATCGTGGTAAGTATTGATAATCGAGGCGCCAATGTGCCTCGTGGCCGTAACTGGCGTAAATCGATATACAAAAAAATAGGGATCATCAATATCGCTGATCAGGCAGCAGGAATACAAAAAATGGTGCAACAATATCCCTACATGGACCCGGAACGCATCGGGATCACCGGGTGGAGCGGCGGCGGATCCACGACACTTAACTGTATGTTCAAATATCCTGAAATTTACAAAACCGGGATAGCTGTCGCATTTGTGGCACACCAGAAATTGTACGACGCCACTTACCAGGAACGTTATATGGGTCTGCCAACAGGTCGTCAAGATGATGGCTTCGAAGTAGGTTCGCCGGTTAACCATGCCAAAAATCTGAAAGGTAATTTATTGATTATCCACGGGACAGGCGATGATAATGTACACTACCAGAATTGTGAAATACTGATCGACGAACTGGTCCGCCATAAGAAAATGTTTTCCTTGTTGTCGTACCCCATGCGAAGTCATGGAATTTACGAAGGTGAAAATACATCACTCCACTTGCGAATGGCAATGGATAAATATTGGAAAGAGAATCTTCCTCCTGGTGCACGATAAATACCTTAAAATATGTTGCTTATATTTCAATTGTATTTTTTCATTCTGTAATAAGAAATTTTTTTTTCAAGATTGTACAACATTATTGCATTATTTTTGCTTATATTATTATAAAGATAATATTATAAAAACAGATAAACTTTGTATATTTAATAAAATAGGCACCTTCCCGTTACTTCGGTAACGTCACTATATCTCCCAGAGGGCTTCCACGGAAGTCCTCTTCATTTTTATCGGCATTTATAATCCACTTTTATTTTATTCCTAATTCATTTACAATTTATGTTTCAATCCACATCATGGTAAAAATCACATGGATTTCATTCATTTTATTTTAAATTTGCCGTCGACAAATTGAATATTAACCCTCAATTTTAAACCATATCACCTATGAAAAAAGTTTTTGCCCTTTTTGCCGGCTTGTCCGTTGTGATGGCGACAGTTTCCGACAGTAAGGCCTGTACCAACTTTATCATCACCAAAGGAGCATCAACCGACGGATCGGTGATGGTATCCTACTCGGCCGACTCGCATACGCTTTATGGGGAATTATATTATTACCCGGCTGCCAAACATAAAGCAGGCGCCATACGCAAAATTGTGGACTGGGACAGCGGCAGACCGCTCGGAGAAATTCCCGAAGCCTCGGAAACTTATTCCGTGATCGGCAACATGAACGAACACCAGGTAATCATTGGTGAAACAACATTCGGAGGCCGGCCCGAACTGACCGACTCCACGAGTTTAATCGATTACGGAAGCCTGATCTATCTCGCATTGCAACGTTCAAAAACAGCTCGCGAAGCCATCCAGGTGATGACATCGTTAGTTGAAAAATACGGATTTTATAGTGGCGGCGAATCATTCAGCATTGCCGATAAAAACGAAGCCTGGATCATGGAAATAGTTGGAAAAGGCGTTGGAGGAAAAGGAGCTTTGTGGGTGGCCCAACGTATCCCCGACGGATATATTTGCGCACATGCCAACCAGGCACGTATCACTACCTTCCCGAAAAATGATCCTGAAAATTGCCTGTATTCCAAGGATGTAATCAATTTTGCCCGCGCAAAAGGATGGTTCAACGGAACGGACGACCAGTTCAGCTTTTCGGACACCTATTGTCCCCTTGATTTTCATGGCGCACGGTTCTGCGAAATCCGCGTGTGGTCTTTTTTCAAAGATTTCAACAGTGATATGTTACGTTATTTCGATTATGCCAAAGGTTACGATCTGAAAAACCGGATGCCTCTCTGGATAAAACCCAACCGGAAAGTATCTCCCAAGGATGTGATGAATGGCATGCGCGACCACCTGGAAGGCACTGAATTGGATATGAGTAAGGATATTGGTGCAGGACCTCACGGATTGCCTTATCGCTGGCGTCCGTTGACGTGGAAAGTCGACGGCAAGGAGTATTGCAATGAACGTGCTACAGCTACTCAACAAACCGGGTTTTGGTTTGTCGGACAAGCCCGTTCATGGTTACCCGATATGATCGGTGGTATTTTCTGGTTTGGTGTAGACGACGCGGCTACATCGGCGCTTACCCCCATGTACAGCAGCATGACTAAAATACCCCATGTATTTGCCGTCGGTAACGGAAGTATGCTCGAATATTCCGAGACATCGGCTTTCTGGCTTTTCAACCAAGTGGCTAACTTTGCTTACCTGCGCTATGATGTAATGGCTGCCGATGTACGCCGGGTGATGAACGAAGTGGAAGACGGCTACCTGAAGGACATCGCCCGTGTGGATGCCGAGGCATTAGCGCAATACAAGAAAAATCCGAAAACAGCTCAACAATTCCTCACCGACTACTCTAACCAGCAGGCCGAAACCACATTCCAGCGTTGGAAAAAGCTGAGCCAATACCTGTTGGTAAAATATATCGATGGGAATATTAAAAAAGAAAAGGATGGCAAACTGGTGCCCAACAAATACCGCACAACAGTCGCTTCCCCCGATCAACCAGGTTATCCGGAATGGTGGCTTGAAAAAATTGTAGAAGATACCGGCGACAAGTTGAGGGTAAAAGAATAATATGAATATCGGATATTGCACCTATACATGTAAGTAGCAATTTTGAGATGTCTCCATGCGCAAACTCGTACCTGTCCGACTACGCCCGCCTGAACAGCCCAGTCGGGCAGGTTATTTAGGCGGGCCTCGTTTGCTTAGTCGACCTCACTTTCCCCATTCCTCTCTTAAGGTGCGTGGTCATGTAACCGGAAAAATACTCAAAAAGCATACTGACAGTATCCGATAATTAAAAAATGTAGTGGTAACTCGGAGGAATATTACACGTAAACAATATGTTAATAACTGTTAAACGTGTTAAAATTTGCAAAAAATGTTGTAAAATTGTATTTTTATGTTATAGTGAAGTATAAATACTTTATATTCTAAACATTAATCATAAGACAATTAGTAAAAACTGAATATTTAAACCTGCAATTTATACAACCAGATAAAGGAGAAGGTTGGTTGTATACATTGCAGCAATCAAATTATTTTTTTTAAATTTTGGACCATGGCTACAAAAATTAAATTTCTTTTTACAAGGCAAGGGGGACTTACGTTGTTGTGTATTTTATGTATGTTGCTTTTTGCAGTGGCTGGCTGCAAAGATGACCACGAAGACAACATTCGACCTGGTGAAGAACTTCTGGAATGGATTCAAGCCAATTTTGAACATTCATTTACATCTGTTGGTGAGACTGAAGTTGTTGATCAGTATGTATTTCCGATCCAGCCGGGTACAGATGAATGGTATGCACTTGAAATGAAAGAGCGTGTTGATGCATCACAGGTACCTGAAGAAGTATTGGCAAAAATTTCAACGGCAGGTCTTTTGGAAACGTGTCTTGATATGCCTTTTCTGATTGAAATTACATTTGGTGGTGTTGAAAGAATGGCATCAAGTTATAACGGAATACGCGAACTTTTAAACCGACCTGATTTGCCGGGTATTTTGATTGAAAAATACCTAAGATTTAGTGTAGATGTAAAAAATGTGTATTCTCTAAGCTTATTAGATCAAGGCAGGCTTTCTTTCAAAACTTTTGTTCTTGAAATTATAGCAGCTCAGGATGCTGTACTCGATAATCTAAGTAGCGTGGAGCAGGAAGGAACTTTATTTTTGCTAGCTTTAGAGCAAAATCAAATTTTAAAAAACTATTCTGATATTTTCGGTAACCAGCATTCCACGACTACAGCTTTGCTTGTCGCTAAAACAATTATAAGAAATAATCTTGCGGACGCAAAGGAGACGGAAAAGTTAATTACATTTATACAAAATCCTTCTGCCGTTGAGCAAAACGTAATAGAAGAGTATCTCGAAAAGTATTTTAACCTTAAATATAAATAGACTTTTGGTCGTGATCTGAAGGACGCTGATAAGTTGTCCCCAAAATAGGTTATTGCAATAACGGATCGGACGGCGTTGCTATGATTTGTCATTTTGAGTTATTCTGTTCGTAAGAATATTTTTTCTCAAGATATTCAATATCTGAACATGATAAAAGAATGTCTTTTTCAGATCATTTGTGTCGTATGCAATATTTTCCAATACAATTACAGAGGTTTTTGTTTCCGGAAAGTAAAAATCCATGGATACAAAACCAGGTGAAAAGCCGGTTTGCCCCAATTGTAATAGATTATTTTTCGTGTCTATGGTAATACCGTATCCGTATTCTGTTGTCCCGAAAATGGGGTGATTTCTCACAGCACCATATTGCTTGGTTGTCATCATTTTCAGGGTTTCCTTTTTCAATAACTTCCCTCCTTGTAGACATTCGTTCCAACGTATCAAATCGATAGCTGTTGATATAAATGCGCCTGCTGCGGCAGGGATATTTAATAAACTTTCTTTCTCAAACTCCGGTTTGCCATTTTCCTGTTCAGTATATCCTTTTACTAAATGTCGATATCCTTTATTTTCGGGATGAAAGGTGTTTTTCATCTTGCATGTTGCAAACAATTCCTTCGACAATTTGGCAAATGATTTCCCTGATGTCCTTTCAACAATTCTGGCTAACAGGTCATAGCCCAACTTTGAATAAGCGTAATCCAGCTGCGTTCCGACTTTAAACGCCGTTGGTTGATCCAATTCAACTATTCCGTGCATGTGTGTCAGCAAATGATGAACGGTAACCGTATCCGCCCAACCTGGCTGGAGTTCGGGTAAATATTTACGAATAGGCACATCTAACCGCAAATGTCTTTTTTCGTACTCCTGCAAAACAATTACAGCCGTTATCTGCTTACTGATCGAGCCGATTACAAATTGATCGTTCATATGCAATGGAGTTTTCTTCTCCATATTCGAATAACCATGTACTTGTGAATATACAGTCTTCCCGTTTTGAGAAATAAGAACCACCCCATTAAATGGTTTTGTTGTATGAACACTAAGCAACGAATCGATTTGATTTACATAACCGGTAGATTGGCCATAACTTACCCTTGTAACAACTAAAAGCAAAAAGATGGGTATGATTTGTTTTATTCCCCTCATTGTTTATTTTTTTCAATGATTCATATAAATTGGACAGGATTTACAAGATTAACAAGATAAATCGCCTTTGGCGATCAAAAAATCTTGTTAATCGTGTAAACCTTGTCCAAAAATTTTAACATAAAAATTCTAATCTGTATCATTTTAGAGTATCAATTTCAGTTATTGGAAAATTTCTAATAACTGAAATCAGCCGTATTTTATTCTGCTATTGCCTGCAAAATAATTCTATCATTTATTCTTTTCAATGATCTCAAACGGTATCTTGGAATCGCAGTACACTTGCCATAACTTGATTTCATGATCGTACACAACAACTTTCCATGCTGCGGGAAGCCGCCAATGGTCTTCTGTATTGTGATAGGTTCCGCTTGCATAGCCTAAAATCGCATAAGTGTCTTCATTAGCAAATGTATCGACAATTTCTATTTTGTAGTCGGAAAACCACTTGAAATAACCGATCCAGCTTTCCCGCATGTGGTCTTTTCCGGTTTCTTCGCCGCCGTATGCGTCAATAAATTTGAAATCTTTCGCCATAAGTGAATAAATTCTATCAAGATCATGCTGGTTGATGGCATCGATAAAGTCGTAAACAATTTGTTGGTGCTTATTCATTTTTTGCATATGATGATCGCAAATTTCATCGGAGGATGATCCTTCTTGAACTTTATGGGTTCACCGATTAGTCTTGACAGTGTGTTTTAGTTCATTTCTTCTTTCAATAGCCATTTCCATATTGGTAAAATATGAATAGTAATTCCGTTTCCGTCACAAACAGATTCTTCATCCCAAGTGATAATTTCATGATTTTTAATACTATATACTTCTGACAGTTTAACTAAAGCCTTCATTTCCCGTTGTTTCGTTGTTTCATTTGTAAGGCTGTATGATACTTGTATTGCCCGCTGTTCTTTGGGAATGAAAAAATCCACCTCAATATTTTTATGATAAAAATACAGATTATCACCATACTTCTTTTTCAAGATTATGGCTACTAGGTTTTCCAATAATTTTGTTTCGGGATCGAACAGAAAATTATTCAATAATCCATTATCAACGAAGTATCTTTTCCTGAAGGTCTCTTTTTCAGTAAGCTTGTCCGAAAAATTGGAAATTCCAAAGATCAGATAAGCATCGGTAAGGTGTTGAAGATAATCAACAAGTGTATTCCGAGAAATTGTAACCCCGGTGGAATCAATGATATTTTTCAATCGGGCTAAGGAAGTCGGTTGCATCACGCTTTCTGCTAATTTTTTTACAAGAATTTTGATGGCATGTTCGTTCCTGATACTATTCCTGAAAACCACATCACCTAAGAGCAGTTTTTGATATAATGAATTCAACCAACTCCGTTTATCTTTTAATCCAAATGACTCTGCAAATCCGCCATAATAAAAGTAATCCTGGAACAGTTTGACTACCTGTACTCGGATTTCCCCATATTCCCAATTCCGGTCTAATGCAACATGGTGAAATGCCAGATATTCACTGAATGTAAACGGAAAAACCTCTTTTGCAACATACCTGCCTCCCAAAGTAGTATATATTTCTTTACCAAGCATTTTTGCATTATTTCCGGTGACAAATACCCTGTATTTTGAATCGGCCAAGCGGCGAGCAAATTTCTCCCATCCGTCTATGTTTTGTATTTCATCTAAATAGATTAATGGTTTTTCGTCATACATCTCTTTATAACATTCCAAAAAGAGGTTGAGTTCTCCGACTTTAATAGACGAGAGGCGTTCATCCTCGAAATTGATATATAAGATATCTTCAATAGAAGCCTGTCCAGTTTTGATTAAATGTTGCATATGTTGATACAGCAAATACGATTTACCTGCACGGCGAATCCCCACAAACACGTAATTAACCGTATCTTCCAAATTCAATGGCCTTTTGATTAATTCAATGTTACGGATTTCTCTTTGTTTCTCTGCGATCAGGCTTTTAATAATTCGCTTTTCCATTTTATGCTTTATATATTGACACAAAAATACGAATTATCTTTCAATATATTAATCAATATTTTATTTTGTAATAAAAACAATACACCAGCCAGCCAAATTATTTTTTGCATATGACGATTGTAAATTTCATCGGAGGATGATCCTGCTTGAACTTAATGGGTTCATCGATTTCCGAAAAATCTGTTAATCCGTAATTGCCGAATTCACGCTTAATGGAATCCGGATCGTAGAAGAACAGTTTGGCGCCACTGGGCATATCAAACCTGTCTTTACTCAGTTGTTTTCCTTTTCCATACATAGGGTCGTTTTTAGAAATAGTCGAGAAAATCATGCATCCGTTAGGTTTTAGCTGGTTGTAACAGTCTTTGATAAACTTTCTCCGCTCACGTTGATTCAACAAGTGGATAAGGGCATAACAAAATATTCCGTCATAAAGCTTTTTATCAAAAGGCATGTCAGTTATCGAACCGTGATAGATCGGAATGTCGAGTTTATTTTGTGTCCGTGCCAGATCAATTGCCGTTTTCGAAATCTCGATGCCTGCTACAGTCATCCCATGGTCGAGGAAAATCCGTGCATTTCGGCCATATCCAATTCCTGGGATCAGTATATCTTTTGCCTTTCCCTCGATAAAAATATTCTTTGCCATGATCGCAGAATCCGCAGGCTCGAATCCCCACATGGTCTGTTTTTCGATAAAACTCGATTCCCAGAATTCTGTCATTTTTAGATATTTTTGTCCGATACTGTTTCGTGTCTTAGTGCCTTTGTGGCTGACATATTTGCTACTAAACGAAGCAAAATGTCATGATTACATTTCAATCAATAGTTTTGAATCTCTTTCATACCGTTTCTGCGCCAGATTGATCAATTCCGTTATCAGATCCCGGTACGATATTCCTGTTTGTTCCCAAAGCTTCGGGTACATGCTGATTTCCGTAAATCCGGGTAATGTGTTGATCTCATTGATCACAAAAGTATTGTCGGGGCGCAAGAAAAAGTCAACTCTTGCCATGCCTTCGCAACAAATCGTCCTAAATGCTTTGACGGCCAATTCCTTAATTTGTCCGGCCACAATTTCGTCAATCTCGGCAGGGATTTTCATTTTTGCACCGTCCATATCTATATATTTGGCCTCGTAGGAATAGAAATCCTTTGTCGGGATAATTTCCCCAATGACCGATGCTTTGGGATCCTTGTTACCCAAAACAGCACATTCTACTTCCTTGCCCACGATGGCTTCTTCCACCAAAATCTTATGGTCAAATTCAAACGCTTCCGACAAAGCCTGATCAAAATCAGCTTTGTTGGTTACTTTACTTACACCAACCGATGAACCGGCATTGGCGGGTTTCACAAAAAGGGGCAACTTTAATCGGGCAACTATCTCATCAAACGAATATTGGCTGGGAGCATGTTGATACAACACAAAGAAATCCGCAATCGGGATACCGGCATCCCTCAGCAACCGTTTGGTTACATCTTTATCCATACCAATGGCTGAACCCAAAACGTCAGGTCCTACAAAAGGTATTCCAGCCAATTTCAAAAAGCCTTGTAACGTCCCGTCTTCGCCGAACGTCCCGTGGATGATGGGAAAAGCAATATCGAAAACATTCAGTATGCGGTTGGTCTTTTTGTCTGTTATCATCGCCCGGCCTTCCGAATTTGAGATATATACTTCCACCGACCCCGGAAAGTAATCAAATCCGGTTAAATCTATATCCTGCTCTACATAGTTGGTATGATAACGCCAATTCCCATTTTTGTCCATACCCAGCAAAGTCGGTTCAAAAATACGGATGTCAACAGCATTAAAAATATTGGATGCTGATTTTAACGATACTTCGTGTTCGGCAGATTTTCCACCGAATATGATGGCTACTCTTGATTTCATTGGTCTTTTAAAGGTGTTTATTTGGCTGGCAAATATATCGTTTTTGCCGGCGTTTTTTACCTGATCGCTTCTTTAATGATGATGGTTAACCCAACTTCATCGTTTCTCAGGTTAACATAAAGTTGCTTGTAATACAAATCCTCAATCAACTCATTGGTTTGTTTGTCAAAAATTTGAAGTCTTCCGGAACCAGATGAGATCATTTTATCATCAACATTATGAACGATGTTTTGTGACTGGATTTTAAGATACCGGTTTTGTTTTTGATGATTCACAAATGCAATAGCGTCCGTCAAATAGCGTTTACCCCGAATCACTGAGTCGGATGCTGCAACTTCAAAAATATCTCCATAGTCATTAAAGACGGGCAACGCTTGTATGTTGTTTGATTTTAAAATGCGTCCCCATTTGCTTGGTTGATATAAATCGATGGTATAGTCAAGCAGTTCGGTGCCGCCATATTTTCCATGTCCGGGTATAACGATTTTCGCCGCACCGTATTTTTCTTTTACCCTATGGATGGTATGAGACCATTCCTTCAAATCAGCATCACCGATATTTCCGTACCAACTACCTAAACTTCGAACCTCATTCCCGCCAAACAATATCTTCTCTTTGGGAATCCAAACCACTATCCCGTCAACCGTATGTGCTGCTCCTATAAAATGACAAATAATTTTTTCACCGCCAACATTCAAATCCATAATCGGATCAAACCCGATTTCGGGCACTGGTAATCCCTTCTCTTTTGCAATCTTACGTGTCAATTCGTACGAATATGTTTTTATTCCTGCATGTTGTACAACATCCAACCCTTCCATTGCGTCAGGATGCCACCGGTCAATGACATATCCTACGATCTTCGCCCGGAGTTTCTTCCTTGTCCAATCGATGAGATTTTGGGTTTCGGCATCCGAATCAGGTGTCGAAACAATAACTGCCTCGCCGTTATTTACGTAAACAATCCCGTTGTTGTCATTACCTGTGTGAATATACGTATGCTCGGTCAGTTTTATAAGCATAAGATGATCTGATACTTTAATCTCCTGTCCAACCGATGTAAATAACCATATGTTAAAACACAGAATGATTATTAGGATTCTTGCGTTCATACTCATATATCAAAGATTATCAGTTTACTTTTTGTAACATCATATTGATTGCTGTCCAAACCACTCCGTTTACTTCTGCCGTTCTTATCTTATCCGGGTTTATTTTGAATCCTGCTTTTTCGTAACATTTGATAGCAGATGTATTCCAATCGAATACGTTCAACTCGGCCATTTCAACACCCAGTTTTTCAAATGAAAATGCTATCAATTGGCGTACGATTTGTTGCCCCAAGCCTTTTCCTCGATATTCCTTATTGCCGATCAGTATTCTGCACAGAAGCGCTACTTTAGGTTCAATCAAATAGATTTCAGCATGACCAATGGTTTCGTTGGTTTCCGGATTGACAACTTTAAATGCATGTCGCCTTTCATCGGAGACATATGATGCAAGTTGTTCTTTTGTTAACGGATATTTAAAAACAAACCCGGCAAATTGGATTAATAGTTCCTTACTATCAACCCACGAAATCAGTCTTTCAAAATCTGTTTTTTCAAAAGGTTTTAATTCTATCATTATTCCAATTTGATTTTTGTATTGAAAAGTATATATGCTTTGCCTCCAACTTTTATTGATCTATATTGCTGGTTTTCTTTACAGATTTCAACATAGATAATGCCCTTTCGTCCCATATTAAATCCTTGTTCCATCTGATAATTCGAATTTGAGACTTTATCCTTGCCGAATTCTGCCAGATAACAACCCAAAGCCCCAGCAGCAATTCCAGTAACAGGGTCTTCGTTCACTCCGGCAACCGGTGCAAAGTGCCTTGCTGCGGTAATCGAACCTGGGTCATGTGTTTCAAAAGTAAATAAATGAAAGCCCGTTATCGATTTTTGAATGCAATAATCGGCTATCATGTCAAAATTTGGTTTGATCCCATACAGAATATCCCGACTTTTGATGGGAATGAACAGTTTTGGCCGGCCTGTCGAAACAACTTCCAACGGATAGCCGCTTTCAAACTGGTCGGCTGATATACCGAGCATACCAGCTATCTCATCGTGGTTTACATCAATACGATAAAACTCAGGCAGGGTTTGATGCATCACGATTTGATACAATGTTCTTCCCTTATCGAAATAAAGTTCTATTGGTAAAATACCGGCTTTGGTTTCTTGTGTCGCTCGCACAAAACCACCGGAACAATTTTCTATTCTACCTATCAAACCCAACAACCAAAAGGCAGCTACAGTACCATGACCGCATAACGCTGTTTCCTGCTTTGGTGTATAAAACTGTACTTTAAAATCGGCAACCTGGCTTTTCGAGATAAATACAGTTTCGGAGAGATTCATCTCCTTAGCTACAACCTGTTTTTGTTCATCCGGTATGTTGTCTGCATTTATAATGATGGCAGCAGGGTTCCCACCAAAAGGTTGATCGGTAAAAGCATCAACCCAGTATAATTCCAAATTTTTCATAACTGTTTGGATCAATTATCGTTTTCTGTTTTTATACATGAGATTGTCTCATAGAAAGATTTATCAAAAATATGAATTTCTATGAGAGGTTTGCTTTATAATTTTATTGGATTAAAACCTAAGTAACGATAAAAAAATAAGTTGGTCATTTATGCCGGTCTAATCAGGTAATTCCATTTTGGGATTTGATCATCAAAGGTTATTTGATTATTGAGATTATTTTTGAAATCCACATCTACCAGTCTTTTGATCTGATATTACTTGGTGTTAATAACCGAAGATACAGATAATCCGGTAACAGTAGATGTTGAATCGGTAAGTTCTTTGACAAATTGGATATTATAAAAAGGAACGCCCTGCCATGTACGGGTTATTTGGGAAAAGCAACGGTGTTCTATAGG
>JAVBNI010000106.1:0-17575 GCA_031551645.1 Bacteroidales bacterium | reverse complement strand
TTAATTTATCTTCCTTGCCAATGCTTCCATATCTTGTCCTACTTTAGTATCCAAAACTTTGGCGTAAATCTCGGTGGTTTTGATACTCCGGTGTCCCAGCAGTTTAGACACACTTTCCAAAGGTACGCCGTTATTCAGCGTAATTGTGGTTGCGAACGTATGGCGGCTAACATGATAGGTCAGCTTTTTTTCAATTCCGCAAAGCGAAGCTATCTCCTTCAAGTATTCGTTTACTTTTTGATTTGTTGCCAACGGAAGGAGTTTGCCGTCTTTCTGCTTTCCCTCATACTTTTCCAAAATCTGCTTGGGAATATCCAGTAACCGGATATTGGACGGTACTCCGGTTTTTTGACGGGAAGTCATAATCCACAGGTTTCCGTCTATGCCGGTTTGAAGATTAGCCTGTGTCAAAGCCGCTACATCCGCGAACGATAATCCTGTGTAGCAGGAAAAAATAAACACGTCGCGCACCTGTTCCAGCCGGGAAGAAACAAATTCTTTGTTCCAAAGCAAGTCCACTTCTTCCTGTGTGATAGCAGTACGTTTTTCTTTTTCAAAACGAACGTTGAAACACTCGAAAGGATTGGGCAGATTCAATCCCGAATTGCGGGCAAAATTGAAAACCCGCTGGAACCGCTGCATGAATTTCATCGCATAGTTGTTCTGTACACCGCATTCTTTACGCAGGTACAAATAGAGCTTTTCAAGAAAGATCGGGTTTACTTCCCGTATTGACAGATCGGATACATGGTATATGGCTTTCAGAAACTCCGGTATTCTTGTTTCAAGTTGCTTATACCTGCGGCTGGTAATTTGCGAGGTGGTATAACCCACTTTTTGCTCGTACATTTCATTATGGGAACGGATGAACTGCATGAGCGTTTTGTTCTCCTTGTCAATGCCCAAAATAACATTCTTGATTTTCTCGGGAGAGGCAAAGCCGTAATCTTCGATTTGTTTGAAGTGCAAATCGTTTATGGTTTTGCGCATACCGTCCAACAGACGGTTGACATTCTTGCCTTCCTCGCTGCGGTTCTTGGCACGGCCTGCCGGAGAATCCCAATTGGCAGGGTCGATCAAAATCTTGGTGCTGAACTGCACACGTTCCCCATTAATGGTAATCTTAGCCATAATGGTTACCTTTCCGTTCTTGTTTACTTCGCTTTTTCTCGGATAGAAAATAGCACTGAATCGTGACTTCATACTCTAACATTTTAAAAGTTCAAAACTACTTTATTTGTTATGAAGTCAGGTCAGACAAAGCACTGCCAATGTGCGACTTAAATAGATATTCGCTACGATTTTGAGGTCGGGTAAAAAACGTAGCGAAACCGTAGCGGAGAAGTGTCTTTTGATTGCTGAACGCTGTCCTGCCAATGATGGACAAAAAACAGAAAAATCTCCTAAAATCAACGTTTTAGGAGGTTTTGTCATTACCTTTGCGGGTCTTGTCTATGTCGATTTTGACCCTTTAGTGATCCGCCTGGGGCTCTGGTTTACCCAAACAATACACTGATAATTAAAATCTTATCACAGATAGTTCGTTGAAAGCAACCCCAAAATCAACCCATTCGTTTGCGTCAATTTTCTTTATTTTACTTTCACAGTTCAAAATTACTGAATATTTTTATTTCCGCAAAATTTTAAATAGAATTTGGAGAATCGGCTGTATTTGTTTGAATATAAAGATCATTAGGGTAGTTGGTTTATTTTGATTGAAATATTTGCATTTTAACTACTAAAATACAAACCAAAATAAACCATACGATCTTACAATCCAATAGTAAAATTTGCACAAATAATTGAATAAAATTCCATTATCTAATCAAAATTCACTATTTTTGTAGCAAATTAAAGACCTCAAATGAAGATGTTGGAACAATTCGGTGCTGTACCCATTGATTATGCTGTACTTACAACTTCTTTGAGCGGTTATAAGTCACCGGCTAACAAGGTAGCAAGTCTGGAAAAGAAGGGTGATTTGATCCGCTTGAAGAAGGGTTTATTTGTTGTTTCCGCAGAAGTGAGCCACCAGCCTGTTTCCCGTGAATTGATCGCCAACCATCTTTATGGGCCGTCTTATGTTTCACTCGAAAGCGCCTTGTCTTTTTACGGGCTGATTCCCGAGAAGGTGTATGCCATCCGGTCAATGGCTACCCGGCGGGCTAAAAATTTTTCCACTCCGTTGGGAAGCTTTGAATATGTGGCTTGCCCGGAGGATTATTTTTCAATCGGCATCCGGCAGGAAATCGTAAATAATCAATATGCCTACCTGATTGCTTCGCCGGAGAAGGCTATTTGCGACATGATTGTTGCCACCCGCGGATTGCGGCTGCAATCGGTAAAGGCTGTGCAGGCATATCTTGAAGAAGATTTGCGAATAGATTTTTCAGCTATTGAAACGTATGACATGGATATTATCCGGCAATGTATCGCCTCCGGGAAAAAGAAAACCGAACTCACACAACTTTTAAAATTCATGGAACAATGAGCCAGGTATTTGACCAAATGATGTCGCGCTACGAGATACGAACCAACGACGACAATACCAATGCGCTGCATGAAGTGATGCAGCAAATTACGCTGGCCGGATTGTACCGGGGCGGCTTCTTTGACAAAGCTGCTTTTTACGGTGGCACTTGTCTTCGTATCTTTTACGGGTTACAGCGCTTTTCCGAAGATATGGATTTCTCGTTGTTGCAGCCGGACGAAAGTTTCACGCTCGAAAACTATTTCGATTCGATTATTGCTGAGTTCAAGGCTTTGGGACGCGAAGTGGTGATCAACAAGAAGGAAAAGAAAAATCAAACCAACGTGGAATCAGCTTTTCTGAAAGATGATACTGCCATCTATAACCTGCAATTCCGCACGGAACGCAATGTGAAGATCAAGATTGAAGTGGATTTACAGCCACCGGCAGGTTTTACTACCGAACACAAGTTACTGTTATTGCCCTTCTCGTTTATGACGCGTTGTTATATCCTGCCCGACCTGTATGCCGGGAAAATGCACGCATTGCTGTTCCGTAGTTGGAAAAACCGTGTGAAGGGACGCGACTGGTACGATTTTGAATGGTATGTGCGCAATAATGTAGCATTGGACTTCCATCACTTCTGCCAACGGGCTTACCAATCCGGCTGGTCTAAAGATGGGGAACTGACACAGGATTCCTTCAAGCAATTACTGAAAGATAAAATACCCAACACCAATATTGAGATGGTGAAAAACGATGTCCGACCGTTTATCAAAAATCCTTCGGAAATGGATATCTGGTCAAAGGATTATTTTATGCAGTTGGCAGATCTGGTAAGGTTTGGATAGAATGATTAGACATCAGTTTATTATGATACGTGTTTTAAACATAACGGACATATGAAAGAGGCTACAATTTTTGTTTTCATCATAAGGAAATATCTTATTTTTGTCAAAAATTTGGGGTATAGTGCTCTATTGAATGTAAAATAGTTGTCAATTTTCATGCTTGATTTTTATTATAAGTATTACAATGATGTTTTTTTGCTGAAATCAAAGGAGTTGGCAAAAGAGATCAGAAAGATTCTTTTACTGGAAAATATTCCTGTAGAAAATACATCCGAAAAAATAATAACCGAGCAGTATGATGATATTTTAGGCAATGATCTTTATAAAGAACTTAACGATATACACTATACTTTGTCATCCAATTGTGTATCAGAGCCTTTATTGAACAAATATCTGGGTAAAAATAAGATTATGCCGGAATCGGACTTTTTATTCGCAGATTTCTTTTGTGGTGCAGGGGGACTCGGCCAAGGTATTACAGATGCGGGATTTACCCCTGCATTTGTAAATGATCATTATATTCCTGCATTGGAAACATATTACTTTAATCACTCAATACCGATTGATCGAATATTTGGTGGAAATATCGAAGATCTTTATAACAACATAAGTCAATATCGGCATTTATTCAGAGATATAAAGCTTGTCGCAGGAGGGCCTCCTTGTCAGGGATTTTCTACAGCAAACAGACAACCACTCAAGGATGATCCCAGAAATTACTTATATAGTTTTTTCTTGAACATGATTTCTGAAATCAGACCTGATTGGTTTATAATGGAGAATGTGAGAGGAATGAAAAATAAGGAAGCTGAAATAGAAAAGGATATTCGTAAAATTACCAATGCAGAGTATGAATTTGCACCTTTAGTATTGAATGCGAAAGATTTTGATATCCCTCAGAACAGAGAGCGATATTTCTTGATAGGTAATAGAATAGGTGTATCCCCACTTGAAATAATGATGAAATTCAATGCACTTCATACCAATTCTGGCAAGTATGTATTGAGGGATGCTTTATTCGGGTTGCCTGAGATAGCAACCAATCCGCATATCAACAGTTCTCACCTTGACAGTGATGAACATGGACACACGATAAGAAAATACGACATTGAGGAAAATGGATTTATTTCTCTGATAAATTCTGGTAAGAAAATGAATTATCTATTGAACCATAAATCCAGATACAACAATCAGAATGATATTGAGATTTTTAGACGCCTTAATCCAGGAGAAGACTCAACAGCCCCAAGTATTCAAGACATCCTGAAATACAAAAATCGAAAGGATATTTTCAAGGACAAATATAAAAAACTCAAGGCGGATGAAATCTGTAAAACAATCACTTCGCATATGAGGTTTGATTGTCACATGTATATCCATCCCACACAGGCAAGGGGGCTTAGCCCTCGTGAGGCGGCTCGTGTTCAGACTTTCCCAGATGATTATTTTTTCCGTGGATCACTAAATGACTGGTATTATCAAATTGGCAACGCTGTACCTGTGAAGTTGGCCTATATCATTGCAAAAACGATAAAGAGCTTCTATCAATGAAATATATAGAATTGTTTGCGGGAATAGGCGGATTCAGAAAAGCTTCGGAATTATTGAGTAAAGATTCCGACATTTCTCTTGATTGTATTGCCTTTTCCGAAATCGATGCTCATGCGACGAAAACTTATAAGGCTAATTATGATATTTCAAGAGAAACGGAAATGAATGATATCATTGGTTTTGCTGATGCCGATGACAATATCAACGGGTTACAGGACTTTAGTGTCATGATGGGAGGATTTCCCTGTCAAGCATTCAGTCTTATGGGCAGACAGTTGGGATTCAATGATGAAAGAGGATCCATCCTTTTCAGTATAAGAAAAATTCTGAAAATCAAGAATCCGGAATTTATAGTTCTCGAGAATGTCCGTCATCTTGAAAAGCATAACAATGGCGACACATTGCATAATATACTCAATTTTTTCCGAAAGAACGGATATAAATTTGTTGAAACAGTTGTTCTTGATACGAAAGATTTCGGACTACCTCAACGCCGTTCAAGGATATTTATTGTCTGCAGCAGAAAAGAGCTGGACATTGAGTTGACATCTGAAAATATAACTGAAAATTTCAGGGAAATAAAAAAACACTCTCTTTATACCTACAACAATGTTTTAGACATACTTGAAAAACGTGTTGACCGTAAATATTATCTTTCAGAAAAGATCAAACATACGATATTGGCAGATGGGTCAAAAAACTTCAAATCAAAATCCCAGATTGACCTGGATATTGCACGAACACTGACAGCTACAATGGTAAAGATGCACCGTGCCTGTCAAGACAACTATTATTCAGATGACTATATACAAAAGGGGAATAGTCACAAGGATACAAAAAAGGAAATTCTCTATAAAAAGCCTGTAAGAAAACTGACACCTAAAGAAGCCCTTATGCTTCAAGGATTTGATGAAACATTCTTTGAAAATGCAAAAAGAGCAGAAGTAAGCGATCATCAATTATATAAGCAGGCTGGAAATGGATTAAGTATCAACACGGCATATGCACTATTACATTATTTATTTGTCAAAAATAAAATACAGGATACACCATGAGATTTCCAAAATGGACAGAAGATGAAATAACGCTGGTGCTCGACTTGTATTTTCAGATTAAACGGGGAGAGAAAAAGTATCATAAAGCCGTATTTCAGGAAATGAGTGACATTCTGAGAAGCCTGAATATTTATCCAGAATTCTTGACAGATCCCAAATTCCGTAATGCAAATGGCATTTCAAGAAAAATTGGAAATTTTTCGGCAATTGATCCAGATTATACCGGAAAAGGTCTTTATGCTGGCTCAATGCTTGACAAGGTCATATTCATGAAGTATTTTGAAGATCCAGAATACTTGAAAAAGTCTGTCACTGACATAAAAAAAAGATACTTGAAGGCAAAAGCCAAAAATAACAAACTATTGAATTGGACAGAGGAAGAACTTGTTTTGGCTTTTGCCTTGTACAAAGAATTATCTTATGGACAAATGCATGGCGGTAACCCAAAAGTAAAAAGGTTAAGTAAACTTTTGAACGAATTGCCGATTCATGATACCAAACTTCGTCCTGCAAATTTCAGAAGCATTTCTTCAGTATCATTAAGACTCAGCAACTATAGAAGTTGTGATCCAAATTGTAATGCAAAGGGCCTTTTAAGTAGTGGAGTAGGATTCTTTAAGGAAATTTTCAACAAGTATTCCAATGACCCCAAGCTATTATCCGAAACTATATCGGATATGGAAAAGAAGTATAACTTCAATATGAATGAAATATTGGGTAAGGAAAACGATTCTTCCCCAGAAACAGAAGTATTGACTGTTGACAAGGAATCCAGGTTTAATCGACACAAGTCAAAGGAAAATAACTCTGTATTTTATATTAGGGTCAAAGAACATCTATATAAAGAGTCAAAATGTTGCGAAATCTGTGGGCTGGACATTTATGAAAAATATGGGGAACTGGGAATTGATCTTATGGAATATCATTGTATCAAGAAGTTTACCAGTGATAATACATACGAAAACACCAATATTGGTGACTATATCCAAGTTTGCCCTACATGCCATAAATTCCTGGATAAATATTATGACTCGATAGATTATCAAGATTTGTCCCTTCTGGTTAAGAAAAAATAATGGCAACAACCATGTATGATATTGTAAGACCTGATCCTGAGAAAGAGATACACTCGTTACGTTCTTTCGGGTATACAATTGAAACAGCAATAGCTGATTTGATTGATAATTCTATCGCCGCCAAATCAAACCACATATCCATTGTTTATGAAATAGACACATATGGTTCGTTCCTTCGTATTGAAGACAATGGCAAGGGCATGAGCGAGATAGAACTGGTAAATGCCATGAAGATGGGAAGTTTTGATCCTTTGGATAAAAGAAGTGATTCAGATCTGGGTAGATTTGGCCTTGGGTTAAAAACTGCTTCATTCTCCCAGTGCAAACGGCTCAGTGTATTATCAAACAATGGACAGGAGATAAGTTTCAGAGCATGGGATATTGATAAGATTCATGAATACAAGGAATGGGTATTGTATAAAGACTGTCTGGATGCCAACTCGAAAAAGAAACTGGGTAAAATAGAGTCATCTTCTGGAACAGTTATCTTATGGGAAAAGATGGATCGATTGATAGAAACAAAAAAGGAGATCATTGACAAGGAAAATATGTACAGAAAGTTTCAAATGGTAAAAACATATATCAGCCTTGTATTTCATAGATTTCTTGAAAATGGTTCTATCTCAATATCTATTAATGGGGAAATACTAAAACCTACTAACCCATTCTATCCATTCGAAAATATATTTCCTCAAGAATTACAAGAAAGTTTTTACAAGATAAACAACTCACGAATTATTATAAAACCCTACATTCTACCACACGAAGCAAGATTGCCGAATCAGGAGATAAAAAAATACGATATAGTGCGGGGTTGGATTGAGCATCAAGGAATATACTTATACAGAAATGATCGTTTGATCATTGATGGCTCCTGGATGGATTTGAATTTCAGGAAAAGAGAAAGCCAACGATTGGTTAGGATTAGTATTGACATTTCCAATGCATTGGACAAGGAATGGCAGATTGATGTGAGAAAAGCTTCGGCAAAAATTCCTGATGCGATACGCAAAAATATCACATCTATTTGCACTGATGCCATTGTTCAAGGGATCAAAGTATATACTCACAGAGGAGTTTATGTCAGAAGAAAAGATGAAAAGAAAAAAATCATCCATACATGGATTTGTAAACGGAAAAATGGGGAGAGGTCATACATGGTTAATCCCCAACACCCCTTGTACATTTTGATCTGTGATTTATTGGGTGAAAATAGAAAGATTTTCAAATCATATATAAAGACCATTGATTCTATGATCCCTTTAAATCTTATCATAAATGACAGTTGTGACGAAAATGTCGTACTGAAAGTGGAGGATGAAGCATTAGAATCAAAAAGAAAGATATTTAAGGAATTCCTAAAAGCAATAACATCCTCTGGCATGGATGAAATATCTGCGAGAACCTTATTAATGACAACGGATATGTTTAATAAACACACAGACCTGTTATGACCGTATTTTATAATGAAATCAAATCAAATGCAAGAAGTCAATATGAGATATTGAAAAAGATAATGCCCTATTCCAGGGCTATGGAAACATCTATTGACAGTATCCTGTCTGTTTTTCAAGTAGAACAGATTTTCCATCCATACAGGACATTTTCTTCAATTCAAGAGGTAAGGGATTTATTGTATGGTGAACTGGAAGAAGAAGTTAATATAATTATTGAAAATGAAGGTGAACACCACACCATTTTTGACAACAAAGATCATATTGACTGGTATAAACCAAAACTTGCTGAGGGAAAGATAGACTTCAGATTTTGGCCGAGATACAAGAAGTACTTGAACAATATCAAAGGATGGGCAGCGTCTACTGTTGACAATTTGGATGCTATAACGAATGGAATAATTGAATTATTTGAAGATCCTACAGTTAAAAATCGAGCATTCGATAGAAAAGGATTGGTTGTTGGATATGTACAGTCTGGAAAAACGGCCAACTTTATGGGCGTTATCAATAAGGCGATTGATTCCGGCTATAAAATTATTGTAGTATTGGCAGGAATGCATGAGAATCTGAGACAACAGACTCAAGAGAGGATTGATGAGGAGATAATCGGCCGAGATACGAGTATCAAGGCCGAAATAAAAAGAATCGGAGTGACTACCCTTCCAGGAGAACGATATATTCCCATAGATACGTTCACTGAATCTAATTTTGATCCAAGAAAAAATGGTGACTTCAATTATCGAAAATCTCATGGAACACCACCATCTCTGGATAGAAGCATTATTTTCGTTGTAAAGAAAAACAAATCTATTCTTAAGAATCTTATAAAATATTTCAAGGGATGGATTGATACATTTGAAGATGATTTGATTTTTGAAGATGGGGAAACTCGACAATTCAATAATCTTCCATTATTGATAGTAGATGATGAGGCCGATCAAGCATCTGTAAATACGAAAAAGCACTTGAATTCGGATGGGGACGAAAACAATCCTACAGCCATCAATGAATGTATCCGGGAACTATTATTACTGTTCCGGCAGAAAGTGTATCTGGCTTATACCGCGACACCATTTGCAAACATTTTCATCCATCATGACAGGCCTCATTCCTTACTGGGAAATGACTTGTTTCCCATTTCTTTTATCAAGACAATAGATGCCCCGTCAAATTATTTTGGCCCCAAAAGAGTTTTTGGCTTGAATGACAGGCACAACAATGGA
This sequence comes from Bacteroidales bacterium, assembly GCA_031551645.1. GTDB lineage: Bacteria > Bacteroidota > Bacteroidia > Bacteroidales > UBA4181 > JAIRLS01. The sequence goes on along the minus strand of JAVBNI010000106.1, from coordinate 7,892 downwards.
TTACCCATATATAGAAATGTCAATGATGCAGGCTCAGAAGATTCAGAATTTGTACCAAGCAAGCACAAAGCGGATTATATGCCAGAGTTTCTGCCGGTAAGCCTTCAGGAGGCAATAGCATCCTTCATTATTTCTTCAGCAATTCGTTGGATTAGGGGACAGGAAAGAAAACACAACACCATGTTGATACATTGTACCCGTTATACAAGTGTACAAAATAAAATTGCTGAGCTTGTCAAAGAATATGTACAGAACTTATCCAACTCGATCATAAATAATAACTCGTCAACCATCAGCTTTTTAAGAATGATATATGAAGATGATTTTATTCCTACAAGTTTGGAGATGGAAACGCTGGATCATACATGGGAGGCTATCTATCCGAATTTACGAAAAGCTGTTATGAAACTGGAAAGTAACTGCCTTATTATCAATGGAGATGTTGGTGACATCCTGGATTATTCCAACAAAAAAGCCACTGGCCTCAGCGTAATTGCTATAGGGGGAGATAAACTATCGAGGGGTCTTACTCTTGAGGGGTTAACAATCAGTTATTTTACCAGAGCATCATCTTTATATGATGCTCTTATGCAAATGGGCCGCTGGTTTGGATATAGGAGTGGTTTCGAAGACTTATGTCGAATTTATACAACTGATGTTCTATATGGTTGGTATAGAAATATTTCAACTGCGTTTGAAGTGTTGCGAGAAGAATTGATAGAAATGGAACGGCTCAAGCTTACTCCCCGCGATTTTGGTTTACGAATCATGTCGCACCCCGACATGATGATTACCAATGTAATGAAAATGAGGGATTCAGAACCATTAAAATTGAATTACAAAGGTACGTGCAGCGAAACCACAACTTTACCTGATAACAAAAAGATTATTGAATCAAACTATAGGTGTGCAGAGGATTTGATCAGTGATCTTGGGCCTGCTGATATTGATGAATCCAATAGAATTGTGTGGTTGAACAGGCCGTTGGGATTAATATACGGATTTCTGGACAATTATCAGACATATAAAGGGCTTCCTTCAGTTAACTCGATGCGAATCAAACAATATTTGAAAAAGCAGGAGGATTTCAATGTTTCGGATTTTGAAAATTGGAATATTGCTCTGATTACACTTGATCGGTCTCACGATAAAGAAGAAATCGTTAGGTTCGCAGGACATGAGATTAGGCCTGTAACACGTTCTCTCAAAATGGAAAGAAGTGATAAGCTATTCATTAAGATGATGACAGACAAATCAGGCGAATCTGTTGATCTGAGCGTGGATGTTAAGAATCTCACAAGAAAACAGATAAGAGAACTACCAGATAAAAGACCCTTATTGATGATATATGTATTAAAAATAACAGATACAAGTGATGTAATCATCGATTTTGAAAAACAGCCTGTTGGGTTTGCTATCAGTTGGCCAAATTCGAAGAATGCAGTCAGCATAGATTACTACATCAATACTGTTTATCAGGAACTTGAATTGAGTGAGTATGAGGACGAATAATTATGGTCAAATATGGGAAGAAATCAATCATGAGTCCAAAAACAATCCAGACTCCGGATTGATTGCCAGAAAAATTTTGTCAAAAAGTGGGCAACCCGTTTTTTTAGCATCAGACTTTGGAAGTGGCATTAGATACCTGTATATTAGGATCATATTCAGCCCTTTCATCAATACCGAAAGATTTCCAATATTCAAAGGCATGGAGATCGTACAGGTAAATACATCAATTGCAGATTGTCGGAACCAAGACTTTTTAAGAATTTCTCAAGTAATCCCGAGTACTGAAAATATTTTCGAACTATTTATCTCGGATATATGTGAAAATATTATAAACCTGGATGATTTTCAATCTTTGGAGTCTACCTTATTCATCATATTGAATCAATGGAAGAAATTCTTTGAAAAGAATGAACAGGAAATTCTTTCCTTGCAAGCTCAACAGGGATTATTTGGAGAACTTGCATTTTTCGAAAACTATATGTTATCAAACTATTCTCCGTATGAAGCCGTAGCATTCTGGACAGGGCCACAAAGGGCAAATCACGATTTTCAGATTGAAAACACAGCTTTTGAGATAAAAACAACGGCGAGCAAGCAGCATAGGAAAATATATATAAATTCGGAAAAGCAACTGGATGGAACAGGATTGAAAAAACTTTTTCTCATTGTATATAGCCTGAATATTCATGAAAATTCTCAAGAAAGAAGCCTGCCAACCCAAATTAATCGTATCAGGACTCAGATCATGAATGACTCTATAGCATTGTATCGTTTTGAAATACAGATAGCCAAAAGCGGATACGATAAAAATTGGGAAAACCTTTATAAAACAGGATTTTCCATTTCCAATGTGTCTTTCTATGATGTTGTAGAGGGGTTTCCATGCATAACACAGCAGGGATTAGTTGAAGGGATCGGAGATATAAAATATTCGATAATGGTTTCTGCCTGCACACAATATAGGATCGAGGAACAACAATTCACAAAATATGTTTAAATTATGGATATAAAGGATTTTGCAACAAGTTTCATGGAAAACATCATGGTATCTATTGAATTATCCGGTACCACGCAAGAAGATGAAGTTACAAGTGATATTATCGAGTATATAAAAGATACAGGAGACATTGTTGAGCCCCCGATTTGTCACTTCAAGCAAAGGGGGATAAAAGTCAATGCTTATGATTATGATGAAGATTCAAACACATTGGATTTATTTGTTACTGTTCTAAAACCAGATACTGTATTACAAAAAGTCTCAGACAGTGATATAGAAGATGCCTATACAAAGGTTTACAAATTCTATTTGGACGCAATTAGCGGAAAAATGATTTCCAAAATCGACGAATCAAATGAAGATGCGTACGAAATGGTTCAAAGCGTGGAGGAGGCAAAAGGTAAGCTCGAACACTTGAGACTTTTTGTCTTGACCAATGGCTTGGCATCCTTATCATCTATCCCTCCCAGCCGGATCGAGAATAATATCCGGATCGATTATCATTTGTGGGATATTGGACGTGTATACCAACAATATTCTATAAAGGCGGGTAAACAGAAAATTGAAATTGATTTTCCCACAGATTACAACCATAAATTGAAATGCTTGAAAATGGAAGATGTCAGTGGTAAGGTGAACGTTTATCTTTCAATCATTCCCGGGAAAATTCTTGCCGATATATATGGAAAATATCAACAAGGTCTTCTGGAAAAGAATGTCAGAACATTCCTTCAATTTAAGGCAAAAGTAAATCGAGGAATTCGGAAGTCCATTTCGGAAGAACCAGACATGTTCTTTGCATATAACAATGGAATATCAACAACAGCTGAAGATATTGAAATTGTGTATGAGGGTAATACACCATACATCACGCGCATAACCAACTGGCAAATAGTCAACGGAGGGCAAACTACAGCATCAATATTTGCTAGTTCACAGGATAAAAGTATTGATCTGTCCCATGTATTTGTGCAGATGAAACTCTCGGTTATGAAAAAAGACATTGCGATGGATTTGGTTGTTCCCAATATATCCAAGTATGCCAATAGTCAGACAGCTATTAAAGATTCTGATTTTAGCTCTAATGACCCATACCATGTTCATCTTGAGATGTTTTCAAGACAAGAGTGGATTCCAAGTCTTACAGGAGGAAAAGCTACAAGTAAGTGGTTTTATGAACGAACAAGAGGGCAATATCTTGATGAACAGTCCCAAAAATCCAGTGCAGACTTGAAAAGGTTCAAAATAGAATATCCCAAGCAAAACAAGTTTACAAAAACGAATCTTGCTAAGTATGAAATGAGCTGGTGGCAGAGACCACATGATGTCAGTAAAGGTGCTGAGAATAATTATGGATTATTTGAAAGTGAACTCAAGAAAAATCCAATTGAGGTTAATAAGGTCTATTTTCATAGACTTATTGCCAAGGCTGTATTATTCAGGGATATAGATCAATTTGTGATGAAAAAACAATTGGGCGGGTATAAGGCAAACATGGTTTCATACCTAATCGCCCTAATTTCGGACAAAACCAACAGAAAATTGAACCTCGATATTATCTGGGAAAATCAATCACTTTCTGATAATTTGTACGAAGCTATTGATGAGATGATCCCAATAGTGTGGGAACACATTACCCATCCATTGAAACCTGGTATGAACATTGGAGAATGGTGTAAGAAAGTTGACTGTTGGAGTTCCTTGAAAGAAAAATATATTAATACGGACAAATTACAACTGGAGATAGTAAGCGAAGTCGCAGGAGATATTGCAGGACTACAAGACCTTTCACCTGCCGAAGTCAAGCTTTTAGATGAAGCTGCCAATATTTCTCCAGTAATATGGTTTACCTTATCAAAATGGGCAAAAGAAAAAAATCTATTATCCCCTCTGGAAAGGAAAACAGCATATAACTTTGGCGCTTTAGCAAATCGCAATCAAAAGTTTACTCTTAAACAGGCAAAATTTGGACTAAAACTTTTGAAACAGGCAAAAGACCTTGGTTTTAATCCGTGAGGTTCTCTCTATGGTTCGATTTCCTTTTAGTATGATAAATGATAGTATCTTCAGCAACCATTGTTACAATATCTTCCCTTATTTCATACAGTTTCACTGAAACAGGCTCTGATTCGTAGGGTATGTTGTCATGCATTGTTTGAATGACTTTATCCACAAGTAATTCGATTTTGTCCTTTTGTCTGATTTCACATTCCCATATAGTCAATACTTTCCAGCCCATTGACAGGATTTGCAAATTATTTTGCTTGTCCCGGTTTCTGTTGGTAGCAATTTTCTCAATCCAGAAATCAGTATTGGTTTTGGGTGTATAATGATATCTGCATCCTTCATGACCATGCCAGAAACAGCCATGAACAAATATAGCTGTTTTGTATTTGGGAAAAACGATATCCGGTCTCCCAGGTAATGCTTTAAAATTAATTCGATATCGGTAACCTTTTGCAAAAAGAGCTTTCCGTAAGGTCATTTCCGGTTTTGTGTTTTTTGACCGGATTTTTGACATCACCTCTGATCGCTTTTTCTTGTCCCAAATATCCATTTATTTATCATACAATGATGGGAATTTCACGTGATTAAATTAGAATTTCAATCTACTTCTTCCCAGCCAACTTATCAACCGTCTTTTCAAGTAAAACAACTTTCTCTTGTTCTGATTTTAATAACCGTTCATATAGTTCAGCTACTTTATCAATTGGATTAAAAGTTGGATAATAGCCATAAACAGTATTACTATTATTACCTGTTGCATTATCTGTGATCGTTTGCGTACCAATGATGTTCAAGGGTGTTTCCTCTGTAGGGCAAGTTATCGCATCCACTGGGACTTCCAATCCTTTGGCTATCTTTTCTATAGTTTCGTTGTCCAATTGTTCCTTATTTTCATAGTTGGATAAGGCAGATTGGGAAATACCGATTCTTTCGGCAAGTGTTTCCTGCTTCATCCGTTTCCCTTCTCTGATACGCCTAATGTTTAGGCCGTGATTACTGTATTTCATTGTTGGAGTATCCATTGTTTAAAAAATATGTTTTGATGCAAAAATACGAAATAATCAGGTAATTCTCACCCTGAAAATATTATCATGATATCACCCTCATATTACGTGATATATCATGATAATATTACAGTAGATCATGATAATTTATTCGTTTGAAAAATAGGATATCAAGCTAATCCGGCATTTCTTTGCCGGGAGATAAGTATCAAATCTGTATGGCAATAATTAGCTAAATTACAATGAGATATCATGTTTAATAAAGTTCTATTTGACAGTATTATAGGGCAATCATATCCAGACATCATCGCAAAGTTTCCAGATTACACTGTGTACAGGTACGAAAATGTGGCCGAAATAGAACTCAACGAAGGGACGCTGACCTGTTATTTTGATGAACGGGGATGCTACCAGTGGTTTTTCTATACACACAACGAGGAACTACAGGATTACCATAGTTCCCCGTTCGCGGATGTATTCCCGGCTTTCATCTACCCGGTATTGTCGAGCGATTTCTGGCGCGTAGGCTTAAGCTAACTGCTTATTTCGGAATGACTGCTGGCTGCTGCAAAAATGGAAAAACCATATTATTGTTTTTGGGTTGCAGCTGGAGCGTTTTGATTTTTAGCATAAAACATAAAAATTTTTACTTAATTTTGTATTTGAAAACATCTATGCAAAGATAATCTTGTGAAAACCAAATAAAAGATTAAACATAATCCTTGGAATTAAAGTTAAATATATCAAAATTTGAGAAAGGTTTTGCTGGAAAATATGGCAGTGGGACAGTCGTAGAAACTACTATTATTTCCAAAATTAATCCTTCTCAAATTGTAACTGCTTTTGCTGAAAATTTTGTAGGCAGATTATCTGTTTTAAACATATCTTGGTGTTTGCCAGAAGGTGAAGATGAATTCAAAAGCTATAAAATTGGTGATCAAATAAAATGTATGGTTTTAGCCATAGACTTTCCAAACAAACAAGTAGTTTTAAGCAAAAAACATCTTTCGGAGCCATTAAGTAAAACAGGAAAATGGGAAAGAATTGAAAGAGGAGATGAATATTATGCTGACATCATAGAATCATTTAATAATACTACTTTAGTCAAAACCAAAAATAATTTGTATGGTATCATTAACAACAAATTTCTTCCAGATGCCACTACAGAAATTAGAGTGAAAGTTAACTCTAAACAGGGTTATGGCGAATTAATTTCATTTGTCCCAGCCTCAATAGATATGGGGCCAGATGATCTCAATAAAAGTGCTTCAATTCCAGAGATTAGCTTTATCGAAGAAGACCTATTGTCTTTCTATTCTTTTAGAACTTCACTTTTAGGCACTTATGCATCTGATGAGCAATTGGAATTAATTAAGAAAGGATTCGATATAGATGAAAAATTATTTTCGAAAGAATTAACAACAAATAAAATCCTTTACATCCAATTTGAATTGGGTAGTGCAAGTTATGAGGTTAGTTTAAAACAAAACGCTATCTCCTATTTTCTATACGAAACGTCTTATACATTGGAGAATGAAAACAAAGTCCTGGAACATTTATCGAATCAGCACTATTGGTTTAAAATGAATATTCGAGAAACAGACCAAAAGGTGGATTTCTCATTGTATAATGAAGATATAAATTTTTATGGAGATGTTGTAACCAAAGATAAGAAAGAACTCAAGTTTGTTATTAAGGACTTTAGTTTTGGACACTCACAGATTAAATCAAGTGAAGCTAAAAAAAGAAATGCTAAGTATGGATCATTCTATTTCAATAATAAGCTTAAAGTCATTTCGCCCTACAGTACTACTCCATTTGACAAGTCACAACAAGAGTTTTTAGATTATGCTAAAATTAAAACCAGATGTTTTGAAACAATAAGTCTGCTCAAAAATGAAACTGGTGAAATATTGAGGCAAGAAGGTCGCACGCTCTCCATCATTGATAAATTCCTTGAATATCAGATTGGCTTAATAGATAAGCAAAAAGAAAATAATGTGTTTGTAAAAGAATTCAGTAGGATTTCTGGTAATACACAGGGAGTTGCAATCAAAATTCCAAGTTCAATCGGCGATAGTCTGGAAATTGATGATGATACTGTTGTAAATATTCGACTAAAAGAAAATGAAAGCCTCTTAAAATTATCGGATGGCGTATTATCTAATTCTAGCGATGAATACATTATCACTTTTAATAAACCAGTAAATTTAGGCCTGCTCAATAAAGGCTTTTCGGTATAGGCGTTTAAAGCTCACTAATTATTTTTTTAATTTTCTGCGGATTGGCTCGAATTTAATCATTCTGCAAATTAGGTTGTCAAAAACAGTATCCATGTGGTTGCGTCTATTGTATCTGTAATGGTATTCATC
>JAVBNI010000125.1:0-20344 GCA_031551645.1 Bacteroidales bacterium | reverse complement strand
ATTCTCCGTTTTATATTTTTGCTTACTCTTTTGCAAATCAGCATTCTTTTGCTTTTCCCTCCGCAAGAGTAAGCGACATTGCTTTAGCGCCACTCCTAATTCTTCTTCATGTTTTGTCTTCATATTGAATTTATTTTAAGGCATTTACAAAGACAAAGATATGAGTATTTGACAGAAAAACAGTATATGCGTTTGAACACCCTACCTTTCAGGGTCGAACACCGGAAAAAGAAAGTATCATTTTTCCCGTTTCACCCGTTTGAACATATCCTTGAAGCGTTTTGCCTCGCGGCGGTAAAACAATCCGACCCCCTGTGTGGTTAGCGATTGTGCCTGTTCATAATACTGGTCGTTGGTCACGTTATATACTTTCAGCACCACATTACCCGATTTGGTCAGTTTATACTGTACATCGAAGTCACCCGTAAAGTTGGTATTGGAAGTTGTGGTAGCTGTGTTTTTATAGCCGATATTACTACTTACGATCAGGCGGTTATTAAACAGGCTGGTGGATATGATCACATCCATTTCAAGGGTCGAAACATCTCCCCCATCTCCTGAGTGCAATTCGGTACCGATGGTCCAGTTGTCGCTCAACACACCATCCAGCATGCTATTCAGAAATGTAGTGACAGCCGATGAAGCCAACGACGTCCATATATCCCCTGTCGGTTTGGTCGGTTCCGTGTTGGCTGCAGGGTAAAATGTGCCGGCAATCAGCAGATATGCCATTTCCTTGAATTTGATCTCGTCGGTTGCCATCAACGCATCGGCCTTTCGTTGTATACTCTCATCCTCATCGGGGAAGGTAATCGCATAGCTGATGTTCATTTTTTCCATATTACCCGACACACGGATATGACATTCTGTGTTGACCCGGTTCCGGGATACTCCTTCGAAAACCGTCGGATCAAGCGATAGCAGGTCGGCACGTAGTTTATAGACTGCAGTGACGTCAAATTCGGTTGCCATCGGGTTTCCCTTGAATGCAACCACACCGCCCGGTTGGATGGTAAATTCTCTTGTAGCAATATTTCTGAACGAAACGGTACATTTGCCTTCCGCAACTTTGTATTCGCCCAACAGGCTCATGTTTGAATTGGCCATGTTGTAAGTAAAATCAATTTTCCCACTACCCTTGACTGTCGCCGCATCTTTTGTCTTCGGGTTATATATAGCGCTTAATTGTAATTCGGGAGTTACTTCCACTGCAAGTTGCAACTTGACCGGTATTTTGGACATTTCTTCTTCCATCGCTTGACCATTTATTACCAAGTTGGTCTGCACAGAAGTGGAATCTTTTTTCACGAAAGTGACACTCTTGTATTGACGCGCTTCACTAGCCTGCTCTTCCGGCAGTGTGACAGATAATTTCGAATCGGAACTGTTCTTCACAGCTACCTTTACCAATAGGTCTTTGTCCGAACCCGATGTCTCAACCGAACCACTCATACGTAATGTCCCGTAAAAAAGGCTGTCAGTTTGCTTCGGATTGTTCAGCAACAGGAAATTCTGCAACTTCATCGTCAATGCGGGACGGAAATCGGTAAAATTTGTATATTGAACTTCTCCATCAATCACCGCTTGCTGATTCTGTTCGTCAATAATCCGGAAACTTTTCATCAACAGGCGATCGGGTAATACCTGTATCGAATCCGAAATCCGGTATTGCACATTGAGCATATTCACCCCGACGTTGACATTTTTCATGGTAATGAACCCCGACAATGCTGGTGATTTTATGTGGCCTCCGGCTTTGATGCGCATGCCCAAATCCCCTTTCATCCCATACAGCGATTTCCCGGTAAAAGGCGTTATCCACGCCAGTTGGAAGTCGCGAATGTCAGCATCTATGTCAAGGGAATCCCTTTGAGGAAAAATTGTGCCGGTAATGATAGATGTACGAGCACTGTCACGCGACAGTTCCGCTTTTACCAGAAGGGCATTGAGTTGCTTACTCCAACCGCTTGTCAAGTCGAGCGTACCGATATGCTGCTTTTCGAAGGTGATATCTTTAATAGAAAATCCATCAGTAAGGATACGCGGCGAAGTCAATAACTGGTTGGCAATGATATTTCCGTTGATTTCACCCGTCAAATTGACACCCGCCCCGATGGCCTGTATCAATGTCCCGATCTGTATACCGGCAAGGCTGACACGCAATGTGTCCGCCTCGTTACGCGAGACTCGTCCGTTTATTTTCAGGTATTCATCATCCGAAAGCGTGATTTCGAAATTATCGACCTCATATTCATGACCTTTCATCGAAGCGTGGGCCTGACGAATATGTACATCCTGCCGATTAAACTGGAGTATGGCAGGAAGTACATGGACGGAAATATCGGGTAATTTCCGGTTTGCTACTTTTGTAAAGCCGGCAGCTAAGCCTAACTCACCACCCGCCTTTATTTGAGGCGTATAAACATTAAATTTTGCTCCAAGCCTCAAACTGTCAGTAAGCGTCTCAACAACAAGTCCCAGATGCATGGTATCCGCCACTCCGAAACGAATGGTCCCCACTTCGAGATGCAACATACGGTCGATCGTATCGGCCTGTAAGCTTAAGTGACTCCCTCGTAATATCATATCATTCAGCTTCGTTTCCGGGAAATTGGCTTCGACTGTGATGTGGCCTTTCCGACCACTGTATGCAACCGTTAGTTTTGCCGTGTCGGTAATAGCAAATGGTAGAGCCAATAAATCAGCCCACTGTTCGGTATGGCGTATTGAAATATCAATATTCAGGCTGTCGTTGCTGATGGTCGGGGTTCGATGAGGTTCGACGAAATGAGGAAAATATGCAGCTAATGTATTTTGAACAGATTGTGCAATGGTATTCAGCGAAAAATATCCGGCTACACCGACTGTCATTATTTTCGAATGCAACTCGAGTTGTTTTTTCAAATCGGATGAAGCCTTGTAATTCAGATGGATGGCATCCAGGTTGGCTGTTCCCCGGGAGGTGGTGAAACGCACACTATCCAGTGTCAGCGCCGCAATCATCCGCTCAGGATTAAATCCTTGGACATCGGCCTTCAATACAGCAAACAAATCAGCGTCCTTGTACTGGGGTGTCAGGTTTAATTTGTCTGGCATCAGATTAGATGTTTTCACGTAAAGTGATGCCGCCGGCGTGTCCGACAGATTAGCTTTAGCCCGCACCAACAAAGGAGCACAATGATCGCGGCTTTGTAACTGTAACGACACATCTTTACCTGCATAACTTAAAGATGCTGAAATGTTCCTGTACGGGTATTGCCAGAAATCGAATCGATCAATGTCTAAATCGGCCTTGGCATCGATGAATCCTGTACTGTCTATATCGCCCGCAGCCTCCAATGTAAGACTTACCAGCCCGAGGTCAGGTTGGTTATTCAGGAGTGTTTTCAGATCGAATTTGTCGGCTAATAGTTTCAATGCGAAATGCGTTTGTCCTGTCCGGAAAACATAACCTCCCGTACCGTCAATGTTTAATTTACCCGAAGGTAAAGAAACAGCCGACACGTGTAATTTCAGATCGGGAAGTGTTCCGGCGACATCGGCTGTCAAATTTATTCCATTTGTATGAATGGGTGGCGCATTACCTGTTAAAGCCGTAATTTCATTTAGTCCCTGCGGTTTGACTATCAATACAGGATGCAGTTCGATATAAGAACTGTCCCAATGCACATAATTTGCAAGTGATGCCTTGATATCTACATCAATATGACTACCATAGGAAAGATGAAAACTATCGACTTTCACAGCAGGAAATCGCCCCGAAATAGCACTTCGCAATGCGATACTATCGGTAAATCTTGTCAGAAAAGGAGAAAACGCCTTAAGGTCGGCCAGATGGAAACGCGGAACATCCAACTGTATGGAATAAGCCGCAGAATCAGCCAGATCGCTTAATTCTATTCCTGTATAATCGACTGTAGCGCGGGGAATGTTCAACAATGAACGGGGCAGTTTTAATTCCAGGTCTTTCAGTGTCATCACTTCGCCAACAGAAGTCAATGTTGCCGAAAGATTTTCCAACACTAGTCCGCTCCGTTCCCTGAATGATAGTTGTTTTACAGCAACATCAAGGTTTTTCACATTAATTGACGATAGGGAGATGTCCGCTCTCAAACCGGCCAGATGGATATGACTGGCATCAAACACAGAATCGCGTAATGCTTCAGAATCGACATCGTATGAAAAACTCCCATTTGCCAAGCGGATATCGTCAATCTCGACAATCAGCTTAGTTTTGGAAGTGTCGGTAGTATCGCCTGATGCAAAGGCATCGATAAAAAATTGAAAGTTGAAAAGTGTTCCGATACTGTCACGCCTGAGCTTGACCACAAAACCATCCAGATTGACGGATTTGATGACTAAGCGACTATTCAACAAAGACCACAAGTGGAAACCCGCCGAAAGATTTTCGACATACAACAGGGTATCGCCTTGCTGATCGGCAGCATAGACCTTGTGTAACCTCAGGCTATTGAACGGGCGTAGTCTGATATCCCCGATCGTCATATGGTTATGGGTCTTTTTCGACACCTCACAAAGAGCAATATCCACGATCTTCCGCTGGACAGAAGGTATCCACAGCAAGATGTAGACCAGCAATATCAACGATACAATGGTGACGATCGTAATAATGGATATGCGCTTGATCCGTTTGATAAACTCATGCATTTAGGTGATGCAACAAAGATATGATATTCTTCTTTGTATAACATCCGATATGGGATAAGTGTTGGCAGTTGGCAACATCGGCAATAGAAATTATCAGACTATTATAAATAATCGAAATTGATGATCGAATATCGAATATTTACGTCTGCCCGACTATGTCTGCCTGGATAACACAGTCGAGCGGGCGTCACTTACCATCAACCATTGATCATTAACCATTACTTATCATGTTCCGACCTTGTCGATTACAAACCCTATGCTTTGCAGATCATTCCAGAAACCAGAATATGATTTATTTACTACATTGGGATTTTCAATCTGTATACCGGGAAAAACAATCGCTGCCGGAGCAAAAGCCATAGCCATGCGGTGATCCTGATAACTGGCTATACTAATATCGTTTTGTGATTCAGTGCGGGTTCCATCCCATTCGAGAATACCCGACGCTGTTTCCCCGATGCTGAAACCCAGTTTCAACAACTCATTCTGTAATGCGGCAACGCGATCAGTCTCCTTTACCCGCAAAGTATCGGTACCGACAAAACGAAACTTGGTGTTATGAAGACACGACGTTACTACCAACGTCTGGGCAATATCGGGAGTATTGATCAGATCAAGTGACAGAAAACTACAGATATTCCTATGTTTTGTAAGCAAGGCTCCTTCCGGAAGGTATTCTGTTTTTATCCCCCAGGAATAAGCTATTTGTGACATCACTGCATCTCCTTGCAGGCTTTTACCGGTTACTCCTTCGAGCAACAATTCAACATCATCAAATAACGAAGCAATTTCGTACCAATAAGAAGCTGCACTCCAATCGCGTTCGACAGTTATCGTATCCGATCGGTAAGGCTGATGAATAACTGTAATGGTATTACCTTCCCAAGTAGCTTTCACCCCGGCCTGTTGCATCAACTCCAATGTCATCCTGACATATGACGCCGAAACCAACCTGCCTGTAATATGAATCACCAAACCCTCTGGTAAGTGCGGAGCGATCAACAAAAGCGCAGTGATAAACTGGCTGCTGATATCTCCGTCGATCATAACAGTATTACCTGTCAGGGAATTACCCGACGTACGCACCGGAGGATAACCTTCTTTCTCAAGATACGTAATGCCGGCTCCCAGTTGATTTAATGCATCGACCAGACCGCTGATCGGCCTGTTTTTCATCCTCTCGGAACCGGTAATGGTTTTTACCTGTCCGGTAGCAGCAAAATACGCTGTCAGGAAACGCATCGAAGTGCCGGCATGTCCTACGTCTATCACATCGGATGTCGATTGCAATCCTTCCTGTAACACACGGGTATCATCGCTGTCCGATAATCCAACAACATCAAATTTATTGGGGCTTAACGACTGTATGATCAACAAACGGTTGGAAATACTTTTGGATGACGGCAGGTTAATCCTTCCGTGTAACGTTGTTGCCGGACAACTGAGCCTATACTCCATTGCGTTCTATTTATTTGAAATGATTCAACGTACTATTTTACAATTTTAATGTTTCCAAACATCTTTGCAAAGATAAGGCCAAAATCATACATCTTCCACATTTTTCTTCTAAATTTTCCCAAACAGTAAACATGAACGTTTCAATAATATCCGGGTAAAGTTATTCTTATTCGCATATTTTTATGTATTTTTGACTTTTTGTTTGTATCAAAAATGGTCTAATTTTTGTAAAATAATGATTTCATCAGCTTTCCTGCCGGAAAGTTGTTGTAATATGAAAACTGTTATCATCATACCCACCTATAATGAATGTGAGAACATCGAACGGATGATCCGCCAAGTGTTTTCGCTATCCCATGATTTTCATATCCTGGTGGTTGATGACAATTCACCCGATGGTACTGCCAGTATTGTGGAACGTCTCCGGGAAGAATTTCCCGATAAGCTTTTTATTCTGAAACGTAGCGGCAAACTGGGTCTTGGCACGGCATATATTACCGGATTCAAATGGGCTCTGGAAAACGGCTATGACTATATTTTCGAAATGGACGCAGACTTTTCCCATAATCCCCATGATCTGATCCCGTTACATGATGCCTGCATTTCGGGTGGAGCCGACCTGTCGATTGGTTCGCGTTACATCACCGGGGTTAATGTAGTCAATTGGCCAATGTCGCGTGTGTTGATGTCATACTGTGCGTCGAAATATGTTCGTTTCGTTACCCGTATGAAGGTACGTGACACTACTGCAGGCTTCAAATGTTACAAAAAGGATGTACTCGAAACTATCCCACTGGACCAGATCCGATTCAAAGGATATGCCTTCCAGATCGAGATGAAATTTACAGCCTGGAAATACGGATTTAACATAATAGAAGTACCCATCATTTTCTGCGACCGCAAAGCCGGGACATCCAAAATGAATGGCGGTATTTTCAACGAAGCCTTTTGGGGTGTCATAGTCATGAAATGGAAAAGTTTTTTCAGGAAATACGACAGGACCAAAGCGAATAAACAACAGACTCAACAAGCGTAAATACGTAACAATGGAATAGTTTATTCTATTCCTTCCAGTTTTGAGGTTCTATATATTTGTGTCCTTTTTCTTATTTTGGGACACCGAGAAGCTCAGAGATGAGAATACTAAAAAGGTTATCAGATTATAATCGGTTAGAACATTGTATGATACAATGTCGTTCATTTAAGAAAATGTAAAGATATTACCAGGCTCAAAAAGATGTCTCCATGCGTGTACTCGTACCTCGTACACTTAGTCGACATGACGCGCTCACATGTGGTAAAAAGGGAAAGGGGGCGATGGACGGGCGGCGTCGCCGCCCGTCCATCTCCCCCTTTCCCGCCGGTCTTCCAAAGCGCAACGGTTATGTCGACAGAAGGTTGACTTCGTCGCTCCCTTCGGGGGTGCGTAACATGCGGAATGGAGACATCTTTAGGCAAGATAACCGACAAGCAGATAATCAAATACTACAAGTTATCTTTTTCGATATCCTTGAAATAGTTATATGTCCCGACTTTCAACTCGACTGTGGTGTCCTCATCACAAACAATAATGCCTTGGGGATGCATCTGCAAGGCCGAAATGGTCCACATATGATTAATAGCCCCTTCAACTGCATGATAAAGCGCACGAGCCTTGTTGTGTCCGTTGGCAATGATCAGCACTTCTTCTGCGTCCATGACAGTTCCGATACCCACTGTAAGCGCTGTTTTAGGTACTTGTGCAAGATCGTTTCCGAAAAAACGCGAATTGGCAATAATCGTATCGGTAGTGAGTGTTTTCACGCGGGTACGTGATGATAATGACGACCCGGGTTCATTGAATGCAAGGTGTCCGTCGGGGCCGATACCTCCCATGAAAAGATGAATTTTTCCGTATGATTTGATTTTAGCCTCATAGCGCTGGCATTCAGCTGCCAGATCGGGAGCATTTCCATTCAGGATGTTGACATTATCCTGCGGGATATCAATATGGCTGAACAGGTTCTTCCACATAAAGGTATAATAGCTCTGCGGATGTTCCCGGGGAATACCTACATATTCGTCCATATTGAATGTCACTACATTTTTGAATGACACCTTACCTGCTTGGTACAAGCGGATCAGCTCTTTGTACGTACCGATTGGCGAAGAACCTGTCGGGAGGCCCAATACAAACGGTTTATTTTCTGTCGGAGCAAATGCCTTGATCTTTGAAACAATGTAAGCTGCAGCCCATTGGGATATTTTTTCGTAATCCGGTTGAATGATTAAACGCATGAGAATAATAGGTTTTAAATTACAAATCGTTTTATTTTTAAAGAACAAATATTGAAAATATATTTTGCATGTCAAAATCCAATGTCGTTTAGTTAAGAAATTATGTAGTTGGATGGTAAAACCCCAAAGAGATGTCTCGACTCCACTTTGTTCCGCTCGACATGACGACAGCGCACGGGGGAAAGGGGAAGGGAGATGGTCGGCTTCGCCGACCATCTCCCTTCCCCCTCTCCTTTTAGAGTGCGCCGTCATGTCGACTGAAGCATACGCAGCATGCGGAATGGAGACATCTTTTTGGGTTTGAACAATCCTTAATTAAACGACATTGTGTCAAAATCCGGGAGATTGATTCCGAACAGATATTTAAGCTATTTGTCTTTGATTATTGAATATGATTATTAACTTTGTCACACAATGATAAAACAAACCATTAAGTAATGGCTAATGGTTAATGACGCCCTAATGGAATCGTTCGGGCAGACATCATTTATCATTAACCATTTATCATTGATCACTTAATAGAATATTTATATTTTGATTAATGGAAAAAATCAATATTTTAGTTGCCGACGACCATCGACAGATATTGGATGCAATATGCCATGCATTACAAACACATACGACTATAGGCACCATCGATGCGTTCGAAGACGGACTCTCGGCATATTCGCAAGCGGCAAATTATCAATATGATTTGTATATTATCGACTTACGACTCCCGCGTATGGATGGTTTTACACTGATAAAACAAATCAGGCAGTTGTATCCATCCGCCAAAATCATCATCAATACAATGTGCGAAGAATTGTGGGATATCAAGCGTATTCTGGAATTGGAAGTTGAAGGTATTGTCATCAAAACCTCATCTTTGTCGCATCTTAAGGAAGCCATTGACAAGGTAGCGGCAGGACAAACCTATTATTGCCCGAAATTCCGTCACTTGGAAAAGCAAAAGAACAGTGAAATCTTCCTCAACATTTCGAAACGGGAACTCGATGTGCTTGACGGCATCGTCCGGGGGTTGACCACTGCCGAAATATCTTCGCAAAACGATATCAACGAAAATACGGTAGAAAGTATCCGCAAAAGGCTGTTGGTGAAACTGAATGCCCGCAACATGGCGCAATTGGTCGCCAAAGCATACCAGGCAGGGATTATAGAAAATTACTGCACGGACGAAACCCCCGATTAGGCAGGTATGGTCACCCGTACGGTTGTTCCTTTACCGGGCATCGAGTCGACAGAAACAGTTCCTCTCTGGTTCGCGGCACGTTCTTCAATGGTTTGCATGCCGATTCCCCGGATGGCAACGGAAGGCTGAATTCCACGTCCATCGTCCGTTACGGATAGTTCTATACAATCGCCCTTCCGGGTAAGCGATATCACAATGTTTTTCGCATGGGCATGTTTCAATGCATTGCTACAGGTTTCCTGTACGATGCGGTATAAGTCGAGCGCCATTTGGTGCGGCAAGCCTTCCCACCCTTCTTCCGGAACAACATAAAACTGGAAACAAGGCCCGTTCAATGTATTTTGTTCGCGGACATATTCATCGACAATTTCGGACAACGAAGCATATTGAAAAACAGGCGGTATCAAGGCATGCGACATGTCGCGCACCTGGCTGTGCATGCCATGAGCCAAAACAATAAGTTCACCTGGAACGCCAGCCGACTGCATTTTGATCTCCAACGCCAACAGGTCGTTCGATATGTGGTCGTGCATCTCTTTGGCAAGACGGGTGCGTTCGGTTTCAAGACCTTCAAGATACGATTGTAATTGTTTTTTCTCCATTTCGGCCACAACAGTATTATATTCCGTATCTTTAGCTTCTACCTTCTTTTCCCATTCAGCTGTTTCGGCTTTCTTTTTCCATCGTAAAACAAGGATATACAGCCATGCAACGAGCAAAATGATTGCCAGGACAACCAAACCAATGACAATTAAGGTACGGGTACGCAATAACTCTTCTTCCTGCAATTTTAACCGGGTAATCTCCAACTCTTTTTCATAAACGCCATACCGGACGTTAAAATCAGCCATTGCGTCCGTATGTTCCGCTCGATAGATGGAATCGGACAAATCGAGTTGCAGTTGTTTATAATACAGCGCTTTTTCGTAATTTTTAGCACCTTTTTCGTACGCTTTGGATGCTCTTTCATAGAGTTGTATGGACATTTTATCCAAATACACGTCGCCACTTTGCCGTAATTCAAGCGATTTTTCCAAAAATGGAATGGCTTCCCTAAATTTTCCCTGATGGATCAATATCTTTCCCTTAGTGTCATAAAACCGGGTAGTTTTTACCTGATGGCCTGCCTCAATATAAGCTTTCATTTTCGACAGATAAATTTCGCTTGAATCGGGTTTACCCAACATATAATAGCTGATAGCAAGGAGATCCAGGCTATTGTAATAACTTATCGGATAATCCTGTGAAAGCGCCAATGACTTCCTGGCTGTGGCGATGGCTTCAGGATAACGTTCCGATTTGGCAAATATCGCACTAACCTGTGACAATATTTTGGCATATATCATCAGGTCGCCGCAATCCTTTGCACTTTGCTCGGCTTTGTGTGCAAAATTCAGGGCTAAATCAAAATTTCCCCAGTCTGCATACAACATGGCAATATTAACATACGCATAAGGAATATGCCGGAGATCTTTTTTCAGCAATTGTAATCTCAGGGCTTCTTCATAATTTCTCAAAGCTTCCCTGTAACGGAATTGCCTCGAATTTAATATTCCCATCTGGTTATATGTTTCTATCAGTATTGCCGTATCCTTCAAAACATAAGCAATATCCCGACCTTTCCGATTGTATAGCCTGCAAGAATCATGAAAGCCCTTCTCACTATACAACAGGCTAATATTGATCAGGGCCTGGGCTAAATCACGTTCTTTATCGGGATTATCTGATCTGTTACTCAGATCAATTGCCTCATGATATGCTTCAATAGCTTCATCGTAGCGTCCTGTTTCCATATAATAATAAGCAATGTTGCTGGTCGCAAAAGCTATCAATGCCAAGTCGCCACGTTTACGGAAACATTCCCTGGCCCATACTGATTTTTCCATAGCAGTAGTCAAATCACCCATATACTCGTAATAGGTACTCATCCTCGACAGGGCTTCACCTTGCTCATCCGGATTATTTTCAGACAAAGACAGATGATATGCTTTTTGTGCACAAATCCTTAATTGGGTGGTGTCACCGGTTTCTTCGTAATATAAAGCCACTTGATTCCAATCTCTTGCTTGCCTGCTTTTTTCGGCTATATGACGCAGGCTGTCAATATTTGTTGCATGTATGACAACACAAGGGTAAATAAGTAAAATCAATACGAATTTTCTCATCATTCGGGTGATTAATGGATATTTATCAAGATGGGCAAAAATAAAAACAAACAATTGATAAAACAAAAAACACCAAGACCCCATTTTCAATGTGTTGCTTCCCAATAGTCGCCGGTACACCCCGCGCTAATTATATCTTGTTAGTAAGATTTTTCCTCATGAACCCGGAGTGTCGAACAGTATTTATGAACGTGTCCGGGAAGGTTCTGGAACCTATCGGGATATCCCCATCGACACGCCGATCATTTTTCGTCGACGTGTCGAGGTGATATCGAAAACGTGTCCAAGAATAATCCTTGACGTGTCCAAGAACAAAGTTCGACACGTCGACGAAAATACCGGGACACATCATCAACAGGTTTATCGTTATTTAAGTTTAGCCACTTGTCGTATCCTGCTCAATCCTACACTTTTCAGGATTAGGTATCATTTCTGTTCGCTTTCCAGAACGCCCGGCTTTCCGCGAAGTACTTTATTAAAAAACAATGGCATAGTAGAAAAATTTACGAGTTAATGGAAAAATTCCTCCCGGGAGGAAACCGGGAGAAAGTAAGAAAACATTATCAATTAAAATTGGATTGACTCTAATAATAACGACATACTCTGAATCCGGTTGTAGCGTATCGATATCTAGGATCAACGCCGTTGGTGACGTCTATGGTTATTCCAGGAGTATTCCAGGCTCCGCCCTTTATATCCGCAGTGTTGGTCCACTCCCATAAATTACCACACATATCATAGAGGTTGTAACCATTTTTGTCTTTTGTTGCAACTTGATGAGAATGTCCATCAGAATTTTCAGAATACCATGCAACATCGTCAATATTATTAGATCCTGCATATCCAAAATGTTCACCACCTTGAGCTGCATATTCCCACAGTTCAACAGAGGGGAGAAAATAGCCATAATAAGAACAATAAGCATTAGCCCCATGCCAACTTATCCAACCCATTGGATAATTTTCTTTTCCCGGCTTGGCTTTCCATTTACCCGACACAAATTCAATATGCTGATCAAATAGCCCTTCAATGTAATTAAACCATGTATCGCTATCCGGCTTATATTGATCTGTTTCACTATAGGGAACGTCACTGTTGGGATAACTCTTCATCCAGTCATTCAAAAAAGCACAATATTGTGCATTGGTTATTTCTGTTTTGCTTATTTTCCATGGTTGTTGACCAGGTATACTCACAAATGCCAAGGGAATAACCCCGTCAACATCAATTAGTAATGAAACATTCGCCCCAGTAGCGTCATTTACTTTTATTTCCATAATTCCCGGTTCGTATCCTTCTATAAGAATCACATTTTTTCTCAGGCGGATGGTAGCAATATCACTATTAATAAGGGTATCCTGATTAGCTAACCGTTTGATTTCACTTACTAATTTAATACCATACGGCGCAACTCCGCCTGTGATGGTTATCGTGGTTGCTTCACCGCCCAGTTCAATTTCTACTGCATCGAGTGATAGCTGGATAGCTTCAATTTCGCCACCTTCAACACATTCCTTACCCAAAACTACCGGGTTTTCAATATCCACGTTTTCGCCGTAAAATTGAAGAACTGTAGCGCTGCGCTCTTGCAGGTTGTCGGTCAATGCAAACACCAGGTCGTTGAAGTCGTCGTCGCTGCTGTTGCTGTATGATGAATTCAAGTCTTCGAAGGCAATCACCATGTCGCCGCAGGGACTCAAACCGGCCGTATGCGATAGGACTTGTCCGTCATTAAACGACCAGTTGGTGGTAATGAAAATGGGGCGTTTGTCCAGTGTCTTTTTGATGGCCGGTATTTCGGTGCCATCCGGGTCAATCAATTTGGAATTACCGCCGGCATTGGGGAACAAGCAGAAACCAACCACGGTACCTGCATCAAAAGGTTTACGGTTACCGTCCTCGTCGGTGGCGCCCAATTCGAATGTATCGCCAAACCCCAGGTTACGGGTAGTTGCATAGACAATATTCTGGAAAGTAACTCCCTCAGGAGCGGAAATGAAAACCTGGCTGAGGAAATCGGCATCGGTGAACGAGCTTTCGTCGGCCTGCGGATAATAGTAATAGCCCAACACATTGTTGAAGTCGGCGTTTTCCCCCACAAAAGTAACGTAGATGTACGAGGATTCTTTGACTAAGATCCCTTGGGGAACAATCACAGTACCCGCCTCGTTAAAAAAGAGTTCCTTCTTTTTATTTTTGAGGTCTTTAGCGCCCAGATAGCTAAGCGAGCCATCCAACCAGTCGGCGGCAACACCCCAGTCACGAGCGTCGCCAACTATTTTGGCGAATTTCACACTCGCCACGGTTCCTTGTCCGGCTTCGGGCTTTTCGTCTTTCCGGCACGAGGCCAGTACTAATGCAACGCCTGCTAACAACAGGGCGGCTTTTTTCAAAAAAGAAATGTTCTTCATTATAATGATAATTTTAGGTTAATACATTGTAAGCCGGAAATTTAACGTATAGCATAAGTCCTGGCTTTCGCCACAAAAATATAATGCTTTTTTTTGACAGATTCACGGTAAACCGTCATTGGGAATGATCATTTTGACCAACAACCGGAAATATTTGACGAATGATCGAACCATTAAGGCTTACATTTTGGAAGAGTGCCATATTTAACCGGGAAATCTCAAATCATAAAACCTTTTTTGTACTTTTGCAGAAAATTCAGATTAAGAATATGTCAGGAAACAGAATATGTATCGTATTAGCTTTAGTGATGACGATTTCAATCAATTCATGCAATACCGGGAATAAAACAAAATTCACGGGCGCCGAAGGCGAAGTAAAATTGATCACACTCGATCCCGGGCATTTCCATGCGGCATTGGTACAGAAAAACATGTACAAACAGGTTAATCCCACAGTATTTGTGTATGCGCCCGAAGGCGACGACCTGGAAGAACATCTGAAAAAAATAGACGCATACAACCACCGTGCCGACGATCCCACTTCGTGGAAGGAAGTCGTATACCGCGGTCCCGATTTTTTCGAAAAGATGATCGCCGAGAAGAAGGGAAACGTGATGGTTACCGCAGGCAACAACCGGAAGAAAACCGAATATATCAAAAAAACGATCGATGCAGGTATCAACGTGTTAGCCGACAAGCCCATGGCCATCAACAGCCAAAACTTTGAAGTGTTGAAACAAGCTTTTGCATCGGCGCAGCAGAATGGTGTCTTGTTATACGACATCATGACCGAACGTTTCGAAATTACCACCATGTTGCAAAAGGAATTCTCCATGTTGCCCGAAGTGTTCGGCGCATTGGAAAAAGGAACACCCGATCAACCGGCAGTAACCAAAGAAAGCGTTCACCATTTTTTCAAATACGTTTCGGGCGTTGCCCTGAAACGTCCGGCTTGGTTTTTCGATGTGGAGCAACAAGGCGAAGGTATTGTGGATGTTACGACCCATCTTGTCGACCTGGTACAATGGGAATGTTTCCCCGAAGTAGTATTGGATTATACCAAAGACGTGGAAATTGTTTCTGCCAGGCATTGGACTACCGACCTGAGTAAGGAACAATTCCAGTTAGTAACCGGGTTAACCGATTATCCTGATTATTTATCCAAGGATCTTCGGAATGATTCGTTGCGGGTTTATTCCAATGGTGAGATTAACTACAAACTGAAAGGTGTTCATGCCAAAGTGGTAGTTATCTGGAATTTCATGCCGCCGGAAGGAACAGGCGACACGCACTATTCTATCATGCGTGGTACCAATGCCAACCTGATGATCCGTCAGGGAGCCGACCAAGGTTACAAACCGACGTTGTACATTGAACCGACAGGCGATGCTGTCGTTTTCGAAACCACTCTGAACAACAACATCAAAAAAATGCAGGATAAATATCCCGGTATTGGCTTGAAAAAATTAGAAAAGGGCTGGGAAGTAACAGTTCCGCAAAAATATCATAACGGACACGAAGCCCATTTCGGACAGGTGACCGAACGTTACCTGCAATATCTGGTAGACGGTAAACTCCCCGACTGGGAAGTCCCCAACATGATTGCCAAATACTACACGACTACCAAAGCTTTAGAAATAGCAAAAGGCAAATAATTATCACATATAGAAAATATTACAGATGAATAAATTGATCATTAACAGTTTTGAGGAATTCGAAAGCTACATTGGAAAAGAATTGGGCACATCCGACTATCTAACAGTCACACAGGAACAAATCAACCTGTTTGCTGATGCTACACTCGACCATCAATGGATACACGTAGATGAGGAAAGAGCTAAAAGAGAAAGTCCGTACGGGACAACCATTGCTCATGGTTATTTGAACCTTTCCATCATACCGTATTTGTGGGCACAAATTGTGGAAGTAAATAACATCAAATTGCTGGTCAATTACGGTATTGAAAAGCTAAAATTCAGCCAGCCAGTTTTGGTCAATAACGAAGTGAGACTTAAAGCGAAACTGAATTCTATAGTGGACCTGCGTGGAGTATCGAAAGCTGAAGTACAGGTTACGTTAGAAATAAAGGATAATAAAAAACCAGCCTTAGAAGCCACGCTGGTATTCCTATATCATTTCAATTAATCATCGGCAAGTACTTGCTAATAAATGCTGATTTAATGTGTTTTGCCCATCTGACTAAGACGGGTAATCATTGTTCATTGTCAATTGTCAATTACTTGAATATCCTCATGCCGGGCGGTTGGCGCAATATCCTGAGTAGTAAAAGATCCTTTCAGATATTTGAAATATCCGGTTATGGCAATCATGGCCGCATTGTCGGTGGTGAACCTGAATTCAGGCACATGAACCGTCCAGTTATGGTGTGAAGCTGCAGCAAGAATGGCATTTCGTAGTCCGGAATTGGCTGCTACACCTCCCGCAATGGCAACTTCATTAATACCGGTCTGACGCGAAGCCTTCACTAATTTATTCATCAATATATCGACAATAGTTTGTTGAAGTGATGCACAAAGATCAGACAGGTTGTTTTCGATAAACTGCGAATCTTCTTTCAGCTTATCCCGTAAAGTATACAAGAACGAGGTTTTTAACCCGCTGAAACTATAATCTAATCCTGCAATATTGGGTTTACTGAAGCTAAATGCATTGCTGTTCCCTTCTTTAGCCAACCGGTCGATCACCGGTCCTCCCGGATAAGGTAGCTGCATCACTTTGGCGCATTTGTCAAAGGCCTCACCTGCGGCATCGTCAATAGTTTGCCCGATAATTTGCATATCGAAATAGTCGCGCATGACAATGATTTGGGTATGTCCGCCCGATACCAGCAGACATAGGAACGGAAACCGCGGTATCTGCTTTTCTTTTCCATGTTCCTGCAGAAAATTCGACAGGATGTGTGCATGCAAATGATTCACATCAATCAGCCGTGCACCTGTGGCCAAGGCAAAACCTTTCGCAAAGGATGTTCCGACCAACAAGGAACCGAGTAAACCAGGCCCGCGCGTAAATGCAATGGCATCTATTTCGTCCCTTTCCACTCCAGCTTGCTTCAAAGCGGTATCCACCACAGGGATAATATTTTGTTGATGAGCACGCGAAGCCAACTCGGGAACTACTCCGCCATATTTGCGGTGTACATCCTGCGACGCTATCACATTAGACAGCATATATCCATCACGGACTATCGCCGCCGAAGTGTCGTCACACGACGATTCTATTCCTAATATGGTAATGCTCATTATGACAAATCTAAAACGATAGTGATTACGGACAAAATTACCTACGGTGGGACCGCTTACGCCCGCCTGAATGTCGTAGTCGGGCAAGCTATAAGTTGTCTACAGTGAGAAAAGTTGGCTTCGTCGAACCAAACAAATTATTTCCCGCCTTGGCGTTTCCGCTCTATTTCGGAAAGTAGGATTTTACGCAAACGAATGTGTTGGGGAGTTATTTCCACGTATTCGTCTTCCTGAATATATTCCAATGCTTCTTCAAGGGAAAACTTAATGGCCGGAGCGATTCTCATTTTCTCGTCCGTGCCGGTCGCCCGCATATTGGTCAGTTTTTTCGTTTTGGTAAGATTCAATCCCAAATCGCCGGCCCGGTTATTTTCCCCTACTACCTGCCCCTCATATATCTCTTCTCCGGGATCAACAAAAAAATGTCCGCGGTCTTGCAACTTATCCAATGCATAAGCTATTGCCATCCCTGTTTCGATGGCTATCAAAGAACCGTTGACGCGCTTTTCGATATCTCCTTTCATCGGTGCAAATTCCACGAATCGGTGCGTCATCACTGCTTCGCCTGCTGTGGCTGTCAATACCTGGTTACGCAAACCGATAATGCCACGCGAAGGAATGCTGAATTCCAAATGAATACGGTCACCCCGGGTTTCCATTTTCAGAAGATCACCCCGCCGACGCGATACCATCTCGATAACCTTTCCGGATGATTCCTCCGGAACATCCACAGTTAATTCCTCAATGGGCTCGCATTTTACGTCGTTGACTTCCTTGATAATTACTTTCGGTTGTCCCACCTGCAACTCATACCCCTCGCGACGCATGGTTTCTATCAATACAGACAAGTGAAGAATACCCCGGCCGTATACAATGAAGGAGTCGGCCGAACCGCCATCTTCCACACGAAGTGCTATATTTTTTTCTAATTCCCTATCTAAACGGTCCTTGAGATGGCGTGATGTCACATATTTACCATCACGGCCAAAAAACGGGGAATTATTGATGGTGAACAACATGCTCATGGTTGGCTCGTCAATGGCAATGGTTTCCAATCCTTCGGGATTTTCATAATCTGCCACTGTATCGCCGATACCAAAATCATCCAATCCCACCAACGCACATATATCACCCGAACCCACCGACGTAACTTTCTTTTTGCTCAAACCTTCGAAAGTCAACAATTCCTTGATCTTCGAACGCACCAAACTACCGTCGCGTTTCACCAATGTGATATTCTGTCCTTCTTTCAATGTTCCGCGATGCAGGCGACCGATAGCGATACGTCCCACGTAACTGGAATATTCGAGCGAAGTGATCAGCATTTGCGGTGTTCCTTGCAGCGCAACCGGCGCCGGAATATGTTCTATAATGGCGTCACACAGCACAGAGATATCGGTAGCAGGCTTACGCCAGTCGGCTGACATCCAGCCCTGTTTGGCCGAACCATATATGGTAGTAAAATCAAGCTGGTCATCAGAGGCATTAAGATTGAACATCAGTTCGAAGACTTCTTCCTGTACTTCGTCGGGGCGACAATTGGGTTTATCGACCTTATTGATTACCACAATCGGTTTTTTACCTAAACTAAGCGCTTTCTGTAACACAAAACGCGTTTGCGGCATGGTACCTTCAAAAGCATCGACCAACAGCAGGACGCCATCGGCCATATTGAGTACTCGTTCTACCTCGCCACCGAAATCGGCGTGACCCGGAGTGTCAATAATGTTGATTTTTACGCCTTTATATTCTACTGAAACATTTTTTGCCAGGATGGTGATGCCACGCTCACGCTCCAGGTCATTGTTGTCCATGATAAGTTCTCCGGGATTTTCGTTGTCGCGGAAGAGCTTTCCGAGCCTTATCAGATTATCTACTAATGTGGTTTTTCCGTGGTCTACGTGCGCAATGATTGCGATATTTCTTATTTCGGACATTAACTTTTTAAATTTTCGGGACGCAAAGGTAAGTGTATTTTTTGTTTATTTGCATAAGTTTAGTCAACTTGTTCCTGATTTAATGAACCCTATTCTTATCGTATCCGCCACCATTAATGAAGCTGCGCCTGTTATTGAAAGTATAGCCGGAATGTCAGCATATCCACAGTTGTATACCGGAACTTTGTCAGGACGTCCGGTCGAAATACTGATCAGCGGCATCGGAACTGTCGCAACTACTTTCCGCCTTACACGCCTGCTGTCGCAACGCACATATGATCTTGCCCTGTCAATGGGAATAGCGGGTACTTTTACCGACGATATTTCTATCGGTGAGGTAGTACAGATCTCAAAAGATTGTTTTGCCGATCTGGGGATCGATAATAATGGTAAATTTCTTCCCTTGCACGAAGCAGGGTTGAATGATGCCAACGAATTTCCTTTCAGGGACAATTGGATCATTAATCCCGCTCCCATTCATTCTTCATATCGTAAAGTAAGAGGGATAACGGCACAAACCACAAGTGGGAGTATCCAAATCATCAACAGTCTTACCGACCGGTATCACCCACAGATAGAAACTATGGAAAATGCAGCTTTTTTTTATGTTTGTAGTTTGATGAAAATACCGTTTGCCTCATTCAGGGCTATTTCGAACAGGGTCGAACCCCGCAACCGGAATAACTGGCAAATTCCGCAAGCGATTGAACAAATCAATAAAGCCATATTTAATATAATTGAGAATGGAGAATTGACAATTGAGAATGGACACACATAAAGCCAGGATTGAAGATATTGAATATGCTGTTATAGAATAATAGTAAGTACCATGCGACAAACCATTTATCATTAACCATTTATCATTAACCATTTATCATTAACCATTTATCATTAACCATTTATCATTAACCATTTATCATTAACCATTTATCATTAACCATTTATCATTAACAATTTATCATTAACAATTTAT
>JAVBNI010000263.1:0-13593 GCA_031551645.1 Bacteroidales bacterium | reverse complement strand
CGTGACCTCCTCCACAGTTACTTCCACCAATTCGGTTACCATGACCTTGAAAACAAAGCTTACTCCCACAGTAAGCATGACGGCATCCCCCCAGCCCGTTTACCAGGGTAACCCGGTCACCTTCAAGGCCACCCCCACCAACGGCGGTACGACGCCTCAGTACCAGTGGATAAAAGGAAGCTCAGCCGTCCAGACCACCACTACCAACGATTGGTCCACCACCTCGGTGACTAATGGCGATAAGTTCAGCGTGAAGCTCACTTCCAGCGAAAGCTGCGTGACCTCTTCCACAGCCACTTCCAACGTAATCACCATGTCAGTAACACCCCTCATCATGGGCGACGCTTTAAGCAATCCCATTGTAGTGGGCACGAAAAGCGAGGATTTCCAATACTCCGATATCCGGAATACGGACAATTTTACCAACCAGTACAATGGCCAGCCGGCCAAAGATGTATTCTACCAGTTCATCCTGACCAGAAAGATGAACATCGTCATTACCCATTGCGGGTCTTCCCTATCCGATACATATCTTTCCCTGCTGGACGCTTCGGGCAGCCTGATCACATACAATGACGATTACCAGGGCGAAGGCGGGTGTCCCTTCTACCGCCATGCCTACCTAAAAAGAGAATTGGCCGCAGGAACTTATTACGTGGTATCGGAAGGGAAAAATTCTACCAACGGATCCATACAGACGAATATCCAGGGAACTGTTACGATCGAGGTAACACCTGATGTCTCCAGGAATTACATACAGGCCATTGTTCCCTTGACGGAAACTATCAATGTGGCTACCCTTCCGGCAGAACAAGCCATGCAAACCATCGAGTATTTCGACGGGTTGGGTCGTCCCATGCAAACGGTAGCCGTGGGCGCTTCGCCCGACAGGAAGGATATAATCACCCCCATCACCTATGATGCTTTCGGGCGACAGGATAAGCAATTTCTGCCATACGTAGAAACAGACAATATCACGGGAACCTATCGGCCTGCAGCCTTGTCGCAACAGAAAACCTTTTATAATACTCCACCCACCGGTATTCTTGCTGATGCTGTTGCCTTTGACTCTACAGTCTTTGAACCTTCGCCCCTCAACCGGGTAACACAACAATATGGTCCGGGGAAAGCATGGAAAGATGGTAACAAGCGACAGGTGAGCGCTTACCAGGCCAACATAACCACCGACAAGGTACGCTGGTGGAAAATAACCGCAAGCGGCATCGACGGGACAACCTTCTATGGTGTAAGCAAACTCTATAAGACCATCGTCGATGATGAGATCGGTAATCGTACCATCACTTACACCGACCTTCAGGAGCGCGTTGTACAGCAGGAACAGGTCATCGGCACTGCAAATGCGATCACTCAGTACGTATACGATGATTTCGGGCGGCTGGCTTATGTGGTACAACCGGCTTACCACGAAACAACCAATCCTACCTACACCATCAACGAAAATGACAGCCAGTTCGGAAATTATGTCTTTGCCTATCATTATGATGAGAAAAGTAGGGTAAAGGAAAAGCACATTCCCGGAGCCGGATGGACACACATTGTCTACAACAAATTAGACCAGCCCGTAATGACCCAATCGGCAGTACAACGGAGCATCACAACCGCTGCCAATCGCGAATGGAACTTTACCAAGTATGATGCACACGGGCGGGTGGTGATGACCGGAATGCTGAAAAGCAGTAAGACACGTGTCAACTGGCAGACAGATGTGGATGCAGCAAACGCTTTACAATGGGAGGAACGCACCACCGTCACGGGTAACATGAGGGGCTATACCAACCGAAGTCAACCTGTGATCGCCGATACCAACATTGGTCAGGTGAACTATTATGACAACTACGATTTTACCGGCGCCGAAACCTACACCGGGGGAGATGGCCGCGTGCAGGGAATGCTTACCGGTACTACAGTGCGCGTATTGGAAAGCAATCCCGACAAATGGCTGACCACCACCCTATACTATGATAAGAAAGGACAGTTGAAGTACAGCGTAGGCAACAACCTGAAAAGCGGCAGCGACAAGATCACCAATGACTATGATTTCACAGGAAAAATGATATTTTCTACCCGTGAGCATACCGGGGGCGGCCTACCAGTTACCCTGACCACCAAAAACAAGTACGATCATGCGGGTCGGTTGCTGACTGTCAAGCAGCATGTGGGTGGTGACACCATCACTGTGGCGCAGAACACCTACAATGCCATAGGACAGCTCGTACAAACACAGTTGCATAACGGAATCGAAAGCACCGGATACGAATACAACATCCGGGGCTGGCTCACATCTATCGGAGGGAAACATTTCAGCGAAAGGCTGCATTACCAGGATGCCGTATCGGGGTTGACCACCACCGCCCAGTGGAACGGAAATATCAGCGCCATGGAATGGAAAACGACGGGCCTGAATGATTACTGGCATGCCTATGCCTACTCTTACGATAAGATGGGCAGGTTGCTTAAAGGATTGTATTCGCGTGCCAAAACCACGGCAGATGAGAGCGCATACGGTGTGGAGACGAATTATTACAATGAGGATTACACCTATGACCTGAATGGTAATATGAAAACATTGAATCGCTGGCACTCGGGCAAGCAGATCGATAATGTGACCTTTGACCCGGTCGGAAACGGCAACCGGGTGACCAGTACGAGTGATGCCCTCACATTCAACATAAACGATATGGAGACTTTATCCACTGCGCCTGGAGCAGGAGTAAAGTCTAACTGCCGGGGATACGAACTCCTGCCGGGGTTCACCTTTGCTGCCACCGCCACCAGTACGCTCACTCTGAAAACCGACCAGACAAAATGCCCGCCCGAAGACACGGGATACGAGGGAAGCGGTACCGGTACCTACGACGCTTCGGGCCGTTTGATCAAGGATACCAACAAGAATATCGATATTCTGTATAACCACCTGGATCTGGTGAAACAGGTCACCCAGGGCACCAAAAAGCTCAAATACACCTACGACGGTTCCGGGCGCAGGTTGCAGCGGACCCTGCCCGACAACACCGTCCGGACGTATATCGATGGTATCGAATATCAGGGTAATAACATTGATTTCATCGCCACCCCTTACGGGCGTATCCGTAAAAACGGAACCGGCAGTTGGGTGTACGATTATTTCCTGAAAGACCACCTGGGTAACGTGCGGGTAGTGATGGATACCGACCCGGTGAACACCACCATGTACATGGCCAGCATGGAAGAAGGCAAGGCCGGCGAGGAAAGCCTTTATTTCGAGAACCTGGAAACTACACGTGCCGACCGGCCTTACAACTACCCGGACAACAACCCGACCAATGTCAAGTTGGCTAAGGTACCCGGTAAGAGCCAGGGACCGAAAATCACCCTGAAGGTGATGGCGGGTGACACGGTAGCTGTTTCAGCCAGGGCGTTCTACAATATCGACAAGACCCTGCCGGGACAAGGCGTGGATGTGATGCCTGTATTGGGCAGCGCCATCGCAGCTCTTGCCAGTGCTGGAACAGCGCCCCTGGGTGAAGCATCTCAATTAGCGGCTGATCTCGGAACAACGGTCAGCGAGAGTGTAGCATTGCTGCCAGTCTCCCCTCCTTCGGAGGGGTCGGGGGAGGTCACACCCGAATCTGGCTTGAAATTTGTGGTGTACAATGAGAATTTCGATGTGGTGGACGCCAACACGGGAGTACTGATGGTGGACGACAAAATCAATACCATCCAGACCTTGGCCAGCGACAGGATCGTTATCCAGGAAAGCGGTTACCTGGAAGTATATGCCGACAACCAGGCGCAAACGCCGGTGTTCTTTGACAACATGATGGTAACCCTCTCGGCGGGCGCCACCCGTGAAGTGAATGCTTATTACCCCTACGGGAAGATCATTTCTACCTTAAGCACGTCGGGTACCTATGCGCTGAATAGTTACAAGTATAATAGCAAGGAACTGCAAACCAGTTTTGACCTGAATTGGCTTGATTACGGAGCCAGGATGCTGGACGGGCCAAGGTGGTTTGTACCGGACCCGCTGGCGGAAGATTACTATAATTTGTCTCCTTATGCATATTGTGCGAATAATCCGATATTATTTATTGATCCTAATGGCGAGAGCCATTATCAAATATTAGGTGATGGAACCATAATTTGTTATGAAGAAAATGACGATGAATATGATCGCCTTTATTCATCAGATCAAGATGGAAATATCAATAGAGATAATTATATTAACATCAATAACAAATATATCATGCCTAGTTTAATTGAAAAAAGGAAGTCAGATGCTAAAAACCCTATGAGAACAACTCGACATCAATTATTGATAAGCAAAGCAACAACTGGAGAAAAAAGTGCAGATGATATGTTCAATGTATTTTTTTTCGCGGCATCTAATTCAGATTCTGAATGGAAAATAACTCGACATACAGATAATGACGGTAATAACTTAATTACTGTGGGGACTCTGTATGAAACAGATTTTGTTGGGAGCCCTGAAGATTTTGCTATCAACTCAGATAATGTGAATGCATCAATGCATTCACATCCAGGTAAGGACCTTATTGATAAACAATCAGAATTAGAATCAATGGGATATGGAAGTGCTTACCAGACTGGTGATTGGCAAAGGGTCTCAAGAGGAGGCATTACACATCCAAGCTATGTTTATATAAAAAATTCTGGTCGAATATATCATGTTACAAAAGAACGTCCCATCCTTAAAAATAATTATAATAAATCTAATTGGAGGATGCTAAAATGAAATTCTTTTTATCCATAGTTCTAAGCTGCACGTTAATCTCATGCAGATTAAATAAAACGAATAATCTTAGCACAGTTAATTCATACAGTGATACGACAGCTGTAAGTGGATTTATTTATAGAGAATTAAAATCTTACATGGAAGAAGTAGACAGTTTTCCAAAATATCATTATTCTTCTTCCGCTTGTGTAATTATTATTAATCAATCTACCCTAGATATCACCTTTTTATATCCTATGCGTCAATATCTTGGTGATGGGTATTATAAGGATTCACTTTTTCGTTTCGTAGGTTGTTTCTATAAGGACACAGTTCTTATCGCAATATATGATAGAAATGATGGAAAATATAAAACTAATTATTACGATACTACAAAATTGGATAGAGACATTCATAAGTATCTTTTCCCCGATTCATTATTCCCTCCAAATGTTGTCTTTGGAACTATTGGACCTAAATGGAGTTACAAAATGATACATGATAGTTTATTCTTGATAAATAAAAGAAATAGATGGATAAAGTTACAGTAATTTGTAATGCAAAAAAAGCCTGGCCAATGTGTCAGGCTTTTGCATTTTATACAAGTAGCAAATTTATGTTTTGATCAGCCTTAGGCCTTGAGTTATCCCGTTCTCCTTACTCTGTGACTAAATCTGAAACAACCTGATCTATTTTTGAGAAGACGAGATTGTGTGAAGACAATCACATACCTGTTTTCTCATTTTTTATTGAACAGAAAATGGAGCGTGAAGAAAAAAAACGTATTTTTGGTCGCTTCGTAGTTTTTAAGTGCGCATATTGGTCAACGAGCATACAAAAGCGGATGGCGTCATGTCAAAGTTAATCGTGTTCGGGTTCGGGTAGGAACTAAGCGATCTGGCAAAAATTACGGACAATGTGAAAAACAAACGGGAGAGTAGCTATGACCGGACGGGAAATAACAATAACCTGACCTTTGATATTGATATGGTTGCATATTGATACCAGACCGGACCAATGTCGTTGTTTGCAGTTCCATGCAAGAAATTGAGGAAACTCAAACCAATGATTGGCCTCAGGGAAATACACAAATGGCAGCACGAATAGTATAAAAGTAAAAGAAATGAATCATCTTTGTAGTGAAACGAATAAAAAATTATATACAGATGAAACAAACAATTATTCCGCGTAACATTTTATGGCCGTTTATCTTATTAACGACCTTGTTTTTTGCATGGGCTGTGCCCAATAACCTGACCGATACTATGCTTGCCGCTTTTAAGCGGATCATGAGCTTATCCGATTCCAAAACAGCCTGGATACAGGTGGTTTGTTACCTGCTGGGCTATGGATGTTGCGCCATTCCCGGTGCATTATTTATCAAGCGGTATACTTACAAATCAGGTGTGCTGTTGGGCTTGGCGTTATACGTATTGGGAGCGTTCATGTTCTATCCGGCGAAGCTATGTATACAGGTCAATCCCGAAGTCAGTTTTTTCATGTATCTGTTTGCCATTTTTATTCTTTTTGCAGGGTTATCGGTACTCGAAACATCCACTAACTCGTATGTATGCGCCATTGGACCGGAAGAAACAGCCACACAACGGCTTAATTTTGCACAATCGTTCAACCCTTTCGGGGCTATTACAGGCGTGGTTATCAGTCAGGTATTTATCCTGTCGCAACTCAACCTTTTCACAGCATCCGAACGCGCTGTCCTGCCCGCCGAGGAATTGACAGCTATCCAGAATACCGAACTGAACGCTGTCACAATGACTTACATGGCCGTGGGCGCCGTGATGTTCTTCCTGTTGTTGGCTATCTTGTTTACCAAAATGCCCAACCTGAAAGAAGGTGGACAAAAACTGGATTTCGGAGGAACTTTCCGCAGGTTAAAGAAAAACAAGAATTATGTATGGGGCGTGGTTGCCCAGTTTTTCTATGTCGGGGCACAGATTGCCGTGTGGTCGTTCATCATCCGCTATGCCATGCAGCAGTTGAACCTGAACTCAGTAGTTGCTTCGTTAGGCGCTAACGCTTCATCGACGGATGTGATACAAGCGCTTCGTTCGGTCGAACCGGTAGCCGGGGGATTCTATAACCTGTGCGAAGCCGTGGGATTGAATGACCTTCTGCCGCGTACCTCCGAACAGGCAGGCGCCACATACTACATCATATCGTTAATACTGTTCGTTATCATGCGGTTTACCTGCACCGGGCTGATGAGGTACATCCGTCCGCGGAAGATATTGTCGGCCCTTGCCATTATGGCAGTGGTTTGCTGCCTGATTACCGTTTATGCCGAAGGAGTGGTGGGAGTTTATGGACTGATGTGTATTTCAGGATGTATGTCGTTGATGTTCCCGACTATTTATGGGATGGGCATTCATGGTTTAGGTGAAGATACCAAGATCGGAGGAGCCGGGATGGTGATGGCTATTGCCGGAGCCGCCCTGCTTACCCAGATACAGGGTATTGTTTCCGATTCTTCCAGTATACAGTTGGCATACTGGATTCCGGCCCTTGCATTTGCGATCATTGCATATTACAGTATCGTAGTATGTAAAAAAACAGAAGCGCAAATGAACGGTTCCAAATAATGCGTTTATTAGTAATGCGAATTAAGGGTTGGATAGATATTGTCGATCAGCTTGAAAAGCTGTATTTTCAAAACCTCGGGTAAGCAAAGTGTAACCCGGGGAAAAAGTACACTTCTTATCTGCCTGCAAGGCAGAACCGGATCAAAATAAAAATATTGCCTTACAGGCAAATAGATGGTTGTATTGTCTCTCCGGAGGCCAATAGCCTCCGGTTATGAAAAGTTAGCTTTTCAAGCTATTATTGTTTTCAACCCTTGATTCGCATTAATAATCTGACAGATGAACAAGATTGCCTTATGGCGAGTTAAAAGGTTACAGGACTTTTCCTAATCGCCTTCGGCGATCTATCTTGTTAATCATATAAATCTTGTCTATAGTATAAATTTTATAATCTTAATATAAACAGATGAAAATTGTACACACATTATTATTGGTTGGTATATTGTTAGTCGGTACTATATCAGCGCAAAAATACGAACCTACATGGGCGTCGATTGACAGTCGTCCCATTCCCCAATGGTTCACCGACGCCAAATTCGGTATCTTTATTCATTGGGGCTTATACAGCGTGCCGGCATGGTGTCCGAGCGGTTATGCCGAATGGTATTGGGACAGGTTAAATAAAAAAGAACAGGCATTGGTGGATTTTCATCGCAAAAATTACGGTGAAAATTTTGCCTATCAGGATTTTGTTCAGTATTTTAAGTGTAAGTTATTCAACCCTGACGATTGGGCGAAGTTATTCCAGGAAGCAGGCGCCCGTTACGTAGTATTGACATCCAAGCATCATGAGGGTTTTGCCCTGTGGCCGAGCGAACATTCATGGAACTGGAATGCTGTCGATGTTGGGCCACACCGCGATCTGGCTGGAGATATCACTTCTGCCGTGAAGAAAACGGGTCTTCACATGGGGTTCTACTATTCGCTTTACGAATGGTTCAACCCGCTTTATAAGACAAATCTAAACCAATATGTGGATGAGCACATGATTCCGCAGATGAAAGACCTGGTGAACCGTTACCATCCTGACATTGTCTGGACGGACGGAGAGTGGGATCATCCGTCGGAAAAATGGAAAAGCACCGAATTCCTGGCCTGGCTCTACAACGAATCTCCGGTAAAATCTACCGTAGTGGTGAACGACCGTTGGGGAAAGGAGACACGCAGCCATCATGGAGGAATATACACTACCGAATATAACCTGGTACATGATGGTAAAACAATAGCGGCAGGCATTCGCCACCCTTGGGAAGAATGCCGCGGTATCGGACACTCGTTCGGTTACAACCGCAACGAAAAAGTCGGAGACTACAGCACGTCCGGGGAGTTGGTACATTTGCTGATCGAAAAGGTAGCGATGGGCGGCAACCTGTTGCTCAATGTTGGCCCTACTGCCGACGGGCGTATTCCGGTGATCATGCAGCAACGCCTGACCGACATGGGTAGCTGGTTGAAAATAAACGGCGAAGCCATTTACGAAACCACAACCTGGAATGTTGCCTCTAACCAACCGGAAATATCTGCTTATTTCACAGTAAAAGGGAAAGATTTGTATGTGATTTGTACTAAATATCCCGAAAAGACGATCACTATTCGTGGTATTGGTAAAAAACCATCGGCGGCCAGCTTGCTGGGAACAAACGTAAAGGTAAAGTATTCGCATGGAGGTCAGGGTGTAATCATTACACCTCCCTTGCTTACTCCGACTGATACCCCTTGCGAATATGCCTGGGTATTCAAACTGTCGGGATGCCTTTAATTCTTTAATATGGGAGTAGCCACGAAGGCGCCAAGGCTCTAAGATTTTCCTTTGTGTCTTAGTGCCTTCGTGGCAATGTATAGCAAATGTATTCAATTGACATTTAGAAGATATTGTAAGCTTTAAACGATAATTCAGTAAAAATCGGAATACCCGGCATGATTTCGACGCACGATCTTGAGTTTGCCTATAACGAAGCCAATCGCTTCCGGTTTCCCGACATCAATTGCGGGAAAGGAGAACATTGGCTGATCATGGGGCCGTCGGGGTGTGGTAAAACAACGTTACTACACCTGATGGCGGGATTGTTGCGTCCCGCCCAGGGACATGTATGGGTTAACGGGACCGACATTGCGACACTCAATCCGGCACAAACCGATAAAATACGCGGGAAGGAAATCGGGATTATTTTTCAAAGACCTCATTTCATACAATCACTTTCGGTCGTCGAAAATTTACTGATAGCCCGGTATCTCAACAGGATGGATGAGGATAAGATTTTGATTAAAAATATCTTGGGACAGTTGAATATCGGTAATAAAGCGAATTCCAGGCCGAATGAATTAAGCCAGGGCGAATTGCAGCGGTTGTCTATTGCGCGGGCTTTGATCAATCATCCGTCAATTATCCTTGCCGATGAACCAACTTCGAGTCTCGACGATGGTAATTGCGAAGAAGCGGTGGCATTGCTTCGTAGTCAGGCGGAGGCGACAGGCGTGGCGCTTGTGATCGTAACCCACGACACGCGTTTGTCTTCTATTTTTAGTAATGTTGTCAGATTGTAGTTCAAAATTGTACATGAGTTTTATTTTGAGCTTGGCGGGGTTGCATTCCTGACAGCGGTTAACAGACCCTGTCAGAGGAATAAGTTATTCAGATTTTTGAAAAATGCTCATTAAATGAATATCACATA
The DNA here is from genome assembly GCA_031551645.1 of Bacteroidales bacterium. GTDB lineage: Bacteria > Bacteroidota > Bacteroidia > Bacteroidales > UBA4181 > JAIRLS01. Next base: position 3,586 of record JAVBNI010000263.1, on the reverse strand, counting down.
AAAAGCGAAAATATCATCAATAAAAACAAATGTTGACTTTCATCTTTATAGCTGTGTGCGTGCATGGAATGATGAGTTGAAATGAATCTGATTTATACTTCGCGCCGCCAAGTTTTGTGCAAAGTTAGATTGCTTCATCGCTCGTATCTCGCGATTCGCAATGACGCGCTATCGTTCGTCATTGCGAGAGGCTACCCCAAAAAAATGTGGCACAATGCGGTTATGACAGATTGTCTTAAAATCAGCGATTTACGCAAATCTGTCATTGGTAGACGGTAGCCGAAGCAATTTCAACTTTGAATGCACAAAACTTGACCATGAAAGGTATAAATTGCGAAAATTGAGTAAAAATGAATATTTTCCGTATCAGCTTTAAAAACATCCGGGCGAAACCTTTATCGGCGACGCTGAGTATCGTGCTGTTTGCAACGGGTGTGTTCATTATTTCCCTTTTATTGCTGGTAGAGGAGCAAATAGAATCGCACTTGGAAAAAAACGTGGCGGGCATCAACTTAGTGGTCGGCGCCAAGGGAAGTCCGATGCAGCTGATACTTTCCACCATTTACCATATTGATTATCCGACGGGGAATATTTCCTATGCCGAAGCCATGCGCCTCGGAAAACATCCTTTGGTTGCACGATCCATTCCGATGGCATTGGGCGATAACTACAAGGGTTACCGGATTGTCGGTACGTCCCATGACTATGCCGGACTATACAATGGCAACCTGCGCGAAGGAAAACTCTGGAACGACGATTTCGAGGTGGTTATAGGCACCGGAACGGCCGGGGTTACCGGGCTGAAAGTCGGCGACCGTTTCGCTGGTGTGCATGGTTTTATCGAAACCGATCATGTACATGACCATGTCATGTATGTCGTTACCGGAATTTTCGAAAAAACGGGTACAGTACTCGACCAATTGATACTGACTAATATCGGTAGCGTATGGCGGGTTCATGGCGGTGAAGAGGAAAATGTTGATAACAATGGGACACAGGATAACAGAGAGATTACCGCTTTGTTGGTTTTCTATCGCAATGCCATGGGAGCAGTGTCGCTTCCACGTTATATCAATCAAAACACCAATATGCAGGCGGCATCTCCTGCCATTGAGCTTAACAGGCTTTATTCGCTGATGGGGACCAGTATAAAAACAGTAAGCTTGATCGCTTACCTGATTATTTTCATTTCCGGTCTGAGTATATTTGTTTCCCTGCTCAATGCCATGAAAGAACGAAAGTATGAATTGGCGTTGATACGTGTGATGGGAGGTAGTAAAACACGGGTTTTCATGTTGGTGATCACCGAAGGGTTGATGATTGCTTTTTCAGGATTTATCATCGGGACTATATTGAGTAAACTGACAGCGTTGGGAGTTTCATGGTATACGGAAGATGTTTTCCACTACGGCCTTGACTCGCTTGGAAAGCTTCAAAATGATTTGGTTATATTGGCGTGTTCTTTGCTGATTGGTTTTTCGGCATCCATTTTGCCGGCAATTAAAGCGATGAGAACGGATATCTCGAAGACATTATCCGAATGAAACATATTGGTTAAGTGATATTTTTGTGATGATCAAACAATTATTTGTAATATTAGTCATGCTTTTTGCAGTTGTTCGTGTGGCTGATGCCCAGCAGGAAGTGAATTGGCAGTTCTTGGGCGATATCCAATGGGTGCCGACTTATTTTGCCGAATACGACCAATATTTCAATATGCCCAAGTTCAGCAAAAAGATTAAGGATTTGAATGGGAAAGAAATTAACATCAAAGGCTTTTATGTCCCTGTCGATCCTGCGGGTACCATGTTCGCATTGTCGACCTATCCGTCACAAATGTGTTTTTTCTGCAACGGGGCCGGTTTGGAGTCGGTCATGGAAATCATTCCCAAGAAAGGTAAAACAGATATGAAACACATAGTTACCGACAAATATATTGAACTGAAAGGAAAACTAAAACTCAACGAAAAAGATCCCAACCACCTGATGTACATCTTGGAAGAGGTGGAATTAGTGAAGATAATAAAATGATAGGCAACCAAGCCCGCGGTTTGGGTAATCTTGTCAGGATCAGGCCAATCAATGTCTTACCCGGGAATACCGGAAACCTTTTGTCGTTCCGGAAAAGGTTTGATCAATCATGTAAAGGTGCCGGGGTAAAATCCGGTATTTTTACTTTTAAAATAAATTTGATTGATTATACTATGCGAACAATCGTTCATTTTTAATGTATTTAAAATAAGATGCTTGAAATGTTTACCATCGGTTTTTTGATAAGAATACCACTTTTGGCACACAATTTGTTTTAATACTTCCCGTGAACAATCGTTCACATATTTAAAATAGTTCTTTGAGAAACCAGTATCTCCAACATCAATTATCATCAGGGCATATCTGGCAATACACATCTGATAAATGCAAACGAAATGAACAATTGTTCATTTTATTGATAAAAAATATTAATTTTGGCATATAATTTGTACGACACTATCGTGAACAAGCGTTCATCTTTTTGAGATAGTTTTATGAAAGACCGTAAGGAATACATAGTGGAAAAGGCATTTGACGCATTCATGAATAATGGATACGACAGTACTTCCATCACCGTGCTGCAAAAAGAGTTAGGTATGTCGCGCGGAGCCATGTACCGGTATTTCAAAAGCAAGGACGAACTGTTCATCGAGGTCATTGACAAATATGTAATTGGACTGATCAATCGTTTCAAACCAAATGTTGCCGACGATATGACGTTGGTTGATATGATAGAGTACCTCTATCGGTATCAAAAACGGATCATGATCGCGCTCGACAAGCAGAACCTTAAAATCCGGTTTTTGAATTTTACCGCATTGATCATACAGGCTGCCAAACATTATCCCGGATTTATCGAAAAGATGGAAACACTGAAAGTCGAAAGTTTGAGGATATGGAAAAAGGCCACCCTCAATAGTCTGGAAAAGGATGAAATACGCGGTGATATACGGGTCGACATCATAGCGGGGTTTTTCTCGGCCGGATCAACTAATCCCGAATTAGTGGACCGTGACCATGAAAAGAATTTTTCGCAACGTGCCGAAACTTGGAAACGGGATATGGAATATTTGTATAGTTTAATCAAAAAGTAATATTTTTTTCAAATACGAGTGAACGAATGTTCACTTCTTTTAAAATCTAATTGTGACCGATCGTTCATCATAAAAGATATAAAACAATAAAAACAAGCAACAATCATTAAAATTCAAGTATCATGAAAAAGTTAGCATTAACATTAGCAGTAGTTTTAGGCCTCGGGTTTACCACGGCAAATGCACAAAACATCAGTGCAGGCATCAAGGCTGATGCCAACGTGTCGAACTTTATCCTGAAGGATATGGGTAGCGCAAGCAGCAATATGAAATTCGGTGCAAGCGTTGGCGGGTTTATGAAAGTGGATATTACAGAACACTTTGCAGTGCAACCCGAATTGATGTTTCATTACAAGATGAGCGAAATGGAAATGTTGAACGGCAAAAGCGACTTTGAATACTGGGGTGTGGAAGTGCCCGTGTATGCAGTGGGACAATGGAATGCCGGTAATGGTAAGTTC
>JAVBNI010000184.1:0-20633 GCA_031551645.1 Bacteroidales bacterium | reverse complement strand
ACCATCCTTTGCAATAGAAGGCATTCTTTGGATGATTTCCGCGTACTTTTGAGGCAACTGTTTCAAATCGGATTCCTGGCCGACAAAAATGATGTTCTTCGCATCTTTTGGTAATTTGTTCTGGACGGGCAAAAGAATAGATGTGCGTTTTTGTACTTCCTGTTGAAGCACCTGCACTGATTTCTTTACTACTTTGTCCTTTTTTTCCAAACAAATAATTTTTGATTGGGAAAGATCAACCTGTGAGAAACATTCGGTTTTTATCAAGAAAAAAACCAAAAGAAGAAATAATGTTTTCAATCTGAAAAAGGTCATTGCTTTATGGTTTAATGGGTTTCTTTTTATTGATCAAATATACGAAACAATAATAGAGTTTATATAAATCAGACATGATTTACATGATAAATCGCCGAAGGCGATCAGAAAAAATCATGTTAATCATGTAAATCTTGTCTATAATATAAGTTTTATTGTATCATAAAATTCTAATCTACAATAATTTTAAGTAACTCATAGTCATTGAAATCCCATTCAGAGGTCAGTTATTTTTCAACAGCCAGACATCACAAATCGTGGATTGTTCCCTCCAACTCAGATTCAACTCATCCGGCTCATCAAATGTCACTACTATTTTACCGTTTTTGATATGTTTTGACGACAGATGAAATTCTTTAAATGTTTCCAGTTCTTTCGGATATGCGGAAGGTGCAATTCGTTCGCCGTTAACACGCAAGAGCGCTTCTCCACGTCCTGCAATCCGGATGGTATATGTCGCGTTCAGGTCAAGATCCGTATAAACAATCTCCGGCAAATGTTGAAACAACTGGGTGGATAATCGCTTACGCGACATTCCACCATCCCACCAGGCATAACCATACGATTTTCTCATGCGTGTTTTAACCCGCGGACTTTGCGATATATCGGAAATATTGTCATAATAACTCCCTTCCCCGGGATTTTCCCAGGTGCGGATGACTTCCAGTCGGGCCAGTTTTTCGTTTTCGGAATCCATGCCCCTGATCTTGTTGAATTCATCTTCGAGCCACCACCGGTTGTTCAACGGATAATCGATAAAATCGAGGATACAACCCCGTTCCGGGCCGCTTGCATGGTATTTTTTTACACTTGTCTGCATGCCGATCAAACGGTACAATTGTTCGCAAAAATCCTGTATTTTTTTATTCAAATCTTGATTGACCGGTTCTTTGTCTGCCTTACAGACCATTGCTAATGAGCGATCCATTGCTTGATCCGCGCCGATACTTGCGGCAGTTGCCAATACTTTGTTTGCTTCTTTTTCCAAGTTTTGTTCGTAAATTTTACGTCTTTGGGTGTAAACGTCGTAATATGCCCGTGTCAATAATTGTATCCAGCGCCAATTGTTCTTTAACTCCGGATGTGCCGTTTCGAGTCGTTGCCAATAAGTAAAAGTAGCCTCAACCGTACCATTCCGTTCAAGCGGGCCGTACCAATTTTGTTCCAATGCAAGAATCCCGTCCGTCACAGCTACATCCGATATACCAAAGAAGAATCGGGCATATTCTTTCAATATTTGCCTGACATCTTCATCCAGGTTCCAATCCAGGCACGTCCATAATATCTTGTTTATGTCGTCATGAACCCCGTCCGAATAGGTAATCGAACCGTCAGTGAAAGGTTCAAACCGGCGATGAACATCCGCGTAGAAAAAAGGTTGCGGATTACATGCTTCCCGGCCTTCTGTAAGAGCGAATGCCTGGTCAAATTCGGGCGACGGATATTGGCAGCGTACCGTATGGGTTATATCGGGATAATGCCGGTGCATATATTTTTTGGGGAGACGAAAACGAGTGGATGAAGTGGTTTCGTCATCGGGGCTCCCGGGACCGGAAACGACTCCTTTGAGCCAGTCAACATCGTTCTTTTTGAGATAATCGAAAAAATAATCTGTCGCCTCTTCATTGAATCCCTGCAAAGACACCCAAAGACCTGCCTTAGGGTGGTATTGGGACAATTTTGCAGCAACAGCTTCTAAAAATGGGATCAAATATTCGGGGTGATTGTCTCCCGGATCTCCACCCGGAATAAATACCCCATCCAAGCGCGGACAATTCTTGTAAAACGTATCGTTCCATTCTAAGATTTTTTCAAACTTTGCCTTATCCGAAAGATCGACAGTGGCAGGAACCCATGCCCAGTAATCGATAGCGTAACGATCGCATATCCGGCTCATAGCAGTGTTCATTTCTTCGCTCGACACCTTCATGTTCGCCTCGAAGGACTTATTCATATTGGGCGTATTTTCAATGCTGTTACATCCGAATAAAACCAATTCCCTGATATATTTCTCAAATTGATCCACTGTCCACATATCGCATGTGTTGTTGGTACTCCTGTACCCGAGTTGGTGTCCGCGTATGGGATAGGCCGGTGAACTGGCGATCTCATTCTTTTTATCAAATTTGATACTTTTGGATGACAGGTCGGCAATTCGCAAAAATTGTCCCATGGCATAGAACAGGCTTCGTTCATCGTTTCCGATCAACCAGAGCGTTCCGGCTCCCGACGAAGAATCAAAAGCAATGCGAAATCCTTCTGCTTTTGTCTCGGGCAGGTTATCTCCAGTCCGGTGGGGAACTTCAACCCCGAAGAGTTCAGCTTGTGAAGCCAAAACCATACAGATTACCGGATATTTATTGTTCCATTTTTCCGTTACCGGTAACTGGATAGCGGTACGCTGTTTTACTTCCTCCTGAAATGTCCGGATAATTGTTTCCCGAACAGGTAAACGAATTTCCGTCGAGACCATCACCGAAGCTTTCGAAAGGTCAATGGTTTGTGCATGGATATGATTTATCCCAGCATAAAAGCATAACAAGAACAAGGCGCTAAACGACACCAACAAATTATTTTTCATCATTAATTCTATAATGTATCGAGTTATATAAGTTGTTATTAATTGATCATGACCCTGACACTGACAGGTCTATCGACCCTGTCAGGTCATCGTGTTAACGACCTGTCAGGCTACGAAGCCGCTGACAGGGTCGAAACAGATGACGTTGGTCAATAAATACAAATAAAATGGGGAACATCAACAAGAATTTGTCTTGAAAATGCTCCCCATTGGAATTTAAATTTTATTAATTGAAATTTTCTACCATTTTAATATGGTATACCGGTACCTTCGAGCAACCACATTTTTGAATATGGATGATCGGCGGTTTGTTCTGCCGGGACATATTGGGATTTCACCAAATGGCTGACACCGACATTATAATTAACCAAATATTGAGGATCCTGGCTTGGAGTAGGATACTGGTAGCGTATGGGAATTGCCGGACCAAATACGGCCACTGCTCCGGGTTTCAAATCCGGATAACCGGTACGGCGCCAATCGAACCAAGGCTCGACATTCAACCATAAAGCAACCCACTTCTGTTCCATGATCCGCTCTATTTTATTAGCTGCCTGGGCATAGCTTACATCCGTATTATTGTAATAAGTATCGAAATCAAATCCGTTCGAACCGCTGGCAATACCCCATCTGGCTAATGATGCTATCATACCTTTCTTATAATGTTCTTCAGCGCTGCCGCTTACAGAGAAACCACCCATAGCAGCCGCTTCGGCAAGTAAAAATTCGACTTCCGGATACATGATTATTTCCATCCGGAGATAGGTATCCGAATTTTTACGAAATCTTTCATGCATGTAAGAAACGTACGGACTTTTCTCTTCGTTGGGAAGCTGCTCCGTACCTTTGTTATAGGCCGTAGCATCGACGCCCTTCAATCCCATCGGCAAACCCACATAAAGTGAAGTATCCAAGTTGGTATTGGTGGTTGGGATATAGGTTACCGTATACTTTTCGCCAAGCATCGTTGTGATCGTTTTGGTGACCTCTGTAGTAACATCGAAATCCCATTTCTTTTCTACTGGTTGAAACCACCGGTAGAATCTTGGATCCTTAATATCCCTTAAATAATCGAGAATGGTTTTACACGGTTTAATGGCTACAGGAGGATTGGCTGAAGCCAAAGGCCCTCCATTGTTGCTATTATCTTTGGTAGTACCAATATAAGCTACAATTGCATCATCCTTGTTCTCTGTAAAAGCTTTCGAAGCGGCATCGTTGAAATCGGCAACAATATCAACTCCGGCTCCGCTCATGTCAGCTTTCTTGTTGGTTAAACGCATACAATACCTTAACCTCAAAGAATTCGCAAATTTTCTCCATTGGGCGCTTTTCCCTCCATACACCACATCAGCGCTTGCACTGATGGCATAATCCCCAATATCCGATCCGCCAAAAATCTGCTCGGCATTTCTCAGGTCTTCAAGGACTCCTTTATAGACGTCGATCTGTGCATCATACTTTGGAAAATATATTCCCTGATTGGCCTTTAAACTTTCAGAGTAAGGGCAATCTCCATAAAGATCGGTCACAGTGCCAAAAAGAAAAGCCCGCAATGTAAGGGAGATGCCTTCGAACATTTTGTTTCCGTCCTTTTTTGAATTATCGTTGATGATCTGTACGTTACGGAGTAAGTTATAAAACGTCTCCCATGACTCGGCAGACCATTGATAATTGTTCACGCGTTCGGCCTGGTAATTTGTTCCGCGTTGTGTATATTGCATCGCTCCGGCAATACTTTCACCAAAATATCCTTTTTTGGTATACTCTTTAGCCATTTCGACCAATACCCAGGTTAAAATATAGTTGGATGAGACATTTGAAGGATTGTTCGGATCTTCGTTCATTTTATCAAAGTCTTCACATGAAGATACCGGAAACAATACCACAAAAATCAACAAAATCGCTACTATTTTAGTTACTTTCATGTTCATTTTTTTTAAAATTCAACATTTAATTTTAAGCCAATCGTGCCCGTGTATGGCATTACATTGTAGTATTCTACCCCTGCAACCCAACTATAGTCTGCACCAGAACCACGCGGCATATAAGCTCTTTCCGGGTCGACAAAGATGTCTGCAGCAGTCCATTTCCAAATATTGGTGGCTACGAGGGAAAGCGACAGTCGTTGGAGACTAATCTTTTCGATGAGCTTGGCGGGGAAGTGGTAAGTTAAGGCAACTTCGCGCAATTTGATATAAGTTGCACTGTACATGCTTTTTTCAGGAAATTGTCTGACTGCCTTTTGGTTGGCCATAAAAGGGGTAATCCATACGGTTCCGTCGCCGCCCAGATTCTCGGCGTATACGCCTGGCGATGTTTCGCGGACACCCGGATTGAGTGAAGCGTCATTCGAACGGCTTGGGTTAGTTGCCCCCCAGGCAAAACCTCCATATTCGGGAGTACGTCCGCCAATCCATTCTCCGAAATAGGCCTGCGGATTTTCTTTAATCTGACTGTCAATACTTCTGCTTGGATCATATGCAGCGCCTGAGAAAGTGTTGTCCAACCAGCCATTGTTGCTGAAAAACATCATGGTTTCAGAATAGAAATGCCCGCCTTGGCTCCAATCGATATTGGCATACAAAGTAAATCCTTTATAACTGAATGTTGGCTGGATACCGAGGTTGAAATCCGGATTTGAATTTCCGATTTTGACCATATTTTCCGGTTTGTTGTCGATCTGGTAATAACCGGCGTTATCAATGATCGGGTATCCGTAATATGGTGAACTCTTATCGGTCACTTTCAACATGGGTTGCTGGTAGATATCCCCGATATAATCGCCTGCGTAACACCGGAACATGGCGCCTTGTGTCGACTCGAAATTATAATAGTCTATTCCTTGTATCAATTCTTTCAATTTGGTCCTGTTGCGCGAGAAATTGAAGGTCATATCCCACCTGAAATCCCGGGTCTGAACCGGAGTCGTGTTCAATACGATTTCCCACCCGCTGCTTTCAATAAGCCCGGCATTGATGGTCCTGGCGGAAGCGCCCGATTCAAAGGGCATTGTGATGTTCAACACCTGGTTTTTATTCTGGACGGTATACCACGTAACATCCAACCCCAATCTGTTATTGAGGAATCTGAAGTCAGCCCCGAACTCTTTAGAGGTGGCTATTTCGGGTTTCAGATTCGGATTCTTCTGGGTACCGCCCATATACATCGTTTTATTTGAACCCCAATCCGTTCCGAAGGAATAAGCTTGTTGGAGGTTATACGGGTCGGTATCATTACCCACCTGGGCAATACCTCCACGCAATTTGGTGTAAGTGATCCAATGAGGCATTGGGATCATTTCGGAAAGCAATATGCTCAACGACGCGGATGGATAAAAATACGACCGGTTATCAGGGGGTAGGGTACTCGACCAGTCATTCCTTGCTGTTAAATCAAGGTAGATCTGGCTTTTGAACCCTAATGAAGCCATTCCATAAACGCTGCGGATTTCCTTTTCGGACTTTGAACTCGGGTAAGTAACTGTCCCAGGAACCCCATTACTCATCGTGTATAGTCCCGGTAATACAAGTTGTGATGCAGTATTATCAAGGTTTCTTCCATTGGCATGCATCCTGTTCGCTGCCACAAAGGCGTTAAGACTCCAAGCCTCACTGAAGTGTTTCTTATATGAAAGGGTCACATTCATATTGATTTCTTCGTGGGCAATATCTGTAAGCCTGTATGTCCCTTTATCCCATCCATAGGTGCTGACAGCCTTTTTTGCTTCCCTGTTTTCGGTAAAAGCATCACGGGTAAAACTACCGCTTAAGGTCAAATCGTCGGTTATATCCCACTCAGCATCTACTTTGTTGGTCAACCTGTCCCGGGTGAATGCATTGGTATTTTCGTTGGCAACAAACCATGTATTGTTCCACTTTTCTTTGTACCTTGTTTGTTTAAGGCCTTCCTGCCCTTTTACCCAATAATCTTTAAGATCCATGATGTTCACGTGCGAACTCATTTCATAAAGGCTGCGGAGTATCCCGTTACGGTCTCCCCCGTCTATATTCGGACGATTATCCGAACTTGATTGTGTCCACAGGAAGCTTCCTGATACCCTGAAGTTTTTGGTAACATCATAACCGGCATTCAGGTTGATGGAGGTACGCTTCAAATCGGTATTCGGAATAATTCCCGTGTTCCTCATGTCGCCTCCCGATATCCTGAAAAATCCTTTATCATAATTTCCGGAAACAGCCAGGTTGTTGGTTGTGGAAAAACCTGTTTGGAAAAAGTCTTTGAAACGGTCGGGATAGGAAACCAATGGCGCCGGTTTACCATCGCTGTTCCATTGAATTTCTTGTCTCCCCTCATCAAGCATGACGCCCCAGCTTTCGTTTTGCATTTCATCCCATATATCAATACCTCCGTCTTTTCCGCTGGCAAATTTATTCTGTACCGGCATGTATTGAAATGGTACTTCCCAAACATTGGTCGAATTGAATGATACACCAAGCCCTTTTTTACCGCTCGCTCCCGATCGTGTGGTGATCATGACTACCCCATTGCCTGCACGGGAACCGTAAAGAGCGGCTGCACTGGCGCCCTTCAATACCGAAATGCTTTCGATATCATCCGGATTGATGTCGGAAATGGCATTTCCGAAGTCAGCTCCCCCATAAAGGTTATTGAGCTGGTTTTTTACCGGCACTCCGTCGATTACGATGAGTGGTTGGTTATCATTACTTAACGATGTGGCGCCACGAATGATTATGTTTACCGATGACCCGCTTGCACCACCTATTTGGTTGATTTTAACACCGGCAACTTTTCCTGCCAATGCATTCAATACATTCGTTTGGGTGGTCTCGGTAAGATCGTCGCCTTTCACTTCGCCGACTGAGTACCCCAACGCTTTTTTCTCACGTTTAAGTCCCAAGGCAGTGATAACGACTTCTTCTACACCAATAGCTTCTTCTTCCATTACTACACTTACAGTTGTTTTCCCGCTAACAGAAACGTCCTGTGCTTTCATCCCGACAAACGAGAAAACAAGCACAGCATCATTGGGAACATTGTTGATGACATAATTACCTTGCACATCGCTGACGACCCCGGTAGTGGTCCCCTTTATGATGATATTGACACCCGGCAGACCTTCACCGCTTTGGTCGGTAACTCTTCCTGTGATTTTGTTTCCCGTCTGTAGTGATTCTGACGATGACAATTTTGAAATAAAAATTTGCCTGTCCGAAACCACATAACCATTATCCGTAGACTCAAATAATTTGTCCAAAACGGAATGGATGGTTTGGTTTTGAATGTTAATGGAAACTTTCCTGTTGACATCCAATGCTCCGTCGAAATAGAAAAAAACGTACTCGCTGTTTTTTTCTATTTCAGAGAAGACTTCCTGGACGGTTTTGTCTTTTATCTCAAGAGATAAGTATGTAGATTGGGAATAGCTGTTGATTGCAAAACAACTACCTATTCCTAACCCCATAAAAAAGACGATTAACTTCATGATTCTAAATACACCTTTACATTTATTTTTTAAAAGGCATAATATACTAGCTTTTTTGTACATTTGCAATGATTTTAAGTTAAATACTTTTGAGTTTTTTAACATGAGATTCCGATCGGATGATAGTACCAGTATCGTCCGATCTTTTTTCATTAATAACTGACTGTTTTTTCTACTTCATAGGCTATTTCAATTAATTTAAAGGTTTAAAACTGATTGTATATTTTTCATCAACATGGGTATATGATATCGGGGCAGTATAACTAAGCCCCATCAACACGTCATCAAGTCTTTCTTTCAGATCCAGTTTCCCGGAACAGGTCAACTTTGCCGATTCCAGGTCAATATCAATATCTTTCCCGTAATATCTTGACAATCGGGCAAGAATGATATCCAACCTTTCGCTATCATAAAAATATAAGCCTTCAACCCATGAGACGTATTTCCGTATATCGACGTTTTTAACGGACTCTTTGCCCTCATTGAATTCATACATTTTATCGGGACTGAGTAATACCTCGTTATGGCTTGCCTTGGATGTGATTTTTATTGAACCTGATTCCAGGGCAATGCGTTTTTGCGCATCTGACGCGTATGCCTGCACATTAAATTTCGTACCCAATACTTGTATATCTATATCGTTGGTACGAACAATAAACGGACGTTGCTTGTCGGGAGTAACATCCAGGAAAACCTCACCATCTACGTATATTTCTCTTTTTTCTTTCGTGAATTCAACCGGATAAACCACTCTTGTACCAGCATTAACCCATATTTTTGTTCCGTCGTCGAATATCAATGTCGACCGCTTGCCCCGTGGGATAATCAATTGGTTATATGCGCTGGATGCAGTTTTAGGAACATCCTGTGCATTGATACTGATCGCTGTTGAATCATATGTAATCACAGATTCCTGCTCGGTCAGGAGGACTACTTTATCATCGGATAATATAAGCTGGGCTTCGTCGATAGAATGGTCAGCCGGAACCTGGTATTCACTGGCAAAACTTACAATATCAGATGATGAATCTTCATTTTGGGCCAACTGTCTGAGATGTGGTTGAGTAATAAATATAACCAATAATGCGATACTTGCAGCGGCTGCAAAACCAATATAATAAGTTGTTGGTTTTATCCGTCTTGTCCGTTTTTTCGAGGCCTTGATATTTTTCCATATTTTATTAGTTTCATCATCCGACAATTTACCTGTATTGGCAGCCTTGATAAATTGTCTGGCAGCCTCGAAATCGTTCAATCGATCTTTATTTCTCTGTTGAAATTGCTCCCAATATGCCACAGATTCTTTTGTCGGATATTTCATCGATTGAATAAAAAAATCATCTTGAAGAAACTCCTCAAAAGAAAATTTCGAATAGTCTTTATCGAAATGCATGGACTTTAGGTTTTGTTTTGCTATGAAAACAATCCATTCTAATTTTTATACTCAGTTTTTGTAAAAAAAGTTAAATCATATTGCGTACATATGTTAATGTGTTATGAATGAAAAAAAATAAGATGTAGCCTACAAGGCTTTTCGTTCACCATACTTCTTATTTTTAGGTTTTGAAGAAGCAATTTCTTCGATATTCTTTTAGGTATTTATTGATAAAATCAAGGGTTAAAGCAAAGAGATAGCTTGAAAAGCTATATTTTCATAACCGAAGGTCGTTGACCTTCGGAAAAACAATATAACAAGGCATCTGCCTGCAAGGCAGAACCAGATCAAAACTAAAATCCTGCCTTGCAGGCAGATGCTCGGTTGTATCGCTTTTCCGCAGGTCGCTTACCTGCGGTTATGAAAATATTGCTTTTCAAGCTGTTTTTTGCTTTCAACTACTTGACTCACATGATTCAATGATTTATGTCAGAAATGCCATTGTCGCACCGATTTCTCGAATTAAATCGAGCGGCGCGACCCGTATCTGCAAACCTCGTTGCCCCGCACTGACGCAGATGTGTTCATGTTCGGAGCACGAATCGTGAATAAATGTCGGGAATTGCTTTTTCATACCCACGGGCGAACATGCTCCGCGAATATATCCCGTAACGGACAATAAATCCTTCATCGGGATCATGTCGCAACTTTTATTGCCCGATGCTTTGGCGGCTTTTTTCAAATCCAACTCTTCCCCGCCCGGAATGATGCAAACAAAATAGCCGGTCTTGTCGCCTTTCAAGACCAAAGTCTTGAAAATTTGCTCGATCGGTTGTCCCGTCAGTTCGGCCACATGCACGGCGCTCAAATCCGACTCATCGACCTCGTAGGGAAGCAATTCGTACGCAATCTTTGCCTTATCGAGCAACCGAGCCGCATTGGTTTTGGTGGTTTTCATCTCCCCGCCACCAACTTTGTCTTCAAATCATTCTCAACTTTTCTCAGTTCCGTTTCCGCGGCCCGGCGTTTTTGTCGTCCTTCTTCCTGAATGCGCAACACTTCGTCGATGGTTGCGAAAAGGTCGGTATTCACTTTATGCAGGGTGTCCAAGTCTACAATTCCTCTTTCGTTTTCCGTTGCAATTTGTGTGCTCGAACTTCGGAGCATCTCGCTGTTGCGTTGAAGCATTTGGTTTGTGGCATCGTTTACCGCACGTTGCGCATTCAAGGCTTGTTGCGAATGTACCAATCCCAATGCCAGCACCATTTGGTTGCGCCACAACGGCAGGGTATTGACGATGCTTGAGTGTATTTTGTCCATCAATACGGCGCTGTTGTTTTGTACCAAACGTATTTGCGGAGCTAATTGGAGCGAAATCATTCGGCTGAGTTTCAGATCGTGGAGTTTTTTATCGAACTGATGCGCTTGTTGTTCCATATCCTTGTATTTCTGAACCGATTGCGGATCATTCCTTTCTTCGGCTTCAATTCTCATAGCGGGCAACAGATTTTCATTGACTTCTTTCAGTTTCTCTTCTCCCGCATAGATATATAAAGACAAATCTCTGAAATACTGTTCGTTTTGCTCAAACAGCTTATCAAAAACATTGATATCCTTCATCAGCGTTTGATAATGCTTTTCCAATTGCACTTCCACTTGTCCCATATTCTTCTCGATACGGGTATATTCCGCTTTTAAGTGAATAAGTTTACGCTTGAGGCTGCGAAAGAAACCCAGTATCCCGCCCCTGTTGATCGCCTTGTCGAATGTCTTTATTTCGGTAACCAATCCCGCTAAAGTGTCGCCCACCGTTCCCAAATCTTTGGTGCGGACTTGTCGCAGCACGTTTTCCGAAAAGGAAACCATTTGGTTTTGGGCTGCTGCTCCGTATTGTATGATGTTGCTTTTGCTGCTTAAATCGATTTTCGACTTATACACGGCCACTTTATCCTGCTCGTCGGCAGTTAATTCGATCTTTTCGGGCATCACCGGTTGTTCTTGCGGAGTCATTTTATTTTCAGGGTTCATATTGTTGCTTTCTATATTATGTGTTTTTATTCTATTGTTATAGACTCCAATATCTTCCGCTTTTCATCGTATGAAAAATCGCTCATGCTTTCTACGGATTCTAAACCAAAAGAATATCCGGTCATTCCAATATAAGTAAGATATGTCAATTGGGTTCGGATGGAGTCCGATCGGTTCAATTTACTTATCGGATCATCAATAGTTATGCGTTTAGAATATCTGCTTGACGCTGTCAGTAAATAATAAGGCTGCTTATTTTTATCCTGTTTTTTCTCTGTAAATAGAATATCGCGTCCGACCTGTCTATTCAAAATTTTCATTTCTGCCACTACTGAGTCTAATATTGAGTTTACACTGATTTTTTTTCGATCAAATTCCAAACTGTCAGGATTAACAAACAGAGCAAAGAAGTTATGATTATTTTTGGTAGAGATAAAAATAAACTCACTTTGTTGAAAAATTGCGATGTTATCCCGATACTGAGGCAGCGCTCGCGCACGGTCTATTCCTTTGTCCGTATATTCCAAAGGCAGCAGAAAACGGACCGTTTTTCCGGCTATGGTAAACCGATGGCTCATCCAATTACATTCCGCTTCTGCCGGCTGTTCCGATTGATGGTTTCCGGCTTTACAGGAAATCATTAAAAATATAACGAAGTATAAAAACAGCTGAATAATAATGACCGATTTTCCCATCAGATCAACGTTTTTTCTTGTTTGTTCTTTAAGACAATCATCTGGTTACTCTATCAATCCCCTGTTTCGCAACCCCTGCATATAGGCTTCCGCTTCGGCATCGATGTCGAGCATATCCGTTTTGAAAATATTGCCCAGCTCATGCTCGAAAGCTTGATGCGTAACGGCAATGGAACTTTCAATCCGCTTCATGGAGGCTTCTATTTCGGGGTCGGTTAATCCCGCATTTTCCAGAACGGAGTACTGTTTCAATATCTTGGTCAATGTGTCGGCATGGCGCATGAAAAAGATTTCGCCCGTCGTATGGTCTTTTTCGTGGATGATATAGGCAATTTTACTCATTCGCTCCAATGAGCATTTAATGCCTTCATTGTTAATCATTTTTCGCCAATATTGCAGTTCCGCCGATAATGTTTTCCGTTCGAGGACATCGATTTGCGCTTCCAACAAAGAGATCAGCGGTTTGATCTGTGCATTGGGAATAAGATCGATATTGAACCGATCATTGTCCGGCAGGATATGCAGCGTGCTGTGTTGCAATCCTTTGGTATAGCTCATCTCATTGATCTGCCCGTAAAGAAAAGACGTGATTTCCATTTGCCTGCTGATAAAGATAAGCCGTTTTTCGGTAGCAAATAGAGAACCCGCTTGGTTTCGAAGCGAACCCGTAAGCATTTTCAGCAGATTTTCATCGTCCAACAAGGTGTTGATCAGCTTATCCGTCATTTCTTCCGACAGGTTCAGGCTGCGGCATTGTTTTTCGATGCGTTTGCTCTTTTCTTTGCGCATTTCCTCCTCTGCGGTTTCAGCTGCTTCGAGCGATGCGGGCCGTTCGTCTTCGATAACGATTTCTTCGAACAGTTGTTTTTTGGTTACATCGGGATTTTGACGCAATATATTCAGGATGTTCAGGAAATCGCGGATTACTTCGCGGGGAGTGAGAAATTCCGATGCGCCCGACTTGTTGTACATTTCTTCCATGAACGTATGAATATCCTCATCGGAAAAGTCGATCGCCGTCTCATAATTCAGATCAAAAATACTTCTCAACTTCTGCAAAAGAACAAAGATCTCGTTATGTGTCAATGGTGTCAGTCGGATAACGGGTTGCGCCAGATCGCGCGCCGACGATGTCTCGAATTTGTTTACTTGGAGTCTTGTTTTCAGCGCATCGTAGCTGTAGAACCCGCGGTCTTTGTCTTCCAGCACCTCCGTGGTACCCGCTATGTTGAAAAAAATATGCTCCACTTTGCCCTGAAAGCAATCGTTATAGATGCTCATCAGCGTTTCGTAATTTTTTTGACGTATCCCCGCGTGCACGATTTTGTAAAGATTGACGGTCTCGTCTAAATTGATCACAAAACCGCTGTAGCCGATGCTTGTGAAGAAACGACAGAGATTTTTCAGCATGTCGTAATAGTTCCTGTCGTTGATGATATCGCTGACGCCAAGGTCGGTCTTTGCTTCGCGTTTGGCCGTGTATTCGCCTTTCAACCAACGCAAAGCATTCTTTTTCATTTGTTCATCCTCGCCGATGAAGCCTTCGTAATATTTCGCGACAGCCAGCCCGAAGTCAAATCCACCCGTATCGGAAATGCCGTTGATCGTTTGCATGATAACATTCTGTATCGTCCCCGAATGTTCGGGACGGCGGATTTTGATCGGCGAAATTCCGTTTTTTTCAGCAATCAGCAGCATCGTTTGTTCGATCCACTTTTCGATCAGAACGGGTAAAGCGCCGCCTTCGGGTTTGGTTTGGATGGCCAGATTATTCACCAACGCCGTGTAGAGCGCCCGACTTTTCTCGTCGTTGGAATATAGTCTTGTGTGCGGCGTGAAATCGGCATTGGTCACCACGAATTTTTGCTTCAAAGCCACCGTATTCAATAAATGCAACATGAAAGATTTTCCCGAACCGAAATCGCCGATCCAAAACTTCATCATGCTGTGACCGTTTTTCACGTCTTCGAGCGCCTTGACGAAAGTCGCCACTTCATCCGTGCGTCCCACGGTGATATGCTGCACCCCGATTTTGGGCACAACGCCGCCGATTAACGAATTGATAATGGCCGTTGCTTCTTTCGACTTTATTTTCGGGTTATTCTCCATTGTTATTTTTTCGGTTCGGAAACTATTCGGAAATATTCTTTTTCGATGGTATAAACACCTTCGCCTTCCTCAATCAGAACATCATCCAACAGTTCGTAATATTTTTTATTGATGCTGTCAATCAATTGGTTCTTGAATATTCCTTTTTGATCCGCAAAATTACTCAAATCCTGCATGTCCAATTGCAAATTATTTTCTGCGAACAATTGCAGTAATTCCGAGTCCGATACCTTCGGAAAGTCGATAACGGGAAGCGTTGATTGCGAAATCTTTCCCGTTTTATCATTCGTTGCGGGTAAATCGACATCATTGTCGGACAGGTATCGATCCAAAATATTTACGACATCGGTATGTTCGTTGCGCGCCTCGGCAATAGCCGTTTCATCGAGTTTGATGGTACGTCGTTTCACGGCATACATTTCGTCTACCGAACAAAGCGCCTTGTCCAAATCGCCGTTTGAACGCATTTTCTTGCAAATGAGTTCAAATTTCCGTTCCTTATCTTTATCGAAAAACGCTTGCTTGTTTCTTTTGCCGATATCCTTATGTTTAAAATCTTTAAGGCCCGTATGCAGATAATGCACATACAATTTCAATGACAACTTTTTATCCTTCGGCGCCAGAAAATTATACCCTTTGTAATAAGCATTCCGTTGTCGGGCCTCGCTCGACTCGTTCAATGCAGCTATTTTTATTACCTCCGCATAAAATTGTTGTTCTTCACCTTGCCGATACTCTTCCGTCATCTTATCCAGTACCCGTTGCCAACGCAATGCATCTCTTGCGTAAAGTTGTATCTCCATGTCCTCGGTCAGAGGCGGGAGAGAGCCGATCCGCCGATGAACCGAGTCTTGCAGCGCTTTGGGTACATTTGCCTTTAATTTGTGATATTGGACGGAATTTACGGGAACGGGAAAAATATTGTACTCATCCTTCACGGCATATTTACAATAATCGAAAAGATACAGACGGGTCGCCTTGTTTGTTTTTGTACTTTTTACCACATCCAAAAACAACCTGATGACCTCATCCATACAAAAATCGAAATAATGAAATCCTTCATAACTGCTGACTTTAAAAACAGCATGAACGAGTCTTGCATCTTTTCCGATCAGTTTCAATCGCAAAATGTGTTTCTCCGACTTCACATTTCCCTTGAAATTTATTATGCGATGAAGCAACCACACAAAAAGGACTGCAACAACTATGCTGAAAAAAAAGGTCATTCTATCGGATAATGATTATTTGAAGGTGTTCCCCAAAATATACCCTAAATATGTTTATACGTGATGAAATGCAAATGGTTTCGTTTGAACGGCTAACCGACTTTTGTATCTGATCCCGAATACGCTATACGCTTCGTGTTCCTTTTTTATCGGCGGCAGCTTTCCCGGTTTTTCGATTTTTGTTTGTATCGGCAATATCCTTCATCTCCGCTATCACTCCACCCGCAATAGCCCACAAATACAGGCTTGCAACCGAAGCATAAGGCGTATACCGTTCCCGATATTTCTCGAATTTGGTTTTGTCGATGCTGCGATGGCGATACAGCATCCGCATTCCCCTGTGGATGGCCAAATCGCCGTAACTCAAAATATCGGGCCGCTGCATGGAGAAAATCATCAGCATTTCGGCAGTCCACACGCCGATGCCTTTCAATTTAGACAGTTCTGCGCAAACTTCCTCGTCCGTCATCTCATTCAGCGCATGAATATCAAATTCGCCCGATAACACTTTTGTTGCGAGCGATTTGATATACTCGGCCTTTTTGAACGTAATACCGAATTTTTGCAGTTCCTCCAACGAAAGCGCATCAACAGTGTCGGGCGATACCTCGCCCAAACTTTGTGTCATTCGCGCCCAAATAGTCTGCTGCGCCTTTGTGGAAATCTGCTGCCCGACAATGGAATTAACGAGCGCCGAAAAAAGGTCGGGATTTACGCCTCTTTTTATCACGCCTACTTTTTCAATTGCCTCGGCAAGCCTTTTATCCGCTTTTTTAAGATGCTCGATTTCTTTTTTCCCGTATTGAAAGTGTTGGTTCATATCATGAATTTTTGTAGTGCAAATTTGATGATAATAATTGGATCGGCAATTTTTTTGAAAACCAAATGGTAGGGGATATCGGATTTATAAATGTTTGTCCAAAATAAGATTTTGTCGGAATTTACCTTATCTTTGAAAGGTATAGAACTTATCAGTTTACGTTTTGTTTACGCTATAAAAATAATCGATTATGAATATCAGTTTCAACAAAAATTATCCCGATAAAAAGATTGTTGTTATTTGCAGATATAACGCTCCGTTGGACACAGTTTGGGACGCGTTTACCAATCCTGTAATCATGGAAAAATGGTTTGCCCCTAAGCCCTACAAGGCCATTACCAAAATCTCCGATTTCAGAGAAGGTGAATATTGGTTATATTACATGTTGTCGCCCGAAGGCGAAAAGTTTTGGAGTATAATCAAATACACGAATATACAGACCAATAAATTGTATGAAGCCTCCGATGCCTTTTGTGACGAAAACGGTGTGATCAATACCAGTCTTCCCCAATTGAACTGGCGTCACGATTTTTCGGAAACAAACGGAGAAACTACCGTCTATATCGATATAACCTTTGCCAGCGAACCTGATATGAAAAAAATCCTCGAAATGGGCTTCGAAGAAGGATACAGGATGTCCCTAAACCAATTGCAGGAAGTGCTTCGGGGGTAATATTTACATTAATGACCAGTCAGGCAGACTGCGAAGCTGCTGAGAGGGCCAGAATAGAATTCTTAACAAAACGACATTACCTGATTTCCCCTTTATCCGAAAGGAGATCAGAGGAAAGGTCTCTCTTTTTACAAAAGATTACTTGCTAATTCCGCCAGCTTGCTTCGTTCGCCTTTCAGCAAATTGATATGCGTGAAAATAGGTTGGTCTTTCATTTTATCTGTCAGATATGACAACCCGTTGGATTGCGAATCAAGGTATGGAGAGTCTATTTGTTCGATATCGCCAGTAAGCACAATCTTGGTTCCCTCGCCGGCGCGGGTGATGATTGTTTTCACTTCGTGCGGTGTAAGGTTTTGCGCTTCGTCAACAATAAAAAATGTTTCGGACAAACTCCGTCCACGTATATAAGCCAATGCAGAAAGAACCAGTGTTTCATCCTTTTGCATTTCCTCGATTTTCCGGTATTCGTCGCTGTTCTGTTTCAGGGATTGTTTGATCACATTCAAGTTATCGAACAAAGGTTGCATGTAAGGCTCAATCTTATCTTTAGCCGAACCCGGTAAATATCCCAGGTCACGATTGGCCAACGGGACAATAGGACGCGCTAAATATATCTGGCTATATTGCCGGTTTTGCGCCAAAGCTGCAGCCAGGGCCAAAAGCGTTTTCCCAGTACCGGCTTTCCCGGTAATAGCAACCAGCTGGACTTCGGGACGTAACAAGGCATCCATACAAAACGTCTGTTCTGCGTTGCGTGGTTCAATACCGAAGCACCTGCGTTTTTCGACATTTACCAAACGGTTATTGACGCTATCGAAATACGCCAGGGTATTTTCATTTAAAATGTAATATGTATTACCTTTGGGTAATCCTTTTATTTTAAAATCTTTGGCCGGTACTCCATATTGGTTTTCGTACAACTTTGCAACCAAATCCGGAGGACAGGTAATCGATTCGGCGATCTTGTATAACTCCTCGATGTTTTGTACTTTATCGCTTTTGTAATCCTGGGCCAGCAATCCTACCGATTTGGCTTTCATCCGCAGGTTGATATCCTTGGTAACAAGAATCACCTGCCTGTCGGAACGCGATGTTTTCAAAAAATCAGTAATAGCGAGTATCCGATGATCGGGTGTTTCTTCTGGGAACGAGCGTTTTAGCTCCGGAGAAAAAGGTTTACCCGTTTCAATGCTGAGTTTCCCCAAATTCTTGCCTAATTTGATACCACCATTGAACATATCGTCGCCGGCTATTTTGTCTAAATCGCGGACAAAATCGCGGGCATTGTAGTTGATCTGATCATTACCCTTTTTCATCTTGTCCAACTCCTCCAGCACAACAATTGGAATTACCAGGTCGTTGTCCTGGAAATTGTAAATACACATGTAATCATGCAATACTACGTTGGTATCAAGTACAAAAATCTTAGGCAATGTTTTCATCTTTATTATAATTTATTATTTGGAAATTCAAACTTACATAAAATTATTGGAATCTTAACGGATTTGGTTGGTGAATATTTTACCTTTGCCTTGAATTTATTATCAAAACCAGATTCATAAAACATGAGATCATTAAAAAATTTTCCGCCACGCAACGAGATGATGCAATTTCCTTTCGAAGTCTTGAATGTCAACGGACATGTTCACACTCCCTATTCTTTCAGTGCTTTTTCGGGTATGGAGCAGATATTTGAAATGGCTGAGAAAGAAAACATTAAAGCTCTTGGCATAAATGATTTCTATGTGACTGACGGATATGAAGAATTTTGCGATTTGGCAAGCCGGAACAGCATTTTTCCATTGTTCAACATTGAAGCCATCGCCTTGTCAAAAGAACAACAATCCCAAGGCATCCGTGTAAACGATCCCAACAATCCCGGTCGTACCTATTTCAGCGGAAAAGGACTGAACTATCCCGTAATCTTAGCCGGAGAATATAAAGACTTACTCGATAGCGTAAAGACCGAAAGCCAGCGACAGGTAGCCGACATGATTACCAAGTTGAATAGCTGGTTGAAGGAGCTTGGGATTGGATTATCGTTTGCTTACGATGACATTCGCAAACGTTACGCCCGCCAGTTGGTCCGTGAGCGTCACATTGCGCAGGCATTACGCATTGCTGTTTTCGAACTGGCAGGTGATGAAGCCGGATGTAAATCCATGTTGGAAAAAATATATTCCGGGAAACCGGTAGGCGTGAACATCCATGATGCGGCAGCTTTGGAAAACGAATTGCGCAACAATTTATTAAAAGCTGGCGGCAAAGCTTTTGTGGAAGAAGATGAAAAAGCATTTCTTTCGGTGGAACAAATGAAGAAGATATATTTGAAGGCAGGTGGAATTCCATGCTATCCCGTGCTATTAGACGATGCCAAAGGTAATTTTACCGAATTTGAATCCGACAAGGAACGAATGTGTGCGGAACTACTGGCGCAGGATATTTATAGCATCGAATTGATTCCCGGCCGCAATAAATTGGAAATTCTCGAACCTTTTGTGAACTACTTTGACAAAAAAGGATTTGTGATCACGTTCGGGACCGAGCATAACGCACCCGGCTTGATACCTCTGACGGTTACCAGTAGGGGAAAAGTGGAATTGACCGACTACCTTAAGCGGGTCAATTACGAAGGCGCTTGTGTGATAGCTGCTCATCAATACTTGCATAGCCAGGGTGAAACAGGTTATGTGGACGAAAACGTGAGAGCTGCAGTAGACCGTCGTGCTGAATTTATCGAACTGGGTAATGCGGTAATCCGTAAATGGATAGGATGAGATATAAATCCGCAATTTTGGACAAGTCTTGTTGGTAAATTCCTCCTTATCTTTGTTTCTGTAAAACAAATTTTAAATATAGAAATCATGGAACAGAAATTTTGTCAAAGTTGCGGAATGCCCTTAACCGCAGCCGAACAGTTCGGAACGAATAAGGATCAAAGTACCAATGAGGATTATTGTGTTTATTGCTTTAAAGATGGGAATTTCACTCAAAATGTGACAATGGATGAGATGATTGCCCATTGTGCTCAGTTTGTCGAAGAATTTAACAAGGATGCAGGCGAGAAACTGACAAAAGATGAAGCGATTGTGCAAATGAAAATGTACTTTCCCAAACTGAAACGTTGGGCATCACAACATTGATGTTATGGAAAAGTTTGATTTCATAAAGTGAACAAAGGCTTGTATTTGCCTGTAGAATTATACTCCGCGCCGCCAAGTTTTGTGCATTCAAATTTGAGATTGCTTCGGCTGCCGCCTCGCAATGACGCGCTACCGTTCGTCATTGTGAATCGCGAGGTACGAGCGATGAAGCAATCTAACTTTGCACAAAACTTGACA